>JACQZL010000354.1 GCA_016213865.1 Candidatus Rifleibacteriota bacterium
GGCCTCTCGCAGCTCCTTCTGGCCGAAGGCGCGGGCCCCCTGGGCCAGGAGGCCGGTCAGGTCCTCGTCGTAGAAGACGCTCTCGGCCGGGTTCTGGGTCGACACGGCCAGGTGGAGCTCGGCGCGGGAGCTCCAACCGTCGCCGTCGGGGTCGGGCCAGAGGTCGTCGGGGCTGGCCAGGAAGCGGCGCCCCTCGTCCCGGGAGAGGCGGCCGTCGCGGTCGGCGTCGAAGAGCGAAAAGGCCCGGGCCAGCGCGGGCGAGGTCTCGAAGACGGGCCTGGGCGCCGGAGGGGGGACGAGGACGGGAGCGGTCGTCAGCAGGAGGTCCTGGAGGTTGGCGGTCGTGGCCGCCGTGACGTCCATGCCCGGCGGCGGCGGCATCTGCGCCCGGAGCTGCAGGGCGAGCAGGGAACTCGCGGCCAGGAGGGCCCAGCGGAACCGGCGGATTCCCCTCACCAGTACCCCAGCCTTTCGAGCGTGGACCTCTCGGGCCGCGTGGGCGAGGAGGGCCGGGCGTGCGCGGAGCCCGCGAAGCGTTCGAGGTGGTCCTGGAGCTGCCCCGAGAGGCGCCGGGCCGCGTCGGGCAGAAGACTGGAAAGGTCGTTGCGCTCGCTTGGGTCCTTTGACGGTTCGTGGAGCGTGGTGACGACCTGGCCCGACGCCGTCACGCGGCGCAGCAGGCGGTACGTCCCGTCGAAGGAGGTGGACGTGTCCCGGCCGGAGGCGAAAAGGATGCGACGCGCCCCGGAGGGCGGCCGGGCGGACGGTCCCAGGTACGGCAGCAGCGAGGCTCCCTGGTGCTGGCGGCACGGGGCGATCCCGCACAGCGAAAGGACGGTCGGGGCGAGGTCGATGAGCCCGACGAGGTCCGCGACGCGGCGGCCCCGGGCGACGCCTGGGCCCGAGACCGCGAGGGGGACGTGCAGGGTCGAGTCGTGGGGGACGAACCCGTGCCCCCAGCCCTCGTGCTCGCCCAGGCTCTCGCCATGGTCCCCGGCGACGACGACGATCGTGGAGCCTCGCAACCCGCGCGACTCGAGCCCCTCCAGGAAGAGGCCGAGCCAGAGGTCCGCGTAGGTCACGGCGCCGTCGTAGTGGGCGACGACGTGGCGCAGGTCTGCGGCCGACATCGTCCTCGGCTCGCCGGGGGCCGCGGACGGACCGGCCGCCGGAGGTCCGGGGAGGTCGGGAAGTAACGGTGGAGTCAACTCCCGGAAGGGCGCTGCCCAGCGCCGGCCCGGGGACGGCGCGAGCCGGGCGCGCTCGGCCGCCGCGGCATCGTACTCGAGGCCGTGGATGGAGGCCAGGACGGGAGCCGAGAGGAACCCGGGTTCGTGGACGAGGCCGTGGTAACCGGGGTCGTGGACCTCGCCGAAACCGAGCGGGGGCGAATACGGCACGTGGGCGTCGTAGCCCTGGACCATCAAGAAGAACGGACGCTCCCCGTCCCACTTCCCTGCCGTCTCTCTGTCGCGTTCAGTCCCGCGAGCGGGAGGGAGGGGCCGAGTCGGCCGGGCCGCGGCGCTCGGCCCGCGCCGATCGAGCCACTCCAGTGCCCGTGGCGCCGTGCGAAAGAAGGAGCCCGTCGTCCGCGTGCTCCAGTAAGTGTCGAAGCCGCGGCCAAGGCCCGACGACGGCGCCAGTTGCCCGCCGGCGACGAACGCGGCCGTCTGGTACCCGTTGGCCCCGAGGATGCCGGCCAGGGTCCAGACCGAATCGTCCAGCGCCGCCCCCGAGACGAAGACGCCGTGGGCCGCCGGGTGGAGCGACGTGAAGACCGTGGTGTAGGAAGCCAGGCTGGTGTCGGCCTGGGCGTAGGCCCGCTCGAAGAGGGTGCCGCGCCGGGCCAGCTCGTCCAGCGAGGGCGTCGTCGGCCTGGCGTAGCCCAGGCAAGAGCAGTGGTCGGCGCGCAGGGTGTCGATGAAGAAGAAGACGACGTTGGGCGTCGCGAGGGCGGCCGTCCTCGAAAAGAGAAGGACAGCCAGGAGAGACGCGATCCCGGGCCAGCGCGCCATGCGGCCCAACATACCGCGGCGGCGGCCTCTCCTCAAGAGGGGTGGGGGCTGGGGGAGCGACGCAGGGAAATGGAAAGAGACCGGCGGTTGCCTCTTGAGTCTGTAGCGCGGGGGCTTGTCCCCCGCTTGTGGAGCGGTCCTCAGACCTCTTCGGGCCACAAGCATGTCCTGAGCTTGCAGAATTGGGCCCGCCACGGGCTGGAAGCCGCTCGGAGAGCGGGGGACAAGCCCCCGCGCTACGGCACCTTTGGCCGAGCTCTCCTGTGAGCCCTGCATGCGTCCCTGCCGGTCCTGGCCCGTGAAGCAGGTCAGCCCTTGACAGGCGGACCGGCGGAGGCCGAGACTCGACACGCTTCGGCCGGGCCGGCGGAAGGAGAAGCCATGCAGACAAGACGAGCCTCGAGTTGGGTGGGGACCGGCACGATGACGCGTGACTGGCGTGGCCTCGTGGCCTGCCTCCTCCTCTGGTCCTGGCTGCCGGCGGCGGCTCCGGTGCACGCGCAGTCGGCCGTGACCACGGGCCCGGGAGGCGCAGTCGCGAGCGAGAGCGAAGACTATCCGTCGGGTCTCCTCGCGGGGCCCATCCGCATCTGCCCCGGGACCGACTGGCCGGCGCGTTCGGAGACGCTCGTGATGCCGTTGATGACGGCCAACCGGGAGAAGTTCAAGGGCAAGACCGTCCTGGACATCGGCACCGGTTCCGGCATCCTGGCCCTCTACGCCGCGCAGTTGGGGGCGTCGAAGGTCGTCGCGACGGACATCGAGCCGCGGGCCCTCGCCTGCGCCCAGGAGAACGCCCGGAGGCTCGGCCTCGAGAAGGTGATCGAGACGCGCCTGGTCAGTGTGAGCGACCCCGCGGCGTACTCCGTCATCCGGCCGGAAGAGACTTTCGACATCATCATCTCGTTTCCCTACTGCGGCGTGAACAGACAACCCACCGTCGTCTCCGGCGTCTTCGACGACGGGGTCACGCCGGACGACACCCTCAGGTTCGGCTTCTCCATCATCAAGGGCCTTCCCCAGCACCTGGGCCCGGAGGGGGTGGCCCTCGTGGGGTACAGGTTCTCCGTCGCGCACACCCTGATCGTGGGCTATGCCCGGCATCTGGGGCTGGTCGTGGAGCACCACCCGGCGCTCCTGATCCCGCCACTCGACTGGTACGCGATGTACAACACCTTTGCGGCCCACGTCGCGCGCACCGAGCAGATCGATCCGAAAGCGCTCCTCCTGGAGAGGCCAAAGAACCTGCCCGACGACCAGGGCGGTCCCGGCAGTGGGGTCTACATCAAGGTCGACTACGCCTCGGAGAAGGGCGTGACCTTCCCGCAGTTGTGGGACGGCGAGCTGGATCGGGTCTTGCCCGGCATGATCGTGATCCGCAAGAAGGCGCGGCAGCCCACCGGCGCGGGGCCCGCGGCCCCCGCGCGCCAGGGCGAGGCACCTGGTCGGTGAGCCTCACCGCCGACCCTGGGGGGCCCTCGACCGGGAGGTCCCGCAGGCTCTGGGTTTTCAGACTGCTGCTTGCCGCGAGCAGCTTCGCGTTCTCGATTGCCCTCTTCGAGGGCCTGAGCTTCTACCTGATGCTGAGCGGACTGGGGCCTGACAGTCCGAAGCCCCTGCTGGCCTACTATCGCGGCTATTACTGGTATTCCCCCTTCCGCCACGTGATCCAGTTCGATCCCGCGTGCTCGGTCTACGACGACGAGCTGTTCTATCGACTGAAGCCGGGGAACTGCACCCACACGGGTCTCCGGTTCAGCAATGCCTACTCGGTCAACAGCCTCGGCGTGCGGGACGACGAGGAGTCCCTGACCTCGCCCGGCGTGATCTGCCTGGGCGATTCCCACACGATGGGGTGGGGAGTGGACCAGCAGGACACGTTCACCCAGCTCATCGAGCGCAAGACGGGACTGCGCGCGCTGAACATGGGGGTTTCTTCCTACGGCACGGTCCGCGAGCTCTTGTTGCTCAAACGGGCCGATCTGAGCGGGCTGAAGGTCCTCGTCATCCAGTACGACGACAACGATCTGATGGAGAACACCCGGTATCTCTCGAACGGTCGCGTCCTTTACGTCCGTCCGCGGGAATTCTGGAACCAGATGGCCGAGAGAGAGAAGCGCAACCGCTACTTCCCGGGCCGGCATTTCTTCGAGTTGCTCCGCTCACCCTTCCGCGGGCCGAGCGATACTGCTCCCAACCCGACGAAGCGGGCCGGCGCCCATGACGCCGCCGCACATGCCAGGGCCTTTCTGGCCGTGGTCGCCTCGTTCGACAGGCCCGAGCTGCGAAAGGCCCGGCTCGTGGTCTTCGACGTGAGGAACGAAATCCACCAGGACGAGCCTTCCGAGAAGTCCTTTTCGAGCGCGCTCGCCGCCTTGAAGCCGTCCGGATCGGTCGGGGGACTCGCGGGTCGCCTCACCGTGCTGGAACTGGCCCGGAAGCTGAACGGGGCCGCGTATCGCCAGGTAATCGACAACCACCTCAATGAGGCCGGACACCGGCTGGTGGCCGACGCGATCGTCGAAGAGATGGCACGTGGGCAGTAGAGACTTCCGGCGGCCCCGGGCCGGGTCTCGCCAGCTCAGTGGGGGACTTTCGGCCCGGTTTGCCCGGGCCACGCCGGTCCGTTTCGGATTACAATCACGCCGGACAAGACCCGATCGAGAGGGGCATCCCACAGGCGGGGCATCTCCAGCCCCTTGTCCGCGAAATCGAGCGCGCGGTAGTGTCCGCCATCCGGGTCGCCGGGAGCGGAGGTGGAAGGCGGCAAGAGCAGCGCCGCCGGAGCGAGGTGCTCGGTGCGGGCCACCTGGGCCGCGAAGGTGTTGTACAGCACGTGCCAGTCCGCGGTCTGGAGCTGCCTTGCCGGACAATACGAGACCTCGTGTCCCAGGTGCCGGGCGTAGCTCACCATGATCGGGAGCAGGAGGTCGGACGGATAGAAGAGGACGGCCACGCCGTCCGGGACCAGGTGGTCGCGCAACCCGCCCACGATGGACAGGCCGAGCCTGACGTTGTCGTTCTGGGTGACTCCGTCGTCGACGGAGCCGGAGATGACGGATGGAGCTCGGTTGGCTTCGCTGGGTGGGGAGCTGAGAATGATGTCGAAGACCTCGCCAGGCCGGATGCCGGCGTAGGCCGACGGGTTCTCCAGGTGGACCAGGCGAGTCTCGACGACCCGCTCCAGGTTCATCCTCCGGGCGTTCTCTCGCGTGCAAGCAATGGCCCTAGGCTCGAGGTCCGTTGCCACGACCCTTGCCGCCCCGAGCTGGGCTGCGTACAGGGCCACAATCCCCGAGCCCGTGCCGAGGTCGAGCACGGTCTTGCCTTTGAACCTGTCGCGGTTCGCCGCCATCAGCGGCAGGAGGTTGCTTTCCGTTCCGCTTGGGCGAGCAGTCCCGGCGCAGACGAACAAGGGCCTCTCGAGGTAATCGGATCCGAAAAAGCCCGGACCGTCGCTGCTGGGGGCACCCGGTTGCAGGAGAGCACGCGGCCCGCCGCGAGTAGCGGCCCACGGCACCAGCGCTTCGACCTCCCGGGCCGGAAGTCCGGTCGCGGCGGCGACGTCCAGGACGAGCTTTTCCTGCCAGGGCCTGGCGCAAGCGGCCTGCTTCTCGCTGGCACCGTGCAGTCTCTTGGCCGCGAGCTTGTCGAGGTGCTTGCCCAGCAATGAGGAGAGCCGCTTCACGAATGGCGTGGGAGCGGCCTGCGGGTCGCTGTTGCCAGGGTCCGAGAGCAGCTCGGTCACCTTCTCGACGGGAATGGAGAAGGCCACGGAGACGTCCCTGGCGAAGGCATCCCGGCACTTCAGCATCTCGGGTGCGTTCTCCTCCTGGACTCGCCTGACGGCGGATTGCATCTGCTCCGTGAACCTCTCACCGAGCTTGCGGGACAGGCCCAGCAACAGGGGGTCCACGGGGCCCCGACCCTGCCCGCCTGCCGGACCGCCGAGAGGCTGGGCCGACGCCGAGACGACGAGGAAGAGCGCCGCCGTCACCAGCGAGAACCACGTCGAATCGGGCCGTGTCATGATCGATTGCTCACGTCGAAGCGGGTCCTGACGGACAGATGCGTCCGGTCCCCAGTTATAGGCCAGCGGCAGGACCCGGAGCAAGAGAATCGGCGGCCGCGGGTGCGCTCGCAGAACGCGGGGAGGTGCATGACCGGGAGCTCGGTCCAAGGAGTTGTAGCGCGGGCCCTTGTGGCCCGCTCGGGTCGAGTCGCCGCTCCACAAGCGGGGGACAAGCCCCCGCGCTACGCCACTCATGAGGCCAGTTGCGGTTGTTGACCCATGAGCCGCGAATGCACCGGCGGCCGCTCCCCCGCTCCCCGAAGGCCTGGCGCCGGGCGCCGGTGGGCCGCTATAGTGGCCTCCACCGCAGAACCAGAAGCCCAGGGATCACGCCTTCATGCCCGACAGGCCCAACGTCATCATCCTCGTGCCGCACGCCGGCCGGCCCGGTTTTCTGGGCTGCTACGGCTGTCCGCAACCGACTCTCGGCCTACCCCAAGAAGCGGCAGAACCTCGCGGCCGGGCATCCCGAC
The DNA here is from genome assembly GCA_016213865.1 of Candidatus Rifleibacteriota bacterium. The sequence continues at coordinate 6,561 of JACQZL010000354.1, forward strand.
GAGGCCCGGGCGCTTCGGGAAGAGTTCTTCGGGATTGTCAACCAGTACGGGGGAATGACGGGCGACTACGCCCTGCCGGAGTACACGCCTTAAGAACAAGAGACGATCGCCGGCCGGCTCCGGGACCTGGGCCCCATCGAGTGAACCGCTCGGTGCAAGCCTGAAAGCGGAAACACCCCATGAAGAACGGGTTCACCTTCTGGATGACCGGGCTTCCCTGCTCGGGCAAGTCCACCCTGGCCGAGGCGCTGGTGCCTCGCCTCCGGGCCCTCGGCTGCAACGTGGAACTGCTCGACGGCGACGTCGTGCGGACCAACCTCTCGAAGGGTCTCGGGTTCTCCCGCGAGGACCGGGACACCAACATCCGCCGCATCGGCTTCGTCTGCCACCTGCTGTCCCGCAACGGCGTGGTCGCGATTGGGGCCGCCATCTCACCCTATCGGGCGATTCGCGACGAACTGCGCCGCCAGATTGGCGACTTCGTCGAGTGCTACGTCAAGGCGCCCCTCGAGGTCTGCATCAAGCGAGACGTCAAGGGTATGTACGCGAAGGCCCTGCGCGGCGAGATCAAGGAATTCACCGGCGTCAGCGATCCCTATGAACCGCCGCTCAACCCCGAGATCACCATCGAGACCGACCGGCTCGACCTGGAACAGAGCCTCGACCTGGTGATGAAGAGGTTGACGGAGCTGGGTCGAGTCTGACGAGGGTCTCCACGGGCACCGGTCAAATCCGACCTCACTGGCCGCACAGTCCGCGCCGTAGGGGCGGGGCTTGTCCCCGCCCGCAAGGCGCGCCCAGAGCAGGCTGGGACGAGCCCCGCCCCTACCTCCTTGCAAGCGAAGTGTGCGGATAATCCACACCGGAATGGTCGGTGCCTCTCCACGCTATCGCCAGGGAGCGAGGGATGACTCCCGGTGAGACCTGGAACCGGACAGGCGTGCGCAAAACTTGCACCCGGGTTGAACAGGCGTACCGGGGCAAACCGCGCAGCACCGAGCCGTGATGCTGGTCACCGAAAGGCGAGGGTTTGGCATTTGGCTTGCACGCATTTGGTGCTTGTGGTCACTTTCCTGGCCCCCGCCGATGGTCCCCTGACGGCCGTGGTTCGGACGAACGTCCGAGCGGCCGGCACCAGACGGGAGGGGCGAGAGGTGACGAAGGAGCTTGAATGCGTTTGCACGGGTCGCTTTTGTTGCTTGGCGGATTCCTCACCTTGCTTTGCCTGCCCAACTTGTCTGTGGCCGCGGAGAAGACGGACGGCGCGTCGGTCTCTTCCAGGCAACACGCTGTGGTCATCATGCTCGCCGACAAGGGCGATCGGGAAGTCAGCGAGCGAGCGGGACGCAATCGGGGCGGAGAGTACCAGTCGGAAAGAGAACGTGCCCGGGAGCGGAGAGAGCGTGATCGCGATCGGCGAGCTCGCGACCGAGACGACGACGATGCCGGTTCGCCGGCTCCGGCGCCGATCCCGACGCCCACTCCCACCCCGACACCCACCCCAACTCCAACGCCTACCCCGACGCCTACGCCCACTCCCACTCCGACCCCTACTCCCACCCCGACCCCCACTCCGGTGCCGAGTCCTTGCCACGGTCCTGGTGGAGCCACGGTCCAACCGTCCACCCATATCCCCACGGGGAGCATGTCCTGCTGCTCCTGCCACTCGCAGTGACTGGTTTCGGAGTGCGGGCGATGACGGGCTCGATCATGCCGTCTCCAGCAGCAATTGCTGAGCGGCCCTCCACGCTCGGGTCTCGCTAGCAGAGCGTCTCCAAATCAACACGCCAACGATTGAACCACCAAGACACCAAGACTCAAGGGACGGCACAGAGGGGTTTGACCTCTTCCCCTGGTGCTTCTCGTGGTGTCTTCGTGCCTTGGTGGTTCAACCCCAGACACCACCCCGAGCCCTCTCTCAAAACGCGTGGTAGAACGCCAGCGCCAGGATCGCGTAGACCGAGAGCAACTGGGCCCCCTCGAGCCAGTTCGACTCGCCGTCCAGGTTCACGATCGTCGTGATCGCCGTCGAGATGCCCACTGCCGCCAGTTCGAGCGGAGTGAAGACCAGCGTCATCGTCTTGGAGCCGAGGTTGCTTGCCAGGACCATGATCGGCGCCAGCAGGAGCGCCACCTGCATGCTCGAGCCCATGGCGATGTTGATGGCCAGATCCATCTTGTCCTTGCGGGCGATCATGACCGCCGAGGCATGCTCGGCAGCGTTGCCCACCATGGCCACGACCACCAGGCCCATGAAGATCGGGTTCAGACCCATCGACTTGCCGGCTGCGTCCAGCGAACCGACCAGAATCTCCGAGAGCACGGCGATGACCGCGGTGCTCACGACCAGGATGGTCACGGCCTTGCGAGTCGTCCAGTGCTCTTCGACATGAGCGGGAGCGTGGTCCTCGTCCTCGGGGGCCCGATACAAGTGGCGATGGGTTTTGAAGGAGAAGACGAGCGACAGCAGATAGATGACCAGCAGGACGACCGCCACGTGGTCGCTCAGGTCGACGAAGGTGGCGTCCGGGATGTGGGGACTGCCCTTGGCCAGATGGTCCAGCCAATAGACAATCGATGGCGCCATCAAACCGGCGACCGCGAGCGTCATCATCGCGTTGCCGACGCCGACCACCTTGGCGCTGAAGACCTGCTTGTCACGGCCCAGGCCGCCGACCAGGAAGGCCAGACCGAGTATGAAGAGGAGGTTGCCGATGATCGAGCCGGTGATGGAGGCCTTGACCACCTCCACCAGGTTGTCCGCGCTCGCCATCAACTGCTGGGCCGTCTTTCCCGCCGGAGGGGCGGCTGCCTGGCTGGCCAGTTGCGAAGCCGAATAGAGCGCCATCAGCCCGATGATCAGCTCGGTTGCATTCCCGAAAGTGGCGTTGAGGAAACCGCCGATGCCCGGTCCCAGGCGATCGGATAGCTGCTCGGTCGCCTCGCCCAGGATGCCCGCCAGCGGGATGATGCCCAGCCCCGCAAGGACGAAGATCACGACGGGGCCCAGGTGAAAGACCTCGGCCGCGATGGCCATGGGCACCGCGAGCAGGAAGAAGTTGCGGACGGTCATGGGCGGGTCACCTTTCCAGAGGTTCCTCGACCCAGGGCGGGGTGGCGTGGACGTACTGACCCAGGACGGGTTCGGCGACCTTGACGGCCTCGGCCATCTCGTAGGCGATCTTGCGGTAGGACGGATGACCCTTGGGCCCGGAGCGCAGGCGGCAGATGTAGTCGACCTCGGCCAGGTCCATCTTGAACAGGCAGCGCACCCGGTGGGCGAAAGGCAGCAGGTAGTGCGCTGCCAGCGGCCCGGCGTCTTGGGCGATCTGGGTGGCCGCCTCGACCGCCCCGGCGTAGGCCTCTTCCATCAGTCCCAGCACGCCGAACTCGGCGGCGCCGTCCGGGAAGAGAGGTCCGGCAACGAGGTCGAAGGGCTGGCGAGTCTGCTGGCAGCGGCGGTGGCGGTGCAGGTCGCGCCAACCTCCGGTGTCCATCGAGATGTCGAACGTGAAGCGGTACCCCGAGCGGGCCGAGCGCGGCAACTCGTCGTGAGGGCCGCGACCGGCGAGGATCTCGGCCAGGACCCAGCGGCGTTCTTCTGCCGAGGCGGTCTCCACCTTGCCCAGGATCTTGGCGTACGGCAGATTGCTGCCGGCGTAGAGGAGCGTGGAGACCAGCTCGGCCTCCGCGGTGTGGGGGCGGATCAGATGGACATCGGGCCCGCCGGCCGCCTTGACGCCCGAGAGGAACCGGGCCGCGACCGACCTCGACGAGTCGCGCAAGGCCTTGTGGAAGCTGCTCTGCGTCGCATGGCGCGCCAGCGTCGGGGCAAGCGGAGCGGTCTCGGCCGGTCGCCCTCCGAGCTGGTTCCAGGTGTTGTCCGGTGGCTGCGCGCAAGCGGCGGTCAGCCGCTGGCCCAGGTCTCGGACCTCGGCGTACTCGCTCTCGAGCAGTCTGGCAATCTGGCGTTCTAGCGTGCGGATGCTGACGACCTGGCCCAGTGCGGTCGGAGCGCCGAGCGGCAGCATGTAGCGGGCGAGGTCGAAGGCGCGGGCAGCCAGGTTGCGGTCGTAGACGGCCGGGTCCATGTCGGAGGGGCGGGGAACCTTCGCCTCCAGAACCCGGAGGCTGCGGTCGTGGACCTCCTTGTAGACCTGAAAGAGCCTTCCGACGGTGCGGCGGAAGCACTCCTGGAGGTCGGGATCGACGATTTCGACCGGGAGGATGCACCCCGCGGCCGAGAAGTCCTGATACCGGGTGGAGCGGGCTTGGCCGTCCCAGGTCTGTTCGTCGAGCAGCTCGAGGGCTGCCAGCTCGGAGAGGCCCTCGAAGCAGATGGCGACGTGCCCCAGGTCGGCGATCGAGGCGTGGCCGTAGTCGAAGTAGAACCGTTCCCAGAACTTCTGGGAGGAATGGTCGTGGACCCACTTGAGGCTTGCCTCGACGGTGTCCGGAGAACGGCTGTACCGGGCCAGTGCATAAGCCTGAGGTTCAGGCGCCATCGGCGCCAGGACGAGGACCCTGGGGTGGAGTTTCGATTCGGTGGCGCTCATGTTCCGGTACTCCCGAACCCGCCCGAGCCGCGGCTGCTCGGCGTCAAGTCGAGGACGACCTCGAAGCGTGCCTCCCGGACGGGGGCGAGCACTCCCTGGGCGATGCGCTGTCCAGGGGCAATCTCGACCGGCCGGTCACTCAGGTTGACGAGGCAGACCTGGACCTCTCCTCGATAGCCGCAGTCGATCGTCCCGGGACTGTTGAGGACCGTGACGCCTTCTCGGACCGCCCATCCTGAGCGCGGGCGGACCTGAACCTCGAAGCCCGGAGGGATTTCCATTTCCAGGCCGGTTGGGACCAGGCCGCGCTCGCCGGGTTGGAGGACCAGGGTCGTCTCGGCGGCGGAGTGGAGATCGAAGCCGGCGTCGCCCTCGTGAAGGTAGACCGGGACGCGGGCGCGCTCGTTCCTGCAGCGGATCTTGATGGGCACGGCAGTCATCGCGTGAGGCCGATCATAGCAGACGGAGCGGCGTTCTGGGTCAGGGCCAGGGAAAACGAGCGCCGACCACTCTCTCACCAGAACCTGTGGTTCCGTGAGAACCCGGGGAAAGGTCGGATTCGCGGTGGCGCTCCCGGGATGACGGGGTATGGTGAGAACAAGGTGGGGGGAAGAAAGGAAGTGTCCCATGAAACGTTCAGTCCGATATCTTCTCTTGGGATTTGCGGTCGCGGTCCTCGCAGCGACCGGGTTTGTCGGTGACTTGAAGGCCGGCGCCGCCGAGGATGCCGACCTGGTTCCTTTCATCGCTCTCTTGACCGGCGGGCAGGAGGTCCCTGCGAACATGAGCAAGGCCAGCGGCGTGGCCTTCATGACCTTCGATGAAGGGACCAAGATGCTCAAGTACTCCATCACCTACAGTGACGAGAAGCTGAGCAGCTTCGAGGTCGCCGCCCACTTCCATGCGTCGGCCATCCCGGGTGTCGCGGCGCCTGTGGCCTTCCCGCTCATGCCGGCCGGAAGCCCGAAGGTCGGAGAGGTGGGCCCCTTCACATTGGAACAGGCGAAGGACCTGAAGAAGGGGCTGTTCTACATCAACATTCACACCACCCTCTATCCCGGAGGCGAGATCCGGGGACAGGTCTTGCCTGTCGGCAAGGGACTGGAGTACGACCTCCCCGAAGCTGACGAGCCCGACGAGCCCGACAACGAGTAGTCAGGCCCGAGTCGGTACGGTTCGCAAGAGTAGAAGCGGCCCCTGGCAGCTTCCGAGTTCGGCTTCCAGAGCCTCGAAGCGGCTGGGAGCCGCTTCTACCCTCCCGGGCTGGAGTGTGCGGAGAGTGGTGACTCGCGTGACCCGAACCCGACGGCAGTTCCCGGTGCGCGCGCAGTTCGTGGAGAGCCGCATGACTGGGTGCGTGGTCCAAAGAGTTGTAGTGCGTGGCCCCCGACAAGCCCAGGACATGCTCGTGGCCCGCAAAGGCCGGCGGACCGCTTCCCAAGCGGGGGACAAGCCCCCGCGCTACACCGCTCACGAGGCCAGTTGCAGTTGTCGACCCACGAACCGCGCGCACCCGGCAGCTCCCGGTGACGATGGCGAGGAAAGAAAGTGGCGTATGGGTGGTGGCGCTCTCTGGGGTGCGGGGTATGGTGAAGACGAGGCGGGGCGCTTGAAAGGAAGTGTGCCATGAGACGTTCATTGCGATTTCTGCTGATGGGATTTGTGGTCGCGGCCCTTGCCACCACCGGGGCCGTCAGTACTTTGAGGGCGCAGACGGAGAGCCAGATCATTCCCTTCACGGCGGTGTTGAACGGCGGACAGGAGGTCCCGCCGAACGACAGCAAGGCTTCCGGTACGGCCTTCATGACCTTGGACGAGCGGACCAGTATGCTCAGCTTCTCGATCACCTACAGCGACGATAGGCTGAGCAGCCTCGAGGTTGCCTCTCATTTCCACGCGCCGGCCATCCCGGGTGCCAACGCGCCGGTCGCCTTCGGGCTCGTACAGATCGGCAGCCCAAAGAACGGAAGCGTCGGACCTCTCACGCTCTCGCAGAAGAGCGACCTGAAGAGCGGGCTGTTCTACATCAACATCCACACCACGCTCTTCCCCGGTGGCGAGCTCCGAGGACAGGTCTTGCCGGTCGGCAGGGACCTGACCTACACCGCTCCCGAACCCGTGGCGCCCCCGCCGCCTCCGGCACCCTGAGCCCGGCGGATCAGCTCGAAAACTCCTCCCACCCCTGCCCTCCCCCGGAGGGGGAGGGTGGGGAGGGGGGGCGGCCGGCTTTCGTGTCCCCTGACCTGTAGCTTCCGCTCACCTTCGCATGGCGCGACGCCAGGACGTCGCACGGATGGCTGTCTGGCCCAAGGAGCTGTCGCGCGGGCCCTGGTGGCCTGTAGAGGTCCAAGGGCCGCCTCACGAGCGGGGGACGAGCCCCCGCGCTACACCACTCTCAAGGCCAGTTGCGGGTCCTGGTGGCCCGCAGAGGTCCACGGGCCGCCTCATGAGCGGGGGACGAGCCCAATGGCATCAAATCCAGCGTCAGGAGAGGCATGACGGGCGTCGGAAAGGTAGAAGCGGCATCTTGCCGCTTCCACAGGTCCGGGCGAGTCGCCGCCGCGTGACCGGGCGCCCCGGAAGCGGCTGGAAGCCGCTTCTACCTTCCAGCGTGGCTGTCGATGCGGTCTCGGACGGAACGGCCCGGTTTCCTTCATGAGAAGAGGGCCGTCCGTGATTCGCCTTCGATAGGTTCGGGGGAACACGGGCGGCCCTTGGACCCAACGGAGGCGCCCGGCCGCTCTGGGCGGGCGAACCGGGAGCCTCCGTCTTTCAACTGCTCAGGGCATCGGTCTTCGTGGGTGGAGCGCCGGTCTCAGTCGAGGACCGTGCGCCGCC
>JACQZL010000355.1 GCA_016213865.1 Candidatus Rifleibacteriota bacterium
GGACATCCTCGGGCAGGGCCTCGGTCAGGACCAGGTCGCTGAGGGAGACCCGCCCTCCCGGCCGCAGCACCGGCATCGTCTCGGCCAGGGCGCGGCTCTTGCGCGTCGAGAGGTTGAGCACGCCGTTGCTGAGGACGACGTCCACCGACGCGTCGGGAAGGGGGATCTCCTCCATCACGCCCCCGCGGACCTCCACGTTGGCCAGGCCCGCCTCGGCGGCGTGGCGGCGCGCCCGCTCGGCCATCTCCGGCGTCATGTCCAGGCCGATGACACGCCCCCCCGGGCCGACGGCAAAGGCCGCCAAGAGGGTGTCGATGCCGGCTCCACAGCCCAGGTCAAGCACCACCTCACCGGGTTGAAGGGCGGCGTGTCCCACCGGGTGGCCGACTCCCAGCGCCAGCTCCGCCGCTCCGCGTGGGAGGCGGGCCAATTCCTCCGGGGCGTAAAAGGCCTCGGCCACCGCCGCGCGGTCGGAACGCACGTGCCCGTACGTGTCCTGAATGATCGCGCGAGCCTCTTCTTCGCGGAAGTACGGCATGGCTGTCCCCTCCTTTATCGTTTTGGTGAGCGCCGCGGTTTAGCGGGTCTGCTCCACCGGGAGGTTAGGCAGGTGCGCGATGGCCGATCACGCACGGATAGCCTGTACCTCTAGATACTCGGACTCCACCCTGGTAGTGCCATCGGTGGCTCGATTGTGCTCCGACCAGAGGCGTTCCAAGTCCCGCCGATACGCTGCCTGCGTGTCGGCCTCGAGTGCATCGAAAGTCCGCTGCGTCGGCCCGTAATACTGGCGCCAGAATTCGACGACTTCCGGCACCGCGAAGGGAAAGGTAAAGGTCATGAACCGCCGCTGAAAACGAAGCTCGGCAAGTTTTCCGTCAAGGCGCTGCTGGACGGTTGCCTCGTCGCCCCAAAGCACGGGCGGAGCTATGCCAGGGGGTGGCGGCACATAGGTGGATGTGGTCTTGAACATCTGTCCGATGAATCCTGCCGGGGCCCAGTTTGCCATTGCAACGAGTCCGCCCGGCCTGCAGACGCGGGTCAGCTCTCGGGCTGCCTTCTCGGGCTGCGGGGCAAACATGGCGCCGAACATCGTAACCACGACGTCGAATGCGCCGTCGGGATAGGACATGTCCTCGGCGTCGCCCTCGTCGAACTGGATCGTCAGCCCTTCTGCATTGGCGCGCGCACGCCCCGCATCGAGCACATTTGGGGCGATGTCGACGCCGGTAACGCTAGCGCCCGCTCGCGCTGCAGGAAGCGCCAGGTTTCCAGTACCGCACGCCACATCGAGCACCCGCATGCCCGGCCGTAGATCGAGACGAGCGACATACTCTGCGGCACCGCGTTCATACGACTTGGCGATCTGGCCGAAATCGCCGGCCATCCATGTCGCTCGCAGTTTCGATTTCAACGGCGCCATATCTGGTCTTGGTTGTTCCATGGGTTGCCTCCGTGGTGGTCGTACGGAATGAACTGCGTAACGCCCGGTTATGCCGCGCCGGCCGATCAGCCGCGGAGCGCCTTACGGATCCTCGCATCCAGATCCGCAGGAAGCGTCGCCTCGGGGAGCCGGGTCTTGACGAAGGAGTCGAGTTGCCGGCTGAACCGCAGCTTGTCGCAGCAGTCGAGGCACGCTTCCAGGTGCGCCTCCAGCGCTTCCAGCGGCTCCGCGGAGAGCGCCCGGTCCAGGTACGCGAAGAACTGCTGCACGGCCTGCTCACACGTCAAACGCTTCATGCTTTCCATGTCCTGACCAACCCCTTCCGCTTGGCGCATTCCCACAGGGCCCGCTCCAGGATCTTCCGCCCCCGGTGCAGGCGGGACATGACGGTCCCGAGGGGGCACCCGAGGGAGGTCGCCAGCTCGCGATAGCTCATCCCTTCTGCGTAGACCAATACCAGGGGGACGCGGTACTCTTCAGGAAGCGCCAGGAGAGCCCCGCGCACCTCTTCGTCCGGGAACTGCCCCAGGAAATCCTCGTGAAGTCGGTCGGAATAGGGGAAGGGATCCTCCTGGGCGACGAGGTCGTAGAGGGAGAAGCGGTCCAGTTCCCTGGGGTCTGCCGTGAGGACCTCGCGACCGTCGGTCCGCTGCCGGTCGGTGACCAGGCGGCTCAGGATCTGGAACAGCCACGGGCGAACTTTGTCGGGGTTGCGCAGGGTGGGAAACGCCTGGAGGGCTTTGAGGTAGGTTTCCTGGACCAGATCCTCCGAGGTCGGCCGATCCACCGTGAGGCGAACCGCCAA
>JACQZL010000327.1 GCA_016213865.1 Candidatus Rifleibacteriota bacterium
CTGCCGGCAAGGAAACCTGGCAGGGCTGATGCCGACGATCGATCCGGCGCTCGAGCTGAAGCCCTCCACCCGCGTGGAGCGGGCCTGTGGGTCGGGCGGACTGGCACTCTACACGGGCCTCAAGAGCATCCTGGCCGAGACGGCCGACGTCGTTCTGGTCCTTGGAGTGGAGGTGCAGAACACCGTCAAGGCGATCTACGGGGCCGACTACCTCGCGGGTGCCGGGCACTACGCGACGGAGCGCAAGAACGGGCACGCCTACTTTTTCCCCGCCAAGTTCTCCGAGCGGGCCCAAGCCTACGGCGAGAAGTACGGCAAGGAGCGCACGCGCGAAGGGATGGCCCACTGGTACGCGCAGGCGATCGAGCATGCCCGCCGCTGTCCCCAGGCGCAAGAGCACCACAACGAGAACAAAGACCTCCTCGCCGCCGGACTGACCCCGCCCAACGCGGCGGCCTTCGTGGAGGCCCTCAACTTCTTCGATTGCTCGAAGGTCTCCGACGGGGCGTCGGCCATCCTGGTCTGCTCCGAGGAGGGGCTCGGCCGCATCGGCATCGGACCGGAAAAGGCCGCTCTCGTTTGCGGGTTCGGCCAGAGCGAGGCCGATCTCACCCGCCCCCCCAGGGACCTCACCGAGCTGAGCACCTCCAGGGAATCAGTCCGCAAGGCGCTGGAGATGGCGGGCATCGGCGTGAGCGGCCTGGGCCTGCTCGAAGTCCACGACTGCTTCACGATCACGGGGCTCATGGCGCTCGAGGCGATCGGCGTCGTGCCTCCCGGCGAAGCGGCCGGCTTCGTGACCGCCGGAAGGAGCAAGCTGGGTGGCGAGCTGCCCACGAACTGCAGCGGCGGGCTCATCGGGTTCGGCCACGCGACGGGAGCGACCGGTGTGCGACAGGCGGTGGACCTGCTGGCGCAGCTCACGGGACAGGCCGGCGGCTGTCAGGCAAAGGTCTCGGCGGAGCGGCCCTACGGGCTGATGATCAGCATGGGCGGCAACGACAAGACGGTGGCCGCGATGATCGCCAAGCGCGCGGGCTGACCCGGCTCGCGCCGGGTCAGGACCGGCAGGGACGCCGGTCCTACTGCCCTCGCAAGGCTCGGGCTGACCCCCTCCCCACCCTCCCCCTCCGGGGGAGGGCTCGCGTTCCTCGGGCTATCGGGCCCATCGGCACGGGACTCTTGAGCGCGTCCCACGCCCCGGGGCGCGAAGCGCCGGCCTGTCTACTGCACGCTGTCATGATTCGCCCCACAGTGGCGAATGATGGCAGTCGGGACGGGAGCGTCCCCGAGACCTGGCAGCCGTCCGGACGGCCGGCCTGTCCAGTTCGCAGTGGCGTGGGGCCACCATGGCCGCTACCAGACGACTTTCACGTCGTAGAGCCGGAGCGATGGGTCCGCACTCAGCAGGGCAAGCTCCTCGAACTGGGCCTGCGCGACCAGCAAGCGGTCGAACGGGTCCCGGTGATGCGGCGGAAGGTCCGCCACCGCGGCCGCATGCCCGTGGTTGACGGGCAAGGCGATCAGCCCCTCCTCCTCGAGGATCTTCGGAAAGAACAGTCTGGCTGGTCCGGGCAAAGTCAGTCGTCCCAGGCCGACCTTTATCGCCGCTTCCCAGGTGCTGGCCGCGCTCCAGTAAAGCCGATTGCCGCCCCCCTTCATCGTCTCGAGGGCAAGAGGTGACAATCGTGCCGGCTCGAAAAGCCACCATAGCAGGGCGTGCGTATCGAGCAAGAAGCTCACTTCTGAGGGCCTCCTTCGAAAAGCCGCTGCAGGTCTTCTGGAAGCGAGTCGTCGAAGTCATCCGCGACTCGCCCCTTGCCGGCGTAACGGCCCGGGGTCCGATGATGGACGACCGGCGCCACCGAGACCAGCCGCGCAATCGGCTTTCCCGCACGCGCGATGGTCACTTCCTCTCCGGCGGCCACGCGCGCCAGGAGGCGAGAGAGGTGGGTCTTGGCCTCGTGGACGTTGACCTGGCGGCGGGAGCTGTTCATACCTTCAATATAGACTAAGTCATGAACTAAGTCAAGTGAGCTCCGTTGCCGGATTACGACGATCGGAACTGGGCGGCTGCGTCTCTGTGAGGAACTCGAAATGTGCCCTGGTGACGCCAGGTCCCCAGAAGTGCCTTGGCTGTCGCGGCCCGCGAAGTAGTCGTCCTCCTCCTCGCGGCAGTAGGGTCAAGTTGCCCAGGTCTTCCGGGCGGAAGACCTCGAGATCGGTCAAACAGGAGGTATCCGATGGAAACCAAGACGACCGAAGGACGCGTGATTTCGCGCAACCTTCCGATCCGGGCGACGCCGCAGCGCGTATTCCAGGCGCTGACCAAGGCAGAGGAGCTGCCGGCCTGGATCTGCGACGGCGTGACGATCGACCCCAAGGTAGGGGGCAAGATGGAGCTTCGCTGGCACGTCGGCAAGGCCGAACCGGACGTCAGTGAGCTCACGATCCAGGAACTCGTGCCCGACAAGAAGCTGGTGATGAAGGGCGAGAAGCGCAGCTTCTGGCCCAACACGACGCTGACCTTCCAGTTGAAGCAGGACGGCGACCGCACGATTCTCTCGTTCACCCATGACGGGTTCCCGGCCGACTTCCCGGTCGCCGAGTACGAGACCCGCTGGACCCACAAGCTCGAGGCGCTGCGCAACTACGTCGAGACCGGCCGCGTCGTGGTCCGGCCGCTGACAGGGACTCAGTCCCGGGACCGCATCTCGGGAGAGAAGTCGGCCTTCGTCGCCGGGGCGATGAAGTACGCCGAGAAGGTGGGCCCCAACGGCGTCAAGGACCTCATCAACAACATCGCGGCGAGCACTGCCTGCTAC
>JACQZL010000328.1 GCA_016213865.1 Candidatus Rifleibacteriota bacterium
TCGCCAGTGCGTGCACGATGCCCAACAAGATCGTTGCAGCCGACAGCCGGTCCGGGCGAGGCGCCCGGCCCGGCTGCGGCTGAACTCCAGCGTTGGGCATGGGCGCTGTGGGTTGGTTGCCGCCGGTAGAGCGGGGACGGCCATCCGGCGCCCGTGAGGATCGGGCCCTCTCCACCGACGACGAGGCGCTGTCGGGCGGACCTCGCGGCCCAGCTGGACCACGGCCAGGCTCACTGCACGATCGCCGCCACCGGCCGCCGGGTCCCCGCCGGCCCTCACCTCACCAGCACCCACCTCTCTTGATTGTGGCGCGGCGTTTGCTGTCGTCCAGGGTTCGCTTCGCCGCCGCGAGGCGCCGGCGCCCTGGACGCCAGCTGCACGCCGCACGAACACCTCTGATAGGTGGGTGCTGGTGAGGTGTGTGGGCCGGTGCGTGCGGCGCGCGCCAGCCGTTTGACTCGCCGCAGCATGGACGCAAGATCCCCTCACAAGGTCTGCCCCCAAGCCCCTCGGCTCCGTCGTCATCGGCGTCGGCCCTCAACCGAACCGGGGTCGACGCCGATGACGACGGAGCCGAGGGGCGGCGACCCTTTGGCACCAGAGTCGGAGGCCGAGGTCCTCCGGGGTTTGGGGCGGAGCCCCATGTTCACTGCGGGGCCGCCGGACGGCGGCCCGCCGCATTCCTTCGTCGCGACGAGCTCGAGGGCGTGTCGCCGGGTGAGCGAACGCGCAGGCCGCCTGAACTGGGAGCCTCGAGACCACGCGCAGCCCGTCGTGGTGCGGAGCGAGCCGAGCCAATGTGGAAGTTCAGCCGCGAGCACGGCCCGCCGGACGGCGGGCCGGGATCGTCGGCTGTAACGAGAATTGGCTCGGCGAGCGGGGGTGGACGAGACGCCTGACGTGGCCTCGGCTCAGCTCGTCGTTGTCGCGAGCGCCCGCGTCGGCGCCATCACCCTCGGCCATCGACGAGCCGGCCTGCACGCCGACGGCGGACCCCACTGGGGCGCACGTGGGCCGAGCCAACCACCGCAGCAAGTGGGGGAGCGGAGGCACTCGCGACGCCGGAGCCGATGGGCCCACCTGACAGTCTATGGCTGCGGTCGCCGGGCCGCCCCACATGCTGGGTCGGTGACCTCGATCCGTTGGTCTGCTCCAATCTCCACGATGAGCTCTCTGGAATGCTCAGAACCACCCTTCCACCCCCAACGTCGCAGGCGTTCGTCGATGACGGAATAGAGGGAAGCAAGGAACGCCCGTTCGTGGTCAAGGTCGGCCTGAGCCCGCACGTGACCCAAGACGTGTCCACGCCACGTCGCAACGGCACCATGAAGTGGCCAGTATTCGCCCAGAAGCGTATCCCCCGGCAACGCCCTCAGTTCCTCCAGTATCTGCTGTCTCTTTAGGAGAACGTCCTCACGAGTCAGCGGCTCAGACCCCCTGATCTGGCTGATCGATAGCGTGCCGGCAGTCACCCAGTCTGCTAGCACCTCGTACTTGACCTCAGCCAGTGTGAACTGCCACTCTCTTCGGCACGAACCGCAGTACCTGGCTACGCACGCCTCAAACCTACCTCCACGAGCCAGAGGGTCGTCATCCTCAATTCGCTGGCCAATCGTGTACATCTCCGACCAGTCTTCGCCACTCGTCTTGAATTGGGCATGCGTCGAGAACTCCGAGCCGCAGCGTTCACACAGCACGTTGACCTCAACAAGCCGAGGAGTCCCCATAGTGACCTGGTCCGTCGATGATCGCGGGCCCACCGGCAGAGGTTAATGACCCGTGAACGTTGCTCCCTGGTGCAGCCAGTGAGCGAATACCATCCTCCGCTGCGTCCAGACAGCCTTCAGGAACCTGGTGTCGCCCGTTGTTGTCACCATGCCCCAGAAGTCACCAGTACCGAAGATCTGAACGTCGGTCGCCTTGATCTCCCCCCCGATCGCCAGGGAGAGTGCTCTCAATGAGGGACGATCCGGAATTGAGAGTACGCCTTGCATGAAGACTTCGACGCCAGCCGCTTCCACGGGGCCAGCCTTGCGAATGCTAGCACCCCACAATTCCCGTCGCGCCGTTTCAGTTGCGACTTTGAGCTTGCCGGCGAGGTACTCGTAGATCCTACTCCGGTCAGGCGATGTGAACGCGGCTACCGCAATTATGGTAGACGTATCCAGGTTCACGGCGTTCCGACGGAGACCGACCCCTTCGGGGTCGGGTCTCGGGCAGGCCGTTGGCCGTTGCCGAAGGGGAGACGTCATCTCAATTGGATGATCGGCACCTTGAGTGCTGTCGAACCATGTGACACCGGCAAATGGATTGGAGGCCCCAGAAAGCGCTTCCCACCAACGTTCGATGGGATCTCCTTGGACAGGCCCAACTCCCGGGCCCACAGGATCCCGCGGTCTCA
>JACQZL010000359.1 GCA_016213865.1 Candidatus Rifleibacteriota bacterium
GGGGCAGCGCCACGGCCGCTCACCAGGTGGAGGGCAACAACACCAACAGCGACTGGTGGGCCTGGGAGCAGGTTCCCGGTCACATCCGGAACAACGACCGCTCGGGCCTGGCGGACAACCACTATCAGTTGTTCGGCCAGGATCTGGCCCTGGCCCGGCAGATGCGGCACAACGCCTATCGTTTCAGCGTCGAGTGGGCCCGGCTCGAACCGGAGGCGGGGCGCTTCGACGCGCGGGAGCTGGCCCACTATCGGGCGGTCCTGGAGGCCTGCAAGTCGAATGGCCTCGCTCCGGTCGTGACGCTCTTCCACTTCACGTTGCCGCAGTGGCTGGCCCAGCGTGGAGGCTGGGCCAACCCCGAGACGGTCCAGGCCTTCGAGCGGTTCGCGGCCCACGTGGGGGCTGGCCTGGGCGACCTGACCGATTACTGGTGCACGCTCAACGAGCCCGTCGTCTACCTGGGTGCGGGCTATGGCCGAGGCGTCTTCCCCCCTCAGCATGCGAACTGGGGCGAGGCTCGCAAGACCATGACCAACCTGGCCAAGGGCCACGTTGCCGCCTTCCAGGCACTCAAGCGGACGGATCGCCGGGATGCCGACGGGGACGGGGGCGCCTGTCTGGTCAGCATCGCCCACCACATGCGCGTCTTCGACCCGGCTCGCCCCCTGCACCCCCTCGACGTTGCAGCCGCTCGCACGGCCGACTACCTCTTCAACAAGGCCTTCCTCAAGGCCATCACCCGCGAGAAGCTGATCATCACCGCGCCCAACTTGCCGGTGGTCGCCGAGTCGATCCCGGGCGGGCGAGGCTGTCTCGACTTCCTGGGTGTCAACTACTACTCCCGGGACCTGATCCAGTTCGACCTGAAGGCCCCGGGGTTCATCCGCCAGACCCTGCCTCCCGGGGCCGCCACGAACGACCTGGCCTGGGAGATCTACCCCGAGGGTTTCTATCGCGTCCTGATGAGCGCCTGGCGCGACTGGAAGCTGCCCATCATGGTCACCGAGAACGGCATTGCCGATGCCGCCGACTCGCGTCGCCCCGAGTTCATCCGCCGCCACCTGCAAGAGATGGCCCGCGCCATGCGCGCCGGCGTCCCCGTCATCGGCTACATGCACTGGTCGCTGATGGACAACTTCGAGTGGGCCGAGGGGTTCGCTCCGCGGTTCGGGCTGCTGGCCGTCGACTACGCGACCCAGGCCCGAAAGCCGACCGCGGGTGCCCGGGTCTACTCCGAGGTGATCGAGAAGGGCGCCCTCGAGTTGCCCGAGGACACCGGCGAGTAGGCGGGCTGCGGCCGGCTGCTACTTCAGCATCCGGATGATGCCGGCGATGTCGACGGTCTCCATCGCAACTCCGGCTTCCTGCGCGGCGACCGGGAGCTGCTTCGCGACGGCGCTGGTCACGTCCTCGACGTAAGTCTTGCCCCCGCGGGTCTTGATCGCCGCAAGGCCCTGCACGCCGTCCACTCCCGTGCCGCTGATGAGGACGCCCCGGCACCTCTCTCGGTAGATCACGGCTGCCGACTCCATGAACACGTCGATCGAGGGCGTGTAAATCTTGTCGGTCGTGTTCTCGATCCCGCGGAAGAAGACCTTGGCCCCTTCCTCGACCAGGATGATGTTGGTTCGGCCGCCCGGGCAGATGTAGACCTTGCCCATCTCGACCGTCATGTCCTCCGCGACCTCGAGGACGGGTGTGGAGGCCTGGCGGGCCAACTCGGCCGCGAACTGCGACACGAAGAAGGGGGGCAGGGGCAGCACCAGCACGATCGTCGACGTCAGGTCGCTTCTGAGATACGGGATGACCTTTCGCAGCGTCTGGATCGCGCCGGACGAGCCGCCGAAGATGGTCAGCGCCAGCGCGGAGATGTGGTCCCGGCGCACGGGGGCCTTGGCTGGCTGCGCCGCGGTGGGTTGGGCGGCACCCGGCGCGGGTAGCGGAAGCGGAGGGCCTTCCCTGAGCGCCGCCGGGCCGCCGGGGGCCTCGGGCCGGTTCAGGACCCCGTAGGCCACGCGGATCTTGCTGATGATCTCGTCCGAGAGCTGCTCGATGTTCAGGGTCTGGGGAGGCTTGCTGATGAAGTCGATGGCGCCCAGGCTGATGGCATCGAGCGTGATCTGGGCGTTCTCCTTGGCCAGGGACGAGATGACGAGGAAGGCCGCCTGCAGGTTGCGGGCCTTCGCCTCGCGCAACACCTGAAGGCCGTCCATGACCGGCATGTTGAGGTCGAGGGCGACGACGTCGGGCCGGAGCTCGCGGATCTTGTCGAGCGCTTCGATGCCGTTGTCTGCGCCGCCAACGATCTGGATATCACCGGCCTTCTGCATGATCGAGCTGAGGAGATTGCGCATCAGGCGCGAGTCATCGACGACCAGGACCTTGATAGTGCTCATCCGATATCGTTCTCCGTGCGGGGGAGGTGCATGACCGGCGACAAGCCGCAAGCGGTGCTCACCAAGAGGGGCTACCGGCTTGGATCTTAATACGCCGGTGCTGGAACGACAAATCGCAAAGCGTCGTCGGGTTGCATGTTACGGCGACTCTGACCGCCGGTTCGTGGCCGGAGCACTCTGCACGACTGAGGGCGGGGCATCACGGGTGCGCGCGCAGGACCCGAGGAGCCGCATGACTGGGTGCGTGGTCCAAGGAGTTGTAGCGCGGGCCCCCTTCGACAGGCTCAGGACATGCTTGTGGCCCGCTACCGTCGAGTCGCCGCTCCACAAGCCGGGGACAAGCCCCAGCGCTACTCGACTCCGGGGGCCAGTTGTGGCTGCTAACCCACGAACCGCGCGCGCACCCGATCTCGCCGTCCCCGATCGTTTCGCCCTTCGTGGCCTGGTGTCTTGGTGGGTCGCTACTGGCCGTTGCCGTGGCCCTCACCACCCGCTGACCGTCACGACGAACGCCGCCCACGCGTGCGAGCCTGCTCCCTGGTCCGCCTGGCGCTCGGCCGCCTTCACGCGTCCGCGCTGTCCGGAGGCAAGGGACAAGACATCTCGGCGTCGGGGGCGTCGACCTCCCTGCGGATCCACCGCACATAGGGAATGAACGTGAGGATAGCCGCGAGCACCAGAATCACCAGCGGCAAGACGGCCACCGACAGGACCATCCGGGCGGGCGGTGGGCCCAGGCCGAGCCAGAGGGGACTCGTACTCAGCAAGGTGCGGCCCGCACTCGAACACGGGCGGCAACTGAACTGCACCCTTATCGGCTGCCCCAGCTCGAGCTCGTAGACGGGGTGCCCGACCATGTAGCTGAGTCGAAAGACATCCTCGTAGGCCGACAGAGCGACGGTCTCCGGCTTCTGGTTCTCGCAGGAGGCGTGCCAGGGATAGGTGGTCAGACGCATCGGAGTCCACGACCCCTGGCTCGTTGTCGTGCCTGCCTCGAGGGAGAACGGAGTCCTCAGGCTGCCGGGCAGGCGCTGGGCCGCAGCCCGGCTCACTGCCAGGTAGAGGGTGTGCTTGCCCGACGGCAGGCAGAGCTCCGTGGCCCCGGCGACCTTGATGGGGAGCAGATGCTCCGGGAGGCGCTGCCATCCCAGCAGGAAGAACGCTGGAGCGAGGATGGCACCGAAAAAGGGGGCGCACCGGAAGACCACCTGGAGCCTGACGGCGAGCGGAAGAGGACTACGTTTCACGGTTCAATCTCTCCAGTCGTGGATTGGGGTGAGGGGCCGCTGGCCCACGACCAGCACGAGCCTATGGAATCTGGGCTTCCGAGCCGTCCCCGACGAGGACGCGTACCGCCGTCTGCAGCCGGCCCCAGAAGCCTCGCTGGGGTTGGCACAGCTCCGGCTTTCCTCGCAGGGCCCGCCGCACGAGCTGTTCGACGAACAGGGCCAGCTCGTCCGGCTCCCGTTCCAGCAGGCAGGGAAGGCCGCTCTTGATGGCCCTCGCCACGGCCGAAGGACTGACGGGGACCGGGAGAAGGTCTCCGAGGTGAAGCTGCCGACTCGCCACCCAGGCCCGCGGGTCGAACGACTTGTCGCGGATGACCTGCGAAAGGAGCAAGAGCGTCTTGTCCTGAGGGAACTTCGCCGCCTGCACCATCTTGCAGATCTTCTCGAGCGCCCAGATGCTGGCGCGATCACTGTTCGACAACATGAAGAGCAGCTCACTGTGCTCGAGGGCCGTGGCGGTGTGAGGCAGGAGGAAGGTCCCGGGTGTCAGGTCCAGGACGATGTACTGGTAGCGCCCCGTGGCCGTCTCCAGCACCGACTGCAGCGGAGTGGTGGCCTCGGGATTGCCCAGGAGCCCGCTCATGACGTCCACCGCGGGGCCGAGGAAGGGCAAGATGTCCAGGTTGAGCGCACCTTCCAGACCTCGCTCTTTCATGAACTCCGGAGGAGGGGAGAACGTCAGCAGCCCGCGCTCGAGGATTTCGTGAGAGCTCTCGGGATGGTCCGCGAGTTTGCTCAAGAGCTTCAAGAACGGCTTTCTCCTGTAACTGAGAAAGTCCCCGTGGAAGTGCATGAGCAGGTCGCCTTGCGTGAAATCGAAATCGATCAGCAGGGTCCGATTGCCCAGACCGGCCAGCTCGAGGGCCACGTTGACGGCGAGCGTGGTGGAACCGGCACTTGCCTTGGACCCGAGGAAGCTCCACACCGAGGCGAACCCTGCAACGCGCGAGCCTCCATCGTCGCCGCCAAGGCGGTGGAGCTCGCGGATCGCCTGCGGAAGATCGCTGGCCTTGGTGCTGAGCTTGTCGAGGAACCTGCGCACACCTGCCGCCGTGCATCGATCCACGATGTCCTTGCAGACCGGTTGCGACGTCAGGATCGCAATCCGGACCTGCGGAAACGAAGCCCCGATGCGTGCGGCCGCTTCCAGACCGTCCAGCACGGGCATGTTGATGTCGAGAAAGACGACGTCGGGCTGCAGCCGGTTTACCAGCCGGAGCGCCTCGATGCCGGTGAGACCCGACGACCACAACTCGAATGGGTGCCATCTCGGGCTCTCCTTCTCTGCGCGCACCGACCTCGAGTAGCTACTAGCATGCTCCCTGGACCGTGTCAACGTGACCTCGGGGCTGGGAGCGACGCTCACTCATGGGGGAATCCACGGACCCTTGAACCACGAAGACCCGAAAGCCCAAAGGGCTGCACGAAGAGAAGCGTGATCGAATGAGACCCTTTGCGCCGCTCTTCGTGTCCTTCGTCTTCGTGGTTTGGTCTCCCCGTGCCTTCGCAGTGATGCGGCTTCCCATCTGTCTGCATCGCTTCCTCGGGGCTGGGAGGCGGGCACCGCCCCGTCGAGGGAGCTCCAGGTGCTGTAGAATGCCCTCCAGTTCCCGTTGTGGGGTCGTGTTCAGACAAGTGGGTGACATTTCATGAGGAAGCCGGACGACGCATCTACAGCTCCCAGCGAAGAGGCCCCCAGTTCGAAACGAAGCGGGAGCTTTCGAGCTTTCGTGCCCAGGGTGGAGTCCCCGATCGCAGCCAGGGGGCGCGCGACGGCGGCCGCCCCGGGCTCCGAAGGACTCTCGAATCCTCCGGGTCAACCCGAACTCCCCCCACCCTTGCCCTCCCCCGGAGGGGGAGGGGGGCAGCCCGAGCAACGCGAGGGCAGTGGGGCGGGCGTCTCGCCCGTCCCGGCCCGGCGCCAGCCGGGGCAGCCGGGTCCCACGGTTCCCGCGGCCACGGCGGCGCCCACGGTTTCTGACAGCCCGACAAGAGACCCCCTGGAAGAGCGCATCCTGGCGGTTCTTCGAGAGACCGTCTTTGCCCACGCGCGCCAGAGCACACGCGAGGACGACCTCGGCAAACCGAGGGACGAAGCTCAGGAGGCTGCCGTCTACCGAGACGTCATCGCGACCGCCCTGCGCCGCATGCGCTCCGATGACGAACGATTCGCCGATCGTTCGGACTTCCCCGAGGTCCTCCGGAAGATGCAGGGCGATTCGGAACCGATCCTCCAGGCGGTACTTGCCGAAACTGTCGGGTACGGACCGTTGTCCTCTCTGATGCAGGACCGGGCGGTGCGCGAGATCATGGTCAACGGCCCCGACCAGATCGTGGTCGAGCGCGGGGGCGACCTCGAGCTGACGGGTCTTCGATTCCGCTCTGAAGGGCACCTCCTGCACGTGGTCGACAAGATCCTCCTTCCGCGAGGAAAACAGGTGAATCTCGCCCACCCGATGGCCGACGCTCGGCTGGATGACGGCTCCAGGCTCAATGTCGTCCTCCCGCCCCTGAGCCTGGTGGGACCGGCCGTGACGATCCGCAGGTTCCCGAAGGACCCTCCGTCTCTCGAGAGCCTCGCCGAGCGCGGGACCATGAGCAGCCAGATGTGCCGCTTTCTGACCCTCTGCGTCCTGGGGAGGATGAACATTGGCGTCTGCGGAGGGACCAGCTCGGGCAAGACGACCCTTCTCAATGCGCTCGGCCAATGCGTTCCCGGTCACGAACGTATCGTCACCATCGAGGACACGGCCGAATTGCAGATCAAGAACCAATACTGGTTGCCGCTGGAGGCCCGGACGCCGAACCACGAGGGCAAGGGCGAGATCTCGATCCGAGATCTGCTGCGCAATGCCCTTCGCATGCGGCCCGACCGGATCATCGTCGGCGAGTGCCGCGGCGCGGAGGTCCTCGACATGCTGCAGGCCATGAACACGGGCCACGACGGCAGCATGACCACCCTTCACGCGAACAGCCCGCGAGACGCGGTCGCGAGGCTCGAGATGATGACCCTGATGGCAGGGGTGGTGCTGCCCATCGAGGCCATCGATCGGCAGATTGCGGCCAGCATCCAGCTCATCGTGCATCAGGAACGGCTCGCAGGCGGTGTGCGCCGGGTCACCCAGATCACGGAGGTCGAGGGGTTCGCCGAGAAGAACGTCGTCCTCACGGACGTGTACAAGTACCGTGTCGATCCGAGCGGCGGCGGCAGGTCGGAGGCGACCGGCGTGAGGCCCAAGTTGGAAGAGCGGCTGCTCAAGCGCGGACTCAGGCTGCCAGGCGACCTGTTCGAGCGGTGAGCGCTCCCGGAACGTCACCGCATGGCAGGCAGGGGCCGACCCCGGGGATTTTCGATTTCAGATTTTCGATTTTCGATCTCGGGAGCTCCTGGCTGCCCCTGGGCAATCGGAAATCCGAAATCGCAAATCGAAAATGGCTCGGGCTGGCTCTCACGCGGTCGGCGCGGATGGCGGGACGCCGCGCAGTCGCTCGTAACTCTCCTTGTCAGCCGGCAAGGTGAACGTGAACGAAGAGCCGCGGCCGTCGGGTCCGGGCTCTGCCCGGATCGTCCCTCGGTGCGCCCGGACGACGAGCCCGCAGAAGTAGAGGCCCAGCCCCTTGTCGTACGACCCGAGAGTCCTGGTCAACTGGAGCTCGGGCGTGAAGAGCAGCGGGGCCACTTCGGGCGGAACACCCTTGCCCGTGTCCTCGACCCCGAGCTGGACCATCCGAGGCTCACCGTCCGATCCGTCGAGGACCTTTCCGAAAATCCGGACATGGCCTTCGGTTGTGAAACGGATCGCATTGGCGACGAGGTTCTGGAAGACCCGCCTCAGCAGAGCTGCGTCGGCGTGGACAGCCGGGAGTTGCTCGACGATCAGCTCCAGGCCTTTCTTGCGCGCCTGGAACTCGAACGGCGCGACGGCATCGTGGACCACGGTCCGCAGGTCTCCCACCGTGGTTGCCGCCAGCGGGACCTCGTCCCGCTCGAGACCCGGCTGCTCCATCAAGCCCAAGAGCATCTGCTTGAGCTCCCCGCCAATCCTCAGGAGGGGCTCCATGTAGGACCGCAGCGTCTCGGCCTGGGCGACCTTCTCCAGGTCATCCCGAAGCAACCCCACATAGCCGGTGAGCGTCATGGCGACGTTCTTTGCATCGTGTACTCCGGCGCCAACGAGCACCTCTCGCAGTCGGCTCTTCCGGGTCTCCATCTGTCGATTCCGCTCGTTCGCCCAGGCGATCGAGGCCAGCCTCGAATACTCACGGGCAAACAGGTCGAGCAATGCTGCCTGGGCGGGGTCGAAGTCCCCTCTCCTGTCGAAGCGGAAGACGCCGAGCGTTGCGAAGGTCTCACCCGCGGTCTCGAGCTTTCGGGTCCACGCGCGGACCGCTCCACCTGTCGGAGACGTGTTGGCGGCCACGGCAAAGGGCAGCAGTTCCACGGGCCTGTCTCCTTCGACCGCCAGACCCATCTCCTCGAGAAGACTGGAGCGGTGGTCGAGCCACTCCCCGACTTGTCCGACCAGCAGCCGATCCGGCAGCTCGAAAGCCAGGGCAGCGGCATCGAACCGGACGATCCGGGCCAGCAACTCCAGCGAGCGCTGGAGCAGTTCCGGGAGGCTGCCGGCATGACCGTCCAGCTCGGAGATCCGGGCCCTCAGGGTCGTCTCTCGAAGCAGGTCGTCCCACTTGGCCGCGACCATTGCCTTCACGTCCTCCTGCGCGGCCTCGCTCGTGTCCGGAACGTCCGCCGCAACGCCCGACGCGGCCCCGGTGGTGAGCACCGCGCCGACGCCGGCCACCATGTCAGCGAAACCCTCTCCCTTCACGAAGAAGCCGTCGGCTCCGCACAGCTCACCCCAGAAGCGGTCCAAGGGCTCCTTCAGCCCCGTCAAGAGGAAGATCTTCGTCTCGGGAAGCTCGCCGGTGAGTTTCAGAAAGCGGCACAGATGATAGCCGGTGAGCTCCGGCATCACGACGTCCGAGACGATCACCTCGGGCATGTACAGAAGGGCCTTCTTCAACCCGTCGAGTCCGTTCACCGCCTCGACGAGCTGTCGGCCCGGTCCCCGGAGGGCGGCCACGGCTGCGGCTCTCTCCGTCTCCACGTCGTCAACTACGAGGATTCTCGCCATCTGTCAGTCCTCCTGTTGCTTGCGCCGGACTCGCAGCCCGTCTATCGGTGGAAGGTACGTTCGCACGAGCGGCTGTTGCCGGACAATCCTGTTCGGAAAGGGACCTGGTCCAGGTCACGTGCTGCGTGGAGGTCCCCAGACGCTGGCTCAGCCGGAACAGGGCCGGACCGCTCAGGACCAGGACGAGCTCATCCGGGTCGCTCGAGAGCCACGGGGCGAGCGGCCGGTTCCGGCGCACCTGGGCCGGCGCTCCGGCCGCCGGTGGCGCCACGGCGGCGCCCAGCACCAGACGATCCTCGGATTGCGAGATCGGAGCCGGCAACGGGCGGACAACCAGCCTTGCGACCTCGAGCACCTGGTCCACCTCCAGGGCGAGGCGGGCCTCCCGGTCTCGAAGCAGGACGTGGGGACGGCTCGAACAGTCACTGGGCCCGGCCGGTGCCTCGGGCGGTCTCTCAGCGAGCAGGTCTTCGAGGCGGCGGCACTCCACCTGCACACTGCCTTCTGACGGACCGACCGTTGGACTCGAGCCCGACCTCGGAGCCAGCGAGCTTTCCACGTACGACACGGGAAGGGCCACGGACCACAAGCCCGCCCGGGCGAGCAGACACTCTGTCCGAGCCAGGCGGTTGGGGACCTCCACCCGAATCTTGAGTCCGGCTCCAGGATGGTTTTCGAGTGAGAGGGAACCCTGCATCTCCTCCACGCCGGTGCGCACGGCGCTCATCCCGTAGCCTCGACCCGAGCTGAGGTCGGCCTGGTCGCTTGTGGAGAACCCCGGTCGAAACAACAGTTCGAAGCTCGCCGCATCGTCAGCCAGAGATTCGCCCGGGGCATGGGCTTTCAGCTTCTCCCGGTCGATGCCCCTGCCGTCGTCCTCCACCTCCAGGACGATCCCCGCGGAGGTCTGCTCGAACCTGACCTCGAGCTCGCCGCATTGCTTCTTCCCGAGAGCGACTCGCTCACTCGGTGATTCCACTCCATGCACGATTGCATTGGGTACGAGCTGGTCCAGCACCTTTCCCAGTCGGTCCATGATCAGTTTCTCGCCGGAGACGGCGGCCCCTTGCACAACCAAACGGACCTCGCGGTGCTGCTCCCGGGCCCAGGCCCGGACCTTCCCTTTCAGGGGTTCCAGGAGATTGCGGGCGCTGACCAGTCGCGCCCCGGCCACGGCCTGCTCGAGGCTGTCCAGGCGCTCCTCGAGCTCGTGCAGCAGCCTGTCTGCTCCCATACGCCAGACGGCCCCGCGGCCGTTCGCCGCGTTCGACTGGCCTGCCCGATTCAGGTGGGCCTTCATCAGCAGTTGCCAGCCCGTGAGTTGCTCGAGCCCCACCATCAAGCGGTCGAGGGCCCGGACCCCGACCCTGAGAGTCAGCCCCTCATACTCTGCCGCGAGCTGCCCGCGGGCCTCGTCCAAAAGGGCCTCGAGCCGAGCCAGGGAGCCGGCAGGAAGCTCGCCCGTGCTCCCTCCCATCGAGGCAAGCTCAGTCTCGAACCGATCGAGCGTCCCGGCCACCGGCGAATCGGCCCGCATGGCCGCCCGCTTGAGGTTGTGGACCTTCTTGAACAGGTTGTCGATGCGGCCGCGCAGCTTCAGACCGCGGGCCCCCGCGAGTCTCTCGAGGTCCTTGGCCAGGGCCTCGAGGTCCTCCAGCGCCCCGTCGGCGAATCCGGCGAGACTCATCGGTGCCCCCCGGGCTCGAGCCCGGCCAGCAAGTCGTCCTTCGCCTTGAGCAGGACTTCCAGGGCCGCCAGCGTCTGCACCAGCGCAGTGTGCATCTCGGACAGGCGCGTCGAGACCGTGTCCAGCTCGCTCCGCTGGCCGATCATCTGCTGGCGAAGGTCCTGGACCCCGGACTGCGATTGCCTGGTCGCCTCCGAGATGCTCCCGATGGCCGCCTCCACGCGACCGGCCTCCTCCCGAGTTACCTGCGCTGAGCGAAGCCCCTCACGGATGGCGTCTTGCGTCACGCCCTGGGCCTCCTCGAGACCCCTGGACAGTTGTTCGACGGTCTCGGCTGCCTCACTGAGCTCCGAAGCCAGCCTGCGGACATCACGGGCCAGCACGGTCGCGGCGGCCGCGTTGTCCTCCTCATCGTCCTTCTTCACGCGGTTCCTGGCTGCCGCAATCTCGGCATTGAGCGCGATGTTCTTCGTGTGGCCCGCGGCCTGGGTCACCAGGTTGACCACGCTTCGGATGCCGTGGAGCTGCTCCTCGAGCCGCTGGAACGTGTTGCTGATCCTGGCGACGTGCTCATCGATCGAGGCCATCTCGAGACCTGCCCGGTGCAGGGTCTCGGTCCCGTCACGGGTCAGCTCGAGGGACTTCTGACACGCTGACGAGATCGAGTCGACCCGCTGCTGGGCCTGGATCTGGGACTGCAGGACTCGCGTGAGCGACTCGAGGCTCGCATAGGTGGCCTGGCCCTGGGCCTCCGCGGCTTGCCGGACCGCCTCCGTGGCGCTGGAAAGCCGCCGTACCTGGAGCCTGGCGGCAACGTCCAGTGCGCTCTTGCCCGCGTCGGTCCGCTGCGACAGCAGCATGGCAAGACCGAACCCGAAGAGGGCGAAACCACCCCAGGTGGCCCACTGAATGGTCATGTGAGGGGTCTGGGCGAGGCTGGCCAGCAAAGCCAGGGCAATCAGAAGCAGAGCCAGACAGTTCCACCAGAACAAGCGATTCACGCTGCCCATACGTCCCTCCGCCAACTCCATTTCGAGCGCGATACTCCAAGGTGCCCTCGTGGTCCCCGCCATCATACACGGTCGGGCGCGTTGCCGTCCGTCGGGCGGTCTGCTACAGTCCGGAGCTGGAGGTCGATCATCATGGATCAAGCCGACGGTCTTCTTCGCGACTCGCAGCAGTTCTTTCAGGCCGCGGCCCCGTTCGCGCTGGGCGTGGAAGACGAGAGCGCGCTAAGAGGGCTCCGGACGCTCGTCGTTCGGCCCGAGAACCAACGGCTCCAGGTCTTGCTGGTGAACATGTGCCGGCAATTGCAGCTTCTCAACGCCGAGAACGCGCGACTGGCCAACATGCAGACCGGGCCGACGTTTCGGACTCGTGGGCTCTCCTCGACGGTCACCAGGTCCGGGCCCGCACCGACAGGGTGGCCTGCGCGGCAGGCGTGCCTCAAGGGGCTGCTCGAGGACCTCCGGGTACAGTGCGAGGGCCTGGACGGCCCCGCCGAGTTGCTCCACGCCTACGAGGAACTCGGACTCGTGGCTGCGCTGTTGGAGCCGGAGGGATACACGCGACTCGTGGACTATCTATGCCGCTCGCGCGGAGTCGTCGAATCCACGCTGGGCGCGGAGCGTGCGCAGCAGCTACGACAAGCATGGCTCGCGCTCGCACGAACCTCGGGTGAAGTGCTTGTTGCGAAGTAAGCCCGGGGTAAGGGAACAGGAGTAACAGCGGGGTTTGTCGCCAGCAAGCGGCACTTTGCCGCACTGCCAAGACCGCGGTACCCGACGGACGCCGCACCTCACGTCCAAGGGAGCCAGCAGAGGCCCAGGATGACCACGATTCACGGCTCCCCCGCCCCAAGCACCTCCGCCAAAGGCAGCCGCGCATCGCCGTAAAGGACGATGCCACGCACACTGGGTCCATCCCGGCAAGACCCCAGGCGCCACAGTCACGCCTCCCGGCAAACAGACGCGCCAGTTATTGAGTATTTTTACTTAGTTGCTGAGTAAATTGTAGCGTCGAGTCCAAAGTGCTGGTAACCTGAGAGTGTGATTCTGGAGTTCAGTCGGGAGCTCGTCAGCGACCTGAAGGCCGGGCTCGAGCGGGAACCGCCGCTGCTACAGATTCTCGTCGGCGCACGCCAGACCGGCAAGTCGACGGCGGCGGCCCAGGTCGCGGCCCGATGGAGGGGCCCGGTACGCCAGGCGTCGGCGGATGTTCCGTTGCCGCCCGGGCCCGAGTGGATCGAGATGCACTGGGGGTTCGCCCGGAAGGACGCCCAATCGAAGGGTGCGCCGGTGCTGCTGGTGCTGGACGAAGTCCAGAAGGTTCGCGGCTGGAGCGAAGTGGTGAAGGCGCAGTGGGACGCGGACCGCCGGGCAAAGTGCATCGTTCATCCCCTGCTATTGGGCTCCTCGGCGTTACTCGTCGCGAAGGGGCTGACCGAGAGCCTTGCAGGCCGGTTCTTTCTGCATCGGTGCACACACTGGTCGTTCGGCGAGTGTCACGCCGCCTTTGGCTGGGACCTCGAACGGTGGCTCTTCTTCGGCGGCTACCCGGGTGCGGCCGCCATGATCGAGGACGAGGAGACCTGGCGCCGTTACGTATCCGACTCGCTGGTGGAGACCGCGGTGGCGCGGGACGTGCTCGCGCTCGAGCGGATCGGCAAGCCCGCCTTGCTGCGTCAGTTGTTCGCTCTGGCCGCGGCCTACCCGGCCGAGATTCTCTCGTACACGAAGATGCTCGGGACGCTTCAGGACGCCGGCAACACCGTAACGCTGGCGCACTACCTGCGATTATTGGAGGCCTGTTTTCTTGCCTCGGGCCTGGAGTGCCTGACGGGCCGGCCCCGGCAACGGGGCTCGTCGCCCAAGATCGTCGTCTGGAACAACGCCCTCGTCGCGGCGCTCTCGGGGCTGTCGTTCGAGCAGGCGAGGACCGACGGGGCCTTCTGGGGCAGACTGGTGGAGAATGCGGCGGGCGCGCATCTACTCGGTCATCTGCCGTCGCCCCGGTTCCATGTCGGGTACTGGCGCGAACGCAACTGTGAGGTCGACTTCGTCGTGAGCGCCGGCCGCCAACTCATCGGGGTCGAGGTGAAGAGCGGACGCCCCGGCCGGCTCGAGGGCCTGACGGCTTTTCGTAGGCGCTTTCCGTCGGCCAGAGCGCTGGTCATTGGAAGCGGTGGCATGCCTCTGGAGGAGTTCTTTTCCGAGCATCCGACGCGATCGCTCAGTATCGGATAGCCGCGGTGGGGAACGTCGGTCGTCGAGGTGCCGGTCTTTGCTCAGTTCAACGAGCTCCTGGCCGGCAGGCTCTGCAGTGATGGCTGCAGCTCGTCGTCCTCCTGCTCGGAATCCGAGGACGCCACCTTTGACAGCTCGTTCGCGGCGCTGGCCCGAGCTGTCGTCTCGAGCAAGCGCACGGCCTCGTCGCTGGCCTGCGCTCCCTGCACCTGGGCCAGCAGGTGCAGCAACGAGCCGAGCTGGAGGCAGTTGCTCCCGAGCGCGGCGCGCTGGAGCGCGATGGCCCGGAGGAGGGCCTCTTCGGCCCGCTCCGGTTCGCCCGAGTTGCTGCTGACCAGGGCCTCCAGCGTCAGCCGGATGGCCGCAAGAAGCTGCTCTTGCCGGATTGCCCGGCACCTTGACCTGCTCTTGCACCGACTCATCTCGATCGACCTCCGTCGTTGCCGGTCTGCGCTTGTGGAGTCCCGTCCCGACCGGGCGGGATCGTGCGCCGTGGCGGCACTCGTGTCCTTCGACCTGTTCGGAGTCTGGCGGCGGCGCGGTTTGCGGTCTTTCGGCGTCACTCGCGGTTCCTCCGAGGACTGACGACGACGGTCACCCCGCTCTCACGGCGAAGTCTCGAGGGCGCAGGGAGGGAACGGCCGGGCCAAGACGCGCCCTCCTCACGGTCGGCCCCTTGGAGGCGGAAACTCGCTACGAACCGGAGGGCCGGGCCAGCGGGAAGAGGACCCGCAACTTGCTGTCAAGCTCGCAGCAGAGCACGAATCGAGGCCAGTGAGAGGCCAGGCACTGCGCGGCCTCCCGTGGAATCTCGAGGCCGCCGCTGCGACCGTCCTGCGACAGGACGTTCAACGCGAGGCCTTCTCCGGAGGTCTGACCCGGCCCCAGCAACTGGTAGCTCCACTCCTCGAGATAGCGGTCCGGCACGGCGGACTGGACCTCGAGAGCAACCTGCTCGCCCACCGTCAACTTCACCGTCAACTGCGGGACCTGGACGGCGGGCGTGGGGACCAGCTCCAGCGTTCCGCGGAAAGGCGAACCGGGTCCGGCCTGGTCCTGGCGGTCGCGTGTCGGGACGCCGCGGCCTTGAAAGGCCGGCTGCAGGACCGGCTGGGCCGTCGTCGAGGCGACGAGCTCGGTGATGACCGCGTCCACGCGCCGGAGCCACTCGCCCAGAACCTGCGCGTACCCGGGGCTTTCCGGCACGGCTTGCTCCTGCTGCAGCTCCGAGAAACGCGCCAGGCAATTCCCGCAAGTCGCCAGGTGCCTCCTGACTGCGGAGGTCATGACCGGCAGGGTGCGTTGCTCGAGCAAGCCGAGCAGTTGCTCGTCCTCGGGGCAATCCTGGCGCGAGGAATCGGCCCGGGCAGCACCGTCCAGCACTTCGAACATCACGCGAACGAGGTCCCTCTCCACGGCACTACCTCCAGG
>JACQZL010000360.1 GCA_016213865.1 Candidatus Rifleibacteriota bacterium
CCATCTCCTGCCATGGATTTGCCGGCGAGGCCGCAATGATAGCCACGGCGCAAGGTAGAAGCGGCTTCCAGCCGCTTCTTGGGCGCCCGGTCACGCGACGGCGACTTGCCTGGACCTGTGGAAGCGGCAAGATGCCGCTTCTACCTTTCCGACGCCCGTCATGCCTCTCCTGACGCTGGACTCAATGCCCTTGGGACGAGCCCCCACGCTACCTCCTGTCTTGCTGAGGTCTCCAGGAGATCCATGAGTGCGTGAGGAGGCCCGCCCCACTTCCTGTGGAGATCGAAAGCTCAGTGGTTGATTCACAGGCCGTGAGCCCACACCGGTGGACCGGCCGCCTCATCGACCTGGGCCTGAGGTTCAACCTCCAGTCGATGCGGCCCGCCGCGGCTCGGATCTGCCGGCTCAATCCTGGCGGGCGCAGGGAGGCTGGGCCGGCAGCGCCTGAGCCGTGCCGACCTGCGCCCCGGACCCATCGCCGCGGGCCAGACTCTCGACGAGGTCAATCATCGCCTTGGCGTTCACCGGCTTGGCCAGATAGCCGTCCATTCCCGCTTCCAGGCAACGCTCGCAGTCGTCCTTCATCGCATGGGCCGTCATAGCGACGATCGGTACGCGTCGGACGCCGGCTTCGCGCTTGCGGATGGCCGCGGTGGCTTCGAGGCCGTCCATCCCTGGCATTTGCACGTCCATCAGGATGACGTCGTACTCGACCTTCTCGGTCAGACGAAGGGCTTCGCGTCCGTCACAGGCCGCTTCGACCGTGTGTCCCCGGTGCTTGAGGATGTAACTCGCCAGCTTCCGGTTGGCCGGGTTGTCTTCCACCAGGAGGACGCGCAGGCCGCTGTGGGTCGTAGTCGGGGCCTCGGGGAGAGCCTTGGTTTCGGGTAGGGGGCCCTGCGCCAGGGGCAGCCGGACCGAGAAGGAGAACGTGGTGCCCTTGCCCGGCTCGCTCTCGACCCAGATGCGCCCCTTCATCAGATCCACGAGGCTCTTGCAGATGGAGAGTCCGAGGCCCGTGCCCCCGAAGCGCCTCGTCCTGGAAGCGTCTGCCTGGCCGAAGGGCTGGAAGAGGCGCTCCTGGTCGGCAGGCGGAAGGCCGATGCCTGTGTCGCGCACGGCGAACTCCAGATCGGTGTGGCCGTCTTGTCTGGTGGCGCGGAGGCAGAGCTCCACCTCGCCGCGCTCGGTGAACTTGATGGCGTTGCCGGTCAGATTGAGCAGCACTTGCTGCAATCGCGTCCGGTCGCCCAGGACGGCATCCGGCGTCCCCTCCGAGACCCGGCAACGGAACGTCAGTCCCTTCTGCTCGGCCGGAGCGGACAGCACCCGAAAGATCTGGTCGAGCATCCGTCTCAGGCTGAAGGCGGCTGGCTCCAATCGCAACTTGCCCGACTCGATGCTGGCCGAATCGAGGAGATCGTTCAGCACGGTCAGGAGCAAGTCGGCCGACCCTTTGGCTGTCTGCAGGCAGTCTCGCATGATCGGGTCGGTCGCCCTGGGCAGGGCCACGTCGATCATGCCCAGGATGGCGTTCATCGGGGTTCGCAGCTCGTGGCTCATGTTGGCCAGGAATCGGCTTTTGGCCTCGTTGGCCGCCTCGGCGGCAGCTCGAGCCGCCTTCATCTCCTGGACGTCCGTGTTGGTGCCGAACCAGCGAAGGACCTTCCCCCCGGCGTCCCGAAGCGGCCAGGCCCGGACGAGGAACCACCGGTACCGCCCATCCCGACCTCGAAGGCGAAGCTCGTTCTGGAATAGACCACCCCGCTCGCACGCAGCCTGCCAGGCCGTTACCGTGCGCGGCAGGTCATCGGGGTGGGTCACCCGGTCCCAGCTCCATCCCTCGCCGACGCCCTGTGGGGCTCCGGTGTACTCATACCAATGCTGGTTGAACCACTCGATACTGCCATCGGCGCTTCCGGTCCAGACGATCTGAGGTAACGCCTCGGCAAGCGCTCGGAGACGAGCCTCGCTCTCCCGGAGGGCCTCCTCGGCCTGTTTGCGTTCGGTGATGTCCGTGAAGACGGCGGCAAATTGTGCGGGAGCCGGCCGGTAGGCGATGACCTCGTACCAGCGACCCAGTCCGGCATGGCGGTTCTCGAAGTGCGCCGGTTCTCCCGTCAAGGCCACGTGGCCGTAGCTCTCGATCCAGTGCGGCTCCGTGCCGGGCAGGACCTCCAGCACGCGCCGGCCAATCACGTCGGCACGCTTCAGTCCGGTCAGCCGCTCGAAGGCGGGGTTGAGGTCGAGGAAGACATAGTCGCACGGCCGGCCCTGGGCATCGGTGACTATCTCGTGCAGGGCGAAGCCCTCGCTCATACTGTCGAACAGCACGCGGTAGCGTCCCTCGCTCTGCCTCAGCGCGACTTCAGCCGTCCTGCGCTCGGTGACATCCTGCACCGTGCCGCGCAAGCCCACGACCCGTCCGCCCGGCTCCCGGACTGCCTCTCCGCGGGTCGTGATCCAGATCGTCGAAGCGTTGCGGAGCGCCCGCACGGTCAGCTCGTAGCCGGCACCCGTCTCCACGGTCCTGCGAACCGCCGCGTCGACCTGCTCCCAGTCCTCCACCGGATAGCAGCGCCCGCGCTGGTCCCGGAGATTGGGCATCGTCTGCGTGGAAGGGTCGAAGCCGTAGATGCGCAGCAGCTCGTCCGAGCCGACGACGACATCGGTCTTCGCGTCCCAGTACCAACTGCCGATGTGAGCGAGCCGCTGGGCCTCCTTGAGCTCGGCTTCCATCCCTCCCAGCACCGCATCGCCCCACGCGGCAGTCGTGACGCCCTCACGCCGGCGCTGCTTCGCTGTGCCGGACGGCTCCGCGGCGGCTCCTGCCTCGTTGTCGGCAAGGAGAGTGGTGGTCTTGAGCATGTTGTCGGTCCCGCGAACGGCACCGAGGCCCGCATTTCGGTGTCGTAGAAGACTACCATACCGCGGGCCGTTCGCAAGTCCCCGGGCGAGGCGTCGGAGCTGGGCGATGAAGGCCGCTTCTCCGCGACCGCGGCCGGAGGGGACACGCCGGTCTCGAACGCGGGCCCAACGGACAGATCTCTCAAACTCGCCCTGCCGGCTGCCGATGTCTGGAGCCATCCCTCTCAGCGAAGAGGCTGCCAGTCCGTGGTACAGGGTCTACGACCTTGGGGGCCCATGTTCTCCGTCAGTTCAGGGATCCGATTGCGGGCCCACGCCCGCCGGATCGCACTCCTTCAGATCCTGGTGTCGCTGGTGCTATCGACAGTCGCCCACGCGGCGCCCGGCACCGCGGGCTCGACTGACGGGGTCGGACCGGACCTCGTCTCGGTGGTCTGCATCGACGAGATGTCGTCTCATCTTCGCAACGTGGACCGAAAGCTGGCCGAGGAGATGGGAGACTCGGATCGCCGAGCCTATCTTCTGTTCGGCCCGAGCGGTGTTCTCGAGTCGAGCCGGCCTGCCGCGTTCACGAAGGCGAATTCGGTCGACCTCTGGATTCTGGCCTGGAAGGCCAGGAAGGCGGCCTATCGCATCGACTTCGAGAGCGCCGCCGGCCTCGAGTCGCGCAAGCCGGAGCCTCAGGCGAGGGCAGTAGGGCCGGCGTCCCTGCCGGCTCTGACCCGGCGCCAGCCGGGTCAGTACGCGATGTCGCCGTGCATGGTCCCGGGGCCGGCGCCGAGCCAGGCTGCCAGCCCGGCGGCAACCTCGGAAGACGGTCTGTGCCTTCTCCACTGGACCCGAGGGCCGTTCCAGGCAGGCCATCTGGGGCTCAGGGTGACGGCCCCGGCAGACCGAGCCACAGGCCCGGCCGCCGTCCACCGATACTCGATACCCGTCGAGACCACCTCCAGGTCGATGGTCCGCCTTGCGGTTCTTGGATCGGACCTCCAGCAGCAGCGTTTCACGGTCAACGGAGGTCTCGTGAACAAGGAGTTCACGTCCAACCCCGTCAACCCGGCCACGGTCTTCGTCTGGTCTCTGGATTCGGCCGGCTTCCCGGCCGACTCGCTGCCCCGCGACTTCCGGCACCGCATCAATCCGATGGTCGGCCTGCCCTTCGACCGCCTCTTCAAGCGATGGTACGCGGGTCTCGACTTCATGGCCGCCAAGGGACTCCACGTCGATGCCGGCCTTCAGTTGGAGGGCATCCGCGAGTTGACGGCGACTTCCGCGCTCCTGGACGTCGACGGGGGCGTCCAACCACGAACGGTGGAACGCTGGCGGTCCGCTCCGTTCATCGGAGTCTCGGTCGACGCCCAGCGTCTGGTCGACCGGATTGGCCGTTGGCTGGGCAACTGAGCCGGCGCCCCGGGCCGGTTCTCATCTCCCGATCTCAGAACTCCAGTCGAAGCGGCTGGCCACCGGGCACGCAGGCGTAGCGATCGAAGTCGGTGATGCCGTCGGCGGCGAGCACTTCCTCGTCGAGCCAGACCTTGCCAGTCCTCAGGGACGGCTCCTTCCCGACAAGCGCGAGGGTGGCGTCGGCCAGGATGTCGGGCTTGCGCCACGTCTCCGGCGACCCCAGGCCAAAGTGGATCGTGGCCGCGGTCTCGAGGACGCATGCGGGCCACAGAGAGTGTACGGCCACGTTCGTCCCGTCCAGCTCGGCGGCCAGTCCGTAGGTCAGCAGGGTCATCCCGTACTTGCCCGTCAGATAGGCCACCTTGCCGGCGGCGGCCTCCGGACGGATGGGCGGCGACATGTTGACGACGTGGCCCCAACCGCCGCGCTGCATCAGGGGGAGGCATTCCCGCGCAGCGATGAAGGCGGCGCGCACGTTGACCGCCAGCACCAGGTCGAAGCGCTTGACCGGCGTTTCGGCCACGGGTGCCCAGAAGAGCGCCCCGGCGTTGTTGACCAGGATATCGACCCGGCCGAAGACCCGATCCGCCTCCGACACCATTCTCGCGATCTGGTCCTCGAACCGGACGTCCGTCTGGACCCAGACGGCTCTCCGTCCGAGCGCCTCGATCTCCTTGGCCACCTCGGGCAAGGTGCCGGGAAGTCGCGGGTCCGG
>JACQZL010000361.1 GCA_016213865.1 Candidatus Rifleibacteriota bacterium
GAAGCAACCCACCGTTGGGGCTCGCGTTCCTCGTCGACAAGATAGTCAAGATCAGTCCCGGGAGTCCGGACCCGACCTGGACCTTCAGCGACACGAATGTTGCGGGCACACTCTTCACCGCCCTGGCGGCTCCTGCCCCATCCACTGCTCCCTACGCCAGGCCTCTCAACCGGCTGGGTTCACCAACCTGCCAGATCTACCTGAACATATTCGTGGACCGGAATGCTTCCTACGCCCTCGATCCCGAGGAGGCTTCGGTCCGGCTCATAACCAGCGTGAATACGCTCCTGATTCCGAGTGCCGGGACGGCGACTCCCTGAACCTGCGTTGAACTGCCCATGACTTGCTCGAACGAGAAGCGGCACGGAACGATTCTGATCTTCTTCATCGCCGCGATGGCGATCGTGAGCGTGCTGGTTGTCTCGCTTCTTAAGACGCAGGCCGAGCAGGCCACTGGCGTCTCGGTGGCCGAAGCGAGACTCATCGCCGACACGCTGGCTTTGTCCGGTATCGAGATCATGGCAACGATCGACGACAAGGGACCGTCCGCTGAACTGACGAATCGCTACCGGAGTTTTCCCGACGCGAATCAGTACGGGTTCGGGCGGCTCTTCGGGTTGGATTCTTCTCCAGTGCAGAATTTACTCTACATGCCACCTTTGGAGTACCCTGCGATCCGCGGTGTCGCGATGCGCTTTCCGACCGAGGATGTGCCTGGGGTCGCGTTCAACAACGACATTCGTCTGATGAACGTCTTGTGTGGGCTTCCAGTCAACGTCACGCTGACGGTTCCAGGAACGACTATCGCGGGAAACAACGGCGGTGCGGTGCTTCCCACAACTGCTTGCCGGCCCCAGCCACCCGATCCGGAACACGACGACTTTCCCGTCAATGCGGGAAGTCGATACATAAC
The DNA here is from genome assembly GCA_016213865.1 of Candidatus Rifleibacteriota bacterium. The sequence continues at coordinate 914 of JACQZL010000361.1, forward strand.
CGCGCTGAACCACAACACGATTGGCTGGTACGCGCCCAAGAATTCGCCGGCCCCACTTCCCAACACGGCTAAGATCACCGGCGTCGCAGGTTCGCAGAAAGTGCCGCCGCACGTTCGTGTTTGTCCGGGACCAGATCAGCCCGCTGGGGTTGACCTCTCGCTGCTTCATCTATGCTTGGTATGCCCGTCGTAATGCGACAGACTACCTCATGACAAGCGGGCGCGTTCGCCAGATTCTGGTTTCCGGCGGGGTCGAGTACTTGGGTGACGAAATTGCCGTCAGTTACACTCAGTTGCGGTGAGCATCTGCCGGTACGGTCTGGCCCTCACGGCGGATAGCCTCCCCACGCCGGATTCGGCTCCGCTGGATACGTGTTGTCCCTGAGCGCCCGCGTTGCGGGCTGCTCCACGTTTCCCCAAGGGCGCGAGGTCTGCAACGCGGGGTTTGTGTCGAGGGTTGCGATCGTTGCAGGTAATGCTCCGGTGGGCAGGTAGAGCAACTCTCGTCGATTACTCGAATTGGTGTGGTTGCCCAGATACAGAGGCACTGTAACGACATCGGCTGCCTCGGGACCGAACCATACGCTGACCGTGCACTCAAGCGTGGTGGCGTTGTTGTCTGGACTGTAGAGCGTGTAGCGCCGGCCGAACTGCGACCACGGCTGGAAGGTCATCGGAATGGCCGGAGTAGAACCTCGGTCTCCGATGAATGGGTTGAACGGATCGTCGCTAGCTCCGCCAGTGGCCAGCACTGTCACAGTCAGTGCGTTGGGATTGAGACTTGGCGTGCTTGGACTTGTAGCAAGGGTGAATGCTCGACTGTACATGTACGGCGGATTCGTGTAGGGGGCGTTTGGAGGCCATACTGCTAGAGTCGTCCCTGGCGGCCTCACCACTGGCCACCACTTGGCATACCCCCCGTTCAGCATCAGCTCCACCCCCTCCTCGGCGTAGATCAGCGCGAGGTCTCGAGCGGTGTTGCGGGCGCGCTGGGCCGATTGCCGCGACAGCGACGAGGTCAGCGGCGGCACCACGACCCCCACGAGCATCACGACGATCAGGATCTCGAGCATCGTCATGCCCCGGGCCCCGGCCCCGCCCGAGCGAGGTGGCCGCAAGGTCTGAGCGCCACTCCCCAGGACTCGTGCCTGCGAGCGTGACGACGACTCACTCCAGTCATCGGGGGGTCCAGGGGTGAACTTCACCCCTGGCGGGGGTTCGGGGGCGGCGCCCCTGAGAGGGTTCCCTGTTGCCTCTTTCCCCTCTCCGCGCTGGTTCTCCATCGTCACCACCTCTCCAGTCGTTCCAGCTCTCGCCGGGCCAGCTCGAACCGCGGATTCACCTTCACCGCCAGCTCCAGCAAACGCCGCGCGCGGTCGAACTGCGCCGTCCGGATGTAGACCTTCGCCAGGTTATAGCACAGCGCCGGGTTGAACGGATCCAGCCGCAGCGCCTCGAGATAGCTGGTCTCGGCCCCGGGGTAGTCCTTCATCGCCACGTAGTTGCGCCCCCGCAGGAAGTGCGCCTCCGAATCGGCTGGTTTCAGCATCACCGCGTTGGCCAGGTGGAAGAGCGCCTCCTTGGGCCTATCGGTCATGTGCAGGCTCGCCCCGACCATCTTCTCGTGATCCGCCTCCAGCGCGTCCAGCGGCAACCACATCAGATATACCGCCATCGCCACCAGGAGTGGCCGCCTGACCGTCGAATCGCCCGCGGGCGCGCACCGCTCGCGCGAGGCCGCCATCCCCAGCAGGTACCAGAGCAGCATCGAGCTGGTCGTGAACCGCCCGTCCAGTCCGATCGCGGCATTCACCAGTAACGCCGCCAGCATCGCCAGGTGCAGCCGCCTCAGGTTCACCTCTTCCGGCTCCAGTTCGGGCCCCTGCTCGAGCAACGAGCGCACCGCCAGCGCCAGCAGGGCCAGCCACAACCCGAGCCCCACCAACCCCGACTCGACCGCCACGTGCAGCACCTCGGAGTGCGCGTGCAGCGCCCGCATGTTCTCGCTGGCCGAGATCTCTTGCAGGTAGGGAGGCGCGTAGACCACGAAGCAGGGCGCGAAGTTCCCCGGCCCGAATCCCAGCACCGGTCGATCGAGCACCATCCGCGAGGAACCGCTCCAGATGGCCACCCGCTCCTGGTTCGACCGGCTGCTCCGGGGGCTCATCCGGGAGAGATCCAGGTTGGTCGGCGGACGCCACCAGAGCAGCAGTCCGAACACCACGAGCATCGCCACCGCGAAGGGCAGCAGCGAACGAAAGGCCGGTACCAGCCCCCGATCCATCAGCACCAGCACGAAGAGCCCGAGCGCCGCGGCGAGCCAGCCCGCGCGCGAGAGCGAGAGCAGCAGCCCGGTCAGTATCACCAGGAAGGCCCCCAGCCCGGTGACCCAGCGGCGCCTGCCCGCGGCCGGCCTCAGGATCCTCTGCAGCGCCAGCGGCAGCGTCACCGAGAGAAACGCCCCGAGGAAAGTCGGCTGCACGAAGGTCCCGGTCGCCCTCGTCTCCCAGGGCACCCCGAACCGCACCGTGTAGCCGCCCACGACCTGAACGATCGCCACGAGCGAGGTGGCCGCCGCCGACCCCAGCAACAGGCCCGTCAGCCAGTCGAACCGGCGAGCGTCCAGTTCGAGCGCGCGCACCAGCAGGTAGAAGAGCAACTGATAGCCCAGCACCTGCAGCTGTTCGACCCCCACGTCCTGCACCTGCGAGAAGAGGAACGAGAAGAAGTTGGCGCAGAAATAGGCCATCGCCACCCAGTCCATCCTGCGCAGAAACCCGAAGGAAGCAGCCCGGCGGAAGGCCATCGTCAGCAACAGCAGCGCCGTGCCGGTCTGGAAGAGCGTCTCCTTGACCGTCTCGATGTTGTAGGTCCAGCCCGAAACCGCCAGCGGCACCAGCGTCAAGATCAGCGCGAGCAGCAGCAGCGGCAGGTCGAGCGGCGGGCGGCTGGAGTCGGTCACCGGCATGCGAGCTGTAGTAGCAGGAACAGGTCAGTGATCTACTACCCGAGAAGATCGTCGCGGGGCGCGAGGATTCGACAGTGAAACGAGATTGGCCAATCACAGAGATCACAGAGACACAGAGGCACAGAGGGGGAGTTGATTCCAGGAGAACCAAACACTTCTCTGTGTCTCTGTGCCTCTGTGTCTCTGTGATACATGTCTTCGTTTTCGGGCAAATGCCCGCGCTGGGCCCCCCTGCGTTCTCTGTGCCCGATCCCGCCAGGGATCCCAACTGCGACTTGCACCCTGTGGTAGCGCATCTGGGCTCACTTGAACCTGAAAGCGATCAGCTCGGCGGCGGTGAGCTGGACGGGGGGCACCCCTTCGGCGGCCCCGGCCTCGCCCTCCGCGAGCTGCGAGTTGTTTCGCGGGCCGTCGTCGGCGCCGTCGGCGACCACCTGCACCAGTTCCGCGGGGCTGAAGGGCTCGGGAAAGGCGTGATGCTCGTCGGGCAGCAACCGCTCCCGGGCCGAGGGCCCGGCGTCGGAGGCAGAGGCAGCGTCGAGCTGGTCGTAAAGCCCGCGCAACCGCGTTCGCTCGTCGGTCATCAGCGCCATCACCTTGCGGTGGGTCCGCAGGTTCATCCCGAGGTTATCGCAGCACTTCACGCAGTTGATCGGCTCGAAGTAGGGATGGTCCTTGGTGACCGTGAGCGCGAGCGGCCGGAAGTTCTGCATCCGCGGCGAGTTCCACAGCCCTGCGAAACCGCCCGAGGCCTGGTGCAGGTTGCCGAGCGGCTTGCCGTAACCCTTGCAGCAGGGGATGGTGAATCCGTCGGTGGTGACGCGCGAGTAGCTCCAACCGATGTAGCAGGGCATCGTGTTGACGAAGCCCGACTCGTACTCGCCCTTCTCGACCTCGCCCTGCAGCCGGCGCGAGAACGAGCCGAAGCCCAGGAAGCTCAGGAACTCGCGCTTCACGCTGTAGTTCTGCTTGTTGATGCTGCACTTGTCATGCAGCGGGCACTTGCGGCACCGCTCCTCGTCGAAGAGGAAGACGTAGCCGGTGGCGCTCTCCGGGTCGGAGTAGACGTGCGCCGAATCCAGGCCGGCCGGGCAGGTCGCCCGCGTGTGGCGGTGCTCGATGTGGAACGTGAAGCCCTCGTACATCGACTCCTTCATCAGCCGGCTGGGAAACTCGGCGGCCTCGCGCGCGTGCTGCAGGTTGTCCAGCACCTCCAGGTGCTCGATGCCCAGCATGTTGACGTAGTCGGAACGCTCCTGCAGCCGGGCGAAGGCGGCCAGCACCTCCTCGCTCTGCTCGTGCGTGAGCCTCAGGCTGTCGGTGTAGCCCTCGATGGTGTCGACCGGGGTGAACTCGACGTACTGCGCGCCGGTGCGCAGCCCGAAGTCGATCATGTTGTCCAGGTCGTCGTAGTTGAGGTTGCTGATGACGTTGTAAATCTTGACTCTAGGTTTGACCTGCGCCCCCTTCAAGCCCTGCAGCAGCACCATCAACCGCTCCAGGCGCAGGAACGCCTCGCCGTCGGTGCCGGGGTGCGTGCGCTCGAAAGCCTCGACCGAACCGGCCCAGATGCTGCACGTCAGGTCGTCCACGCCCAGCGCCACCAGGTCCTTCACGCCCTGCTCCGTGAGCAGCGTGAAGTTGGTGATGATCGCCAGCTCCAGACCCTTCTCCTTCACGTGACGGATGACGTCCCAGATCTGCGGGTGCATGAACGGCTCGCCCGAACCCGCCAGCTGGATGCGCCGGGTGCCCATCCGCGCCGCATCGTCGATCAGCCGCCGGATCGTCTCCAGCGGAAGGAAGTGCTGCTTGAACGCGCCCGCGAACCGACGGTCGCCCATCAGGTGGCTGTGACACCAGCAACCGGCGCACGACACGTTGCAGTCGTTGGTCATGTCGATCTCGAGGATGTCGGGCCCCTTGAACGCTCGCCGGCCGTCCATGATCCCCAGCAACTCCAGCTCCGTCGGATCGTCCAGCGCCGGTGCGCCCTCCGGCAACAGCGGCTCGGGCACGAACGCAGGCCCCGACCCCGTGCGGCCCGCCACGCGCCTCTCGGTCTCGAAGCTGCCCAGGTGGTTCACCTGCTCCTTGAGCAGGTCGATCGCCTGCGCGTAACTGAGATTGCCCTTGATGATCCCCAGCACCAGCTCGTTCTGCTTGCCCTCGGTGAGATTGGTCTCCATCACCTGGATACCCTTCTCCTTGGCGACCGCCAGCAGCCGGCGGATGCGCTCCCGGCGCACCTCGATGGTGTTCTTCCCGTCCCGCGTGCGCCACAGGTAGTGGTAATCCATCGGCGGCAACACCACGTCGAACTGCTCGGCGTGGGCGTGGATCGGCGTGTCGGTGATGATCGCCAGCGCGTTGATCGACTTGATGCGGGTGACGAAGCCGGCGTTGTCCGAGTAGAAGTCGAGCGTTTGCCGGAAATCCTCCTCCTCCTCGCCGGGATAGCCGACGATGCAGAAGACGCTGCTCTCGATCCCCGCCTCGTGACAGTCGCGGATGACCCGGGCCGCATCATCTCTCGTGAAGGAGCTGCCCTTGCCCATCAGCCGGATCACCTTGTCGCTCGCGCTCTCCAGCCCGAACTTGAAGTCGTAGCAGCCCGCGGCCTTCATCTTGTCGAAGACCCTTCGCGTCATCTGCGGCGTCGGCAGGCCCTGGCACATCCACCGTACGTCGAGCTTGGCCGCCACGATCCGGTCGCAGATCTCCTCGAGAGCCTCGATGTCGCCGTTGATGAGCTGATCGCTGATCTCGAACTCGTGGATCTCGTTCTTGACCGCGTGATAGGTCAACTCCTCGAGGATGTGTTCGGGCGAACGGTTGCGCCACTTGCCCGTGATCGCCACGCCCTTGCAGAAGGCGCACCGGTTCACGCAGCCGCGGCTCCACTCGAGGATCAGCTTCTTCGATGGGTAGCGCGACAGGTCGAAGTCCTGGTAGTCCGGGAACGGCACCGTGTCGAGCGGCGCGATCGGCGCCCGGAAAGTCTCGCGCGGGTGCACGCCGTCCGGATAGGTCACCACGCCCGGCACGTCGCCCACCGGCCTCCCCGCCTTGATCGCCTCGATGACGTCGACCAGCGTCGCCTCGCCTTCGCCGATCACGTAACCGTCCACCAGTTCGCCCACCTGGTCGAGGAAGATGCGCCGGTAGTCGGGCGTGAAGACCGCCGGCCCGCCCAGGATGATGCGCTTGGACTGATCGCGCACCTTGATGCGCCGGATCAGCTCGCAGGTCATCCGCTCCTTCGGGTCCACCACCGATAGCCCGATGACCTTGGCCGGCGACCCCGCCAGCTCGTCGGCCCACTTCTCGAGATGGTCGAGGTAGTAGCTCTTGAGCAGCGGGAAGGTGTCGCCGCTCGACCAGTAGTTCTTGTTCTCGACGTGCCAGAGCATCTTCATGTCCTCCGGCGATTCGAGATAGAGCTGGGTGTTGAAATCGTGCACCGAGCAGCGGTAGCCCCGCCCTCGCAGATAACTCGAGAGATAGGCCAGCGCCACCGGCGGGTCGGTGTAGCCCCACACCGGACAGGTCGCCAGCACCGCGTCGTCCGGCCGTCCCACCCGCTGGTTCACCCGCTTGACGACCCGATCTTCCTGCTCGAGCAGCGTTCCCGGCGAGCCCAGCACGCGCTCCCTCGAAGGCAGCCGCACGTGCTGGTCCTCGAGCATCAGATACAGCTCCTTGAGCCGCTTGCGGCGGAACTCGCGGTTCAGATACCCGTTGTCGTGCCAGTCCCTCGCCAGGTCCTTGCCCACGCGATCGACGTTGAACCGCTTCGGCTCGCGATCGAGTTCGCAGCCCGGCAGCAACAACAGATCGGACATCGTCTCGACCTCGTCGATGTTGCCGGCGTTCTCCCACAGGAACCGCGCCAGACTCTCGAATTGCCCGTCCGGATCGACCGGCAACCCCGCCACGAGCGTGTCGATCGACGTGACGATGCTCGACCAGTGACAGAGCCTCAACGCCTTCGCCAGGTACGGCTCCAGGCAGTACCCCTCCGGCGCCGTCGGGATGCAGAACCGCAGCTTGCGACAGCCGCCCGCCCACAACCGCCGGTATCGATCTTCCGGCTCGTCGGGCTCGGGCAGGTAGCGGGCCTCCCACGTCACCGGCAGCTCGTTGTCCTCGATCAGCGCGGCCAACCGCGTCAGCTCTTCCGGGTGGCTGTTGGCCATCGTCTGGCCCAGCACGAAGCTCGAGACACCCTTCTCGGACCACAACCTGGCCATCTCAAGGTAGATGTCGTCGGCCGAACGCGCTCTCAGGATCAGTCCATGCGGCGCGCGAGGACAGTGCACGCAGCGCTGAGAACACCCTATCCCGGCCAGCACCTCCAGCCTCGGCGACGGATACCCCGCCAGGTGGAACGGAGCCAGCTCCCCCAGCGTCAGCGCCGCCAGCGACTGCATCGGAACGAGCGGCATGAACTCGCTCGAGCCCGGGACGAACACCCCGGCCGGCCGTCGCGCCGGTCCCTCTCCGGCGTTCCCCTCGCCGCCGGTCTTCCGGGCCGCTCGGGCCAGCTCGAGCAGCGGCCGCTCGGGATCGCCCAGGATGAAGCCGTCCGGCATCGAGGCGGCCGGCAACACCTCCGCCAGCTCCTTGGCCGACCCCTGACCGAACCAGTAGATGGGCGCAGCAAAGTTCGCCTCGCGTAACTTCGAAGTGAAGTCCGCGGCCACCCGCCAGCTTGCCGGCGTCACGTGCAGCGCCAGCACCGCGGGCCTCTCACCGACCGTCTCGGCCACCGCGCGAGGGGCCAGAATCGCCCAGGGCCGCGCCACCATCGCGGCCGTCTCCGGCACGTTGTAGCCCGCATCGGCGTACTCGTCCCACCGCTCGCGCACCTGGTCCGGCGCCGCGAGGTAGCTGGCCAGGTTGAAGTCGATCGCGTGTACCCGCACCCGGTTCCCGAGCAGCCAGCTCGAGAGATACAGCAGCGAGGCCGACGGCCCGTGCGGACTGCCCGGCGGTAGCTCGGCCAGCAAGATGGCAGGCGGCTCCCCCTCGAGCGCGAGCAACTGGTGCGGCTCCCGGCTCTCGGCCGGCCGGCCGCTGAACGCGCACGGCGCCACCGGGCGCGGTTCGGGCGCGGGCAACTTCTCGCGCTTCGGCGCCACCGGCGTGCGGACCCGCTTCGAGGCCCCGACGATGCCGCGCCGAGGGCGGATTTTCACGAGAGCAACGGGGGCGGCGATGGCCGAGGCAGTGGTACCGAGTTCCTGCTGGGGGCCCTGCCCCCAGTCCCCCGCCAGAGGGTCATCGACCCTCTGGACTCCCGTTTGACCGGCGGTAGCTTCGCCCGCGACCGAACTGAGTGCTTCTTCGCAGACAGGACCGGCTTCCGATTGCGTGCCGAAATCGCCGGGTCCAGGGGGGGGCTCCCCCCCTGGCAGGGGTTCGGGGACAGCGTCCCCGACGGGGAGTTCGGTTCCAGCGTCTTCCACCTTGGCCTCCGACGGGTGGGTCTCCGCGACCTGCGGGTCCCACCTCTTCTGCGAGGGTTGGGCGGCCTCGCACTTCAGGCAAATGAGTCCCGGCCGCGGGGCCTCGTGGCCGTACACCTCGCGCAGGAACTGGCGACGCTTCTCGCCGTTCCAGATCTCGGCGAGGGTCTGTTCTCGCAGGTTCCCGATCGGCACTTCGCGGCGCCAGTCGTTGCAGCAGGCGATGACGTCGCCGCTATAGAGAACGCACGCCATCTCCATGGCCCAGATGGAGTTGCATCCCTCGACCGCCTCGAAGCGCACCGGCGGCATCCAGCGGACGTTTCCGGCGCGCGACATCGGCTCCTCTAAGTACTCGACCCGCTCGAGCCCCAGCCCGCGCCAGTAGCGCACCGCCTCGCGGGCCTCTTCCCGGCCGAGGTGGCGCTTGTCGCGGATAATCTTGACGTTCACGTAGTCGGGGCCCTTGAGTTCGACCGCTTTGCGGCAGAAATCCTCCATGAGACTGCGGAGGCCGCCGGGGGCGTTGAAGTTCTTGAGCCCCATCAGCTTCTCGTAGGTGTCGTCGTGGAGGGCGTGCACCGAGAGACCGAGCCAGTCGAGCTTCGACTGGAGCAGGCGGTCGCCCAGCTTGCCGAGAAGCACCCCGTTGGTGAGGAGGTGCACGGTGGTGCGCGGGTTGCGGCTCTTGGCCAGGTCGATGCGTTCGATGAGTTTCGGGTCGCACAGCGGCTCGTTCATCAGGTACATCAGGATGCGGAGCACCTGGCCGTTGGCGGCGAGTTCGTCGATCACCCTCTCGAAGAGGGCGTCGTCCATCTCTCCCAGGGAGACCTCGTGCTTGATCTGGGGATGGGGGCAGAACGTGCAGGCGGCGTTGCAGGTCGTGGTGGTCTGCAACATCACGTTCAGGGGGAAGGCCGAGGTGGGAAGCTCGCTCACGGGGTCTCCTTCTCCGGCGGGGCTCGCCGGGCGAGTCCCGAGCGGAACTCTTCGAGCCGGGCCCGCAGCGCTGCGAGGCCCGCGGGGCCGAGCGCGCCGAGCCGGTCGGCAACGAGACGGTTGTGCAGAGATGCCTCGCAATATGAAAACTCGACAGTGAAAGTCTGCTTTATTGGCGTCGTCCGAGCTGGCCACACGTGCTGATGGTCACATCGAACACCACACACTTTGCACTTTGCTGCTGCTGCTGCCTACCGCCCAATCACAAACCGGTCTACAATCCTCGGCTGATCAAC
>JACQZL010000362.1 GCA_016213865.1 Candidatus Rifleibacteriota bacterium
ATCCGGATTCGCAAGGTGACCTTCAACCCGCTCTCCCGCGGAGAGGGGGCCAACTACTGGACGTTCAACTTCCAGATGGAGCTGGAAGGCCCCTACAAGGCGTTCAAGTTCCTCCTGCTCAAGCTCCCGCGCCAGCAGCAGATCTTCCGCATCCAGAACTTCGAGGTCGTCGCCTTCGACAACCCGCGCCACGACTGGGAGGTCCGGCTCCAGCTCGAGACCTACTTCAGCGGTCAGGGCTGAACCGTCGCCATGACAGCCGCCAAGAAAAAAGAGGCCGATCGCATCAAGACCCAGTTGATGATCCTGGGTGTCATGCTCGTCCTCGTCCTGATCGTCAACCGCCAGAAGCTCCAGAGCGCCCTGGGCATGGGGGGCGGCACGAAGACCGCGGCGCCGACGGTCCGCCCGGCTTCCCAGCCCAACGTGGGGGCGCCGCTGGCCGCGCCCTCTCCCGGGGTCCCGGCCGACGCCGCGGGACCGGCCGCGCCGGCCCAGACGCCGTTCGACATCCCGGCCCTCACCCCCGAGGTGGTCGGGAAGCTCCGGGCCCGGGCCGCCAACAGGCCCTTCGAGGCCGAGGAGGTCTCGAACAAGGACATCGAAGCCACCATCAACCCCTTCACGTCGTTCGCGACCGACATCGAGATGCACGTCGCCGAGGATGGTGGGCGGCCCGTCGGGACGCCGACAGCGTCGCCGATCAAGCGGCCGCAGTCTTCGCAGCAAGGTGCCCGGAATGCCGACGTCCTGCGGGCCCTGTCGCCCTTCCGCTCCCTGGGCGTGATGATCCTCGACGGCGAGAAGCAGGCGCTGGTCAAGCGCGAGGGTCGGGTCGTTCCGTACCACCTGCGTGAAGGCGAGAGGCTCGAGAACCTCGACTTCGACGTGCGCATCTTCATCACCGGCGACAACCGCGTCTGGCTCGAAGACCGCGGGGCCTCGAGCGCCGACGAGAAGTACTACGAGCTGGGCGCCGGCCCGGCCAAGCCCGTCAGCACGGCCCTCCCGCCCCCGATGGTCTCTCCGCCGCCCAGGAAGACGGCCCCCGGCGGGGCGCCCGCTTCCGGCCCGGGCGAACCGATCGGCATCTTCCTCGACGACAACCTCGAATGACCACAGGATTCACTCAACGTGGGGTTAGTTCCCGCGCCGAGACTGCCGACCCCGAGCCGAGCCGCCCGCGGTGCGACCCCGGGCCCCACGCCCCCACCTCCAAGCCGAAGCGCAGTTCAGGACCTCCAGTCCCAGCCCATCCGCAGCTCTTCGCGTTCTCTTTGTCGCAGCAAGGACGGTCCCAGATGAGACTCCCCAACGCCGGTCGCGCGTTGCCCGATTCGCGCGATCCAGTCGTCCAGGCCTATTTCCTCCGCCGCCTTCCGATGGTCAGCCGTGACGCCATCGTCCGGAACCTCAGGGGCGTGCTGGACTTGCTCAAGGGGTTCGACGCCGAAACGGCCGTCGCCGTCCTGCGGGACCTCGATTCCCAGCAAGCGCAGGGCCTGGGCAAGCTGCTGTTGCACATCCTGTGGGAGGACCCACGGCCCGCTGTCTGCGGACCGGCCCTCAAGCTGCTCGCGGTCCAGCCCGAGCAGAGTGAGATCCTGCCCGAGCTGATGCGCCTTCGCAGGCACCTGCACGAGCCGCGGGCCGTGTCGGCGCTGGTGGCGGCCCTGGGCCTGGTCGGCCGCGAGCTGCCCTTCAAGTTGTTCAAGCCGTACCTGGCCCACCCCGACGCCCGGGTCCGGGCCAATACAATCGAGGCCCTGCTCGACCGGCTGCATCCCCGCCTCACGGACGTCATGGCCGCCATGGTCAACGACCCCGAGCCCCGCGTCAGGGCGCTGGCCGCGCTGGCCCTCTGGCGCCTGGGAAGACCGCTGTTGGTCGAGCTGCTGGCCGAGACGGAGTCGCCCCAGGCCCGCATCGCCTTTGCCCACGCCGCGGGCCGGGTCGGTCAAGACCCGCGCCTGGCGGAGGTCCTCCTGGGAGTCGCCGGTAACGGTGCCCTGGACCCGAAGCTCCGCAGGATGGCGGCCGACTCGCTGGCCAGCGTGGGAGCGGCGGCCGACCTCTCGCGCATGATCGGCTCGGCCTTCAAGGTCTCCCAGCCCGAGCTGCGGCGAACGCTCGTGGCCAGCGCCGTCGCCATCGACCCCGAAGGGGCCTCGAGCTACCTGATCCGCATCCTCGAGCGCCTGAGCGCCACGACGCGACACCGGCAGCTCGCCAGCACACTCGCCTTCCTGGGCGCCTTGCCGGTGCAGCCTCCTCCGGAACAGTTGCAGCCGTACCTCGAACATCCCGATCCTCGCGTCGCGGCCAACACGGTCGAGACCCTGGCCCAGCACGCAACGTTGCCCTCCGTGGCCTCGTCGCTCGTGCGCAGCCTGTCGCACCCGGCGTCGCGGGTCGCGGCCAACGCGGCCCTGGCCCTCTGGAAGCTGGGGTTCGTCAGGGCGTTTGGCCGGCTCCAGGAGATGGCCTCCGAGTGCTCGGCGGGTGCGCGCGCCAGCGCGGCCTGGGCCTTCGGCCGGATTGGCGGCCTCCTCGCGCAGGACGCCGCGCGGCCGCTGCTGCAGGACCCCGAGGAGAACGTCCGGCGCTGGGCGTTCGAGGCGCTGAAGTAGAGCCTTGCGGGTAGCGATGCCTCTTCGCGGCGCGGTACTGGATCCTGTCGAATCCGTGCAGCGCCCGGCGGCCAACCTTCTGCCCGAGAGTCGTCTTCCATTACGGGCTTCATGAGGGTCGCAGTCGTGGGGGGAAAGGCGCTGCCGTTGGCCTGAGAGGAGGCTAGCAATGGAAGAGAGAAAGCTGACCGTCCTGGTGACAGGGGCCACCGGCAAGCAGGGCGGGGCTGTTGCCCGCGCCCTTCTTGCAAATGGACACCGCGTTCGCGCCCTGACGAGGTCGCCCGAGTCCGTGGCGGCGAAGGAGCTGGAGCGCCTCGGCGCCGACCTGGTCACAGGCGACTTCAACAACCCCGTCTCGCTCGAGCGAGCCGTCAAGGAGATGGACGCTGTCTTTGCGATGAGCACGCCATACGAGGGCGGCCCCGACCTCGAAACCCGACAGGGAATCGCACTCGCGGACGCGGCCAAGGCGGCCGCGGTCCGGCACTTCATCTACACGTCCGTCGCCGCCGCCGACCGGAGCACCGGCATCCCGTTCTTCGACAGCAAGGTGCCCGTCGAGCAGCACATCCGGGGTCTCGGGATCCCCTACACGATCCTCGGGCCCGTCTTCTTCATGGACAACTTCCTGGGCCCGACCTGGCTGCCCGACCTCAAGAAGGGGAGGCTCACGATCGCCCTTCCGGCCGATCGCCCTCTGCAGCAGATCGCCGTCTCCGACATCGGCCACTTCGCAGCACTGGTGGCGGAGAACCGCGACAAGTGCCTGGGCAAGCGCATCGAGCTCGCGTCGGACGAGCTGACGCCCAAGCAGGTCTGCGCGAGCCTGACCAGGGCTTGCGGCAAGGAGATCACCTACTCCGAGGTGCCGATGCGCGACCTGCGGGAGAGCAACCCGGGCTACGCCAAGCTGTTCGAGTGGTTCGACCGGACCGGCTACAACGTCGACATCGCCGCGCTCCGGCGCGACTACCCGTCGGTCGGCTGGCATACGTTCGCGCAGTGGGCGAAGGAGCAGGACCTCAGCGCGCTGCGGTAAGCCGCGAGGATGGCCGCGGGCCGCGAGGAGCGACGCCAACTCATGGGAAGTCTCAAGTAAACACAGAGCCACAAAGACGCGGAGACACAGAGAAGAGTCTCATCAAATCAGCTCCTCTGTGGCTCTGTGCCCCTGTGGCTCTGTGTTGAATGAGGGCTCTTCAGCGATCGTGGACCTTCGGGCTCCCATTTCTCTGCATCGCTCCCCGGGCCGCGTACCGGGGTTGACTCCGGCGTGGGGTCGTGGTATCTTCGGTCCTGTCAAAGCAGGGGCGCTGCCCCTCACCTTCAGGCTACGGCCGAAAAGGTCAGGCATCGAGCCCGGCGAAGGCCCTTGCTTTGGCCATTCACCGGGCTTGTTTGTTCCGTCGAGTTCTAAAGAGGAGGTTCGACATTCTCAAGACGAAGCGGTATCGCGTCAACCGTGCCATCCGCGTCCCCCGTCTGCGGGTCATCGCCGAAACCGGCGAAGCCCTCGGAATCCTTCCGCTGGTGGACGCCCTGAAGCAAGCCGAAGAGCGCGGTTTGGATCTCGTGGAGGTCAGTCCGGACGCCGATCCCCCCGTGGCTCGACTGATGGACTACGGCAAGTTCAAGTACTCCCAGGAGAAGAAAAACCGCGAGGCGCGCAAGCGCCAGAAGAACGTCACCCTCAAGGAAGTCAAGCTGCGCATCAAGATCGGCAAGCATGACTTCGATTTCAAGCGGGACCACGGCATCGAGTTCCTGAAGGACGGCCACAAGCTGAAGGTCACTGTCACCTTCAGTGGCCGCGAGCTGACGCACCAGGAACTGGGCCACGACCTGATCAATCGGATGCTCGAAGAACTGACGGTTGCCGGCAAGGTCGAAGGCGCACCCAAGATGGAAGGGCGCAACCTGAGCGCCATCGTGGCCCCCAAGTAGGCGGGTCTCCCCCCGCAGTCATCCGTACGGTCGGTGGCCGTGAGCCCAGTGGCTCGCGAGTCTCGCCCGTCCGGACCCAAAGGAGGCAATTGTGCCCAAGATGAAGAGCCACCGCGGAGCCAGCAAGCGTTTCCGCATCAACAAGAATGGCTTGATCAAGCGTGCTTCGGCCTTCAAAAGCCACATCTTGACCAAGAAGTCCCGGAAGCGAAAGCGAAGTCTGCGCGGGCCCACCTACGTCTCCAAGGCGGACACCTGGAAGGTCCTCAATTCCGTCTCGCACTAAGGTCCGTCACCTTCTTCCCCGCCCGCAGGGGCCCGTCTGAGACGGGTTCCCCTCCTGATACGCCTGGCCCGGCAGTCACGCCGTTGCCGGCGGGGTGCTCGACACCCGGGAGGCCTTTTCAATGAGAACCACATCAGGTCCCGTAACCAAGAACAACCACCGCAAGATCCTCAAGATGGCCAAGGGCTATCGGAATGGACGCTCGAACCTCTTCAAGCGCACCAACGAAGCGGTCATCAGTGGCCTCAAGCACGCCTACAAGGATCGCAAGGCCAAGAAGGCCGAGTATCGGTCCCTCTGGATCGTTCGCATCAATGCGGCAGTCCGGGCGCTCGATGCCAAGCTCAACTACAGCCTTTTCATGAGCGGCCTTCGCAAGAAGAACATCGAGATCAACCGGAAGGTGCTGGCCGAACTGGCCGTCAACAACCAGCCGGAGTTCTCTCGTCTGCTCGAGCTGGCCAAGGGTTGACCCCCTTCCCACCCTCCCCCTCCGGGGGAGGGCAAGCGTGGGGGAGGCTCGGACTGACCGGGGGGGCGCCCCCACCCTCCAGCAGGGGCCGGAGGTTCCTCTCCGGCCCTTCTGATTTCTCATGTCTCCAGTTGCTCGCGAAAACAGCCTTCGCTTCGGCTGGGTCCTCCCGGGCCTCCTTGCCGGCTGCCGCAGACCCGATGAGCCGTCCGACTATGACCTGCTCGTGCGTCAGGGAGTGCGCACGCTGGTCAGCCTGCTGGAGGTGCCGCGCCTTCCGGGCTTTGCCGGACGGTTCGAACTGCGGCACGCGCACATCCCGATCCTCGACGGGTCGCCTCCCCAGGTCAGCCAGCTCGACGAGTTCATCGACGTCGTTCGCACTCGGGGACCCGCCTGCGTCCACTGCCTGGCCGGCATCGGCCGGACCGGCTGCATGCTGACGGGCTTCCTGAGCCGCGCGCGGGGCCTTGCCCCGGCGGAGGCCATTCGGCAAGTCGAGGGCCTCCGCGGCTACGCCTTTCAGACCTGGCAGCAGGAGATGTGGATCTACAGCCTGACGCCTCGGATGCTGGAAGCCGAATGAGGGGGCGGCGAATCCGCCGGGCCCCGAGTTCCAGGCCGAGCCCTCGCAGCAAGATGCGCGGGCACCGACCAAATCCGAGAGACTGGGCCGCACAGTTCGGGCCGTAGGGGCGGGGCTCGCCCCCGCCCGAAAGCCTGGCCCAGAGCGGGCGGGGACAAGCCCCGCCCCTACCTTCCTCGGAGCCAAGTGTGTGGAGAATCACACTCAAAATGGTCGGTGCCGATGCGCGCGAGCAACGAGCGCGCGCCATCCTCGTTACCCGTCACGGTGACTAGCAGGTCTCCAGCGCCTGCCGCAGGTCGTCGATCAGGTCGTCGGCGTCTTCTATCCCGACCGAGTAACGAACCAGCCCGTCGGTAATACCCGTGCTGACGCGCTCGGCGAGCGGGATGCCCGCGTGAGTCATGGACGCGGGGTGCTCGATGAGCGTCTCGACTCCGCCCAGCGACACCGCGAGCGTCGCGAGCCGGACGCGGTTCATCAAGTTCTTGCCAGCCTCCAGGCCGGCCTTCATCTCGAAGCTGACCATCGAGCCCGGTCCCTCCATCTGACGCATGGCCAGGGCGTGCTGGGGGTGCGACGGCAGGCCCGGGTAGCGGACCCACGCGATCTCGTCGCGAGCTTCGAGCCAGCGGGCGATGACGCTCGCGGTCTCCTGCGCGCGCTCGAGGCGCAGGGCGAGGGTCTTGAGGCCTCGATGGACCAGGAAGGTCTGGTCCCGCTGGGCCTTTTGCACAAGCCCTGGGGATCGCTGGCCGGCGAGATCGTGGCCGGCACCGCCATCGAATTGGCCGGCCTGCTGAAAGACGCCGCCAAGCCCCGCAAAAAACCTTAAACGATGTTGCAAAAG
>JACQZL010000363.1 GCA_016213865.1 Candidatus Rifleibacteriota bacterium
CCCCCTGGATTCCCGCTTTCGCGGGAATGACGACTTTGCCGATCCCCTGCCCGCACCCTGGGGTGCGTGTCTCGTAGGTGGCCCCCCCCTTGCGGGATAAACACAGAGACGCAGAGACACAGAGGCACAGAGGGTTCATTCTCTGCCTCGCTCACAGGCGCCGCGACTCCTGGAGCCTCCCTCGTCTTGTCATCCGATGGACGTCGCCACTCACGGTCTCTCTTTCTCTCTGGCTCTGTGGCTCCGTGTCTCTGTGTCGAAGAGCCATGCCAGGGCCTTTCCAACCGGCGTGGGACCACCTGCCAGACACGCACCCCGCGCCCTGCCGCGATTTGACGTCCGCACCGGTTTCGTGCTTTACTCCCGTCTTCGCCGGGCGGCTCTCGGTTCTGAGCACCCGGCCTACTGGACGGGTTTTCGGGCCACGGCCCGACGGCCGTCAGTCCTTTCATCACGACCCGAAAGACCATGAGAATCTTCAAAGCAATCGGGGCTTTCTTCCGGGTCCTCACGGACCGGGAGTTTGCCAATCAACTCTCCTCCCTGGACCGGCAGATGATGTCGGCCTCCCTGGCGGTGCTCACCGCGATGCAACGCGAGGGACGCATGGTGGATTTCCTCCTGGAGAACATCGACGCCTACGACGACGCCCAGGTGGGCGCGGCGTGCCGTTCCATTCATCAGAACTGTCAAAAAGTCATCAAGGACCTGGTCGAGGTCGCTCCCGTGCGCGACGAGCGCGAGGGGAGCAAGGTCACCGTCGAGGAAGGGTTCGACCCTTCCGCGATCAGGCTCGTGGGCAAGGTGTCCGGCGACCCGCCGTTCAAGGGCATCCTGCGGCATCACGGCTGGATGGCCAAGGCCGTCCACCTCACGCCGCCCCAGGCCGAACAGGACCCCGCCGTCATCACGCCGGCCGAGGTCGAGCTCAAGTGACCCGGAGGGGGAGGCACTCCGCGGGCCGCAGGCTGCAGGTCGGACTGCTTGCAGTCAGGCTTCGAGCCTCAGTCCTCGCAGGCCCGGCGGTGCCCCTCAGCACCAGGCTTCTCGTAAGCAGTACCACAGAGGTGTGAGATGTTCGAATCCCGTTACGTCATCGGTATCGATCTCGGTACCACCAACACGGCCCTCGCGTACCTCGATGCGACCCAGATCGATCCGGACGACCCGCGGGCCCGATTCTTCGAGGTACCGCAACTCGTCACGGCAGGGGTCGTCAAACCCCGGCCGCTCCTTCCGTCGTTCCTCTATCTGCCCGGCGAGCACGAGCTGCCCGCCGACGCGCTGGTCTTGCCCTGGGACAACGAGCGCGATTTCGCCATCGGCGAGTTTGCCCGGCAACAGGGTTCGCAGGTCCCCCACCGCCTGGTCTCGTCGGCCAAGTCGTGGCTCTGCAATCCGGACGTGGATCGCCGCAGCCCCATCCTCCCCTGGAACACCGAGGAGGACGTGTCTCAGCTCTCTCCGCTCGAGGTCTCGGCCCGGATCCTCGCCCATTTGAAGGATTCGTGGAACGCGAGCATGGCCGCCGAGGACGCGTCGCTGGCCCTGGAGCACCAGGACGTGATGCTGACCGTGCCGGCGTCGTTCGACGCGGTCGCTCGCGAGCTGACCGTCGAGGCCGCCCGTCTGGCCGGTCTCCAGCACGTGACACTCCTCGAAGAGCCCCAGGCGGCCCTCTACTCGTGGCTCCAGGCCAATCCGCAGGGGTGGCGCGAACAGGTCGCGGTCGACGATCGGGTGCTGGTCTGCGACATCGGCGGCGGCACCACCGACTTCTGTCTCATCTCCGTCGGCGAGGAGGACGGCAACCTGGTGCTGACCCGCGTCGCGGTCGGCGAGCACCTGCTGCTGGGCGGCGACAACATGGACCTGGCGCTGGCCGTCGCTCTCGAGCGCCGGCTGGAAGACCAGGGCCGCACGCTCGACGCGTGGCAGTTCTCGGTACTGGTCCACCAGGCCCGCCAGGCCAAGGAGGCCCTGCTCGAGAACCCCGATCTGGCCGAAGCCGCCATCACCATCCCGGGCCGCGGCTCGAGCCTCGTGGGCGGCACCTTGAAGGTCACCGTGCCTCGCCAGGAGCTCGAATCGATCGTCCTGGACGGTTTCCTGCCCGACTGCTCCGTCTCCGACCGCCCCCGCGAAGCGCCAGACCTCGGCCTCCGCGAACTGGGTCTGCCGTACGTCCCGGATGCGGCCGTCAGCAAGTACCTGGCGAAGTTCCTCGGCGACCATCGGGGCGCCACGGGTGACGACGAGGCCGAGTTCCTCGCGCCGACCGCGGTCCTCTACAACGGCGGCGTCCTCAAGGGCCAGGCCCTGCGCGACCGTATCACGGGGATCGTCGACTCCTGGCTCGAAGGGTCCGGCGCCGAGCCGGTCAAGGAGTTGCCCAATCCCGAGCCCAGCCTGGCCGTCGCTCTGGGAGCCGCGTACTACGGCTTCGCACGGCGCGGGAACGGCGTGCGGATCCGCGGCGGCACGGCGCGCGCCTACTACATCGGCGTCGAGACCGCCCGTCCGGCCGTCCCCGGCATGACGGCCCCGGTCAAGGCCCTCTGCGTCACGCCCCTTGGCATGGAGGAAGGCACCGAGGCCGAGCTGCCTGGCAAGGAGTTTGGGTTGGTCGTGGGGCAGTCGACCCGGTTCCGGTTCTTCGCGTCGACGACCCGGCGCGACGACCAGGTCGGCGCCGTCGTCACTCGCCCCGAGCGCGACCTGACCGAGATCGACCCGGTCCAGGCCACGCTCCCGGGCGAACCCGGACAGGCCGCGTCGCTGCCGGTCCGCCTGCACAGCCGCGTGACGGAGGTCGGAACGCTCGAGCTCTGGTTCGTCCCGCGCGAGAGCGTCCAGAAGTGGAAGCTGGAGTTCAGCGTTCGCGTGAAGCCGGCCCAGACCGAAGGACAGACCCCGCCCGTCAGCCCCGAGCGGCGCCCCAAGAGTCACAGGTGAACTCTCCGAGGCTCGAGGCTTGATTCCCCATGCCCCTGATCGGTATCGACCTGGGAACGTCCAACTCCGCCGTCGCCTGGACCGACGAATCGGAAGTCCTTCGCATCTTCGCGATGCCGCAGTTCTTCGGTTCGGGCGACGTGCGACCCGATCCCCTGCTGCCCTCGGTGCTCTACTTCCCGACGGAGCACGAAGGCTCGGCGGGACCTCTGGGCTTGCCGTGGGATCGCGATTGTCCCTATGTCGTCGGGCACCTCGCGCGCAAGCTGGGCAGCCGCATCCCGGGCCGCCTCATCCACTCGGCCAAGTCGTGGCTGTGCCACCCCTCCGTCGACCGTCGCGGCCCTATCCTGCCGTGGGCCGCGGCCGAGGATGTCACGCTGCTCTCCCCGGTCGACGCCTCGGCTTCGTACCTGCTGTACATGCGAGAGGCGTGGGACCAGGCCTTTCCCGATTCGCCGATGGACCGCCAGGAGGTCATCCTGACGGTGCCGGCCTCGTTCGACGCCGTGGCCCGCGAGCTGACGCTCGAGGCCGCGCGGCTGGCCGAACTGGGCCGGGTCACGCTGCTCGAGGAGCCGCAGGCCGCATTCTATAGCTGGCTGGCGGCGTACGGCGCCCGGTGGAAGGAAGAGCTGGCCGGCGCGCGCATCCTCCTCGTGTGCGATGTCGGTGGCGGGACCACGGACTTCACCCTGGTGGTCGTCGCCAGCCAGGGTGGCGAGATCCGCCCCATCCGGGTCGCCGTCGGAGACCACCTGCTGCTGGGCGGCGACAACATGGACCTGGCCATCGCCCATCACCTGGAGGTCAAGCTGGCCGGCGGCCCCGGTCGTCTCGAGCCCGACGAGTGGGGCGAGCTGGTCCACTCGTCGCGGATGGCCAAGGAAGACCTC
>JACQZL010000373.1 GCA_016213865.1 Candidatus Rifleibacteriota bacterium
CGAGAAGCTCGACAGCCTCCTCAACCGGCTCGAGAAGGTCAAGGGCGATCGGCTGGTCGAGGACGTGGTCCCGGGCAAGAAGATCGACCTGGCCCAGTACGGCCTCGACAAGCCGCTCTACAAGGTGACCTGGAAGGCCGGTACGGAGCAGACCCTCTTCATTGGCAAGGACAGCCCCCTGGGCTCCAACGCCTACGTCAAGACGGGCGCCGACGACAAGGTCTACCTGGTCAACTCGGGCGATCTCGACATCCTCAAGAAGGACCTCTTCACCTTCCGCGACAAGACCGTCCTCAAGGCTGACAAGGACCAGATCAAGGAGGTCCAGGTCACCAAGGCGGGCGGCGAGAAGTGGCGCTTCACCCACGCCACCGACGGCACCTGGTCGATCGAGGAGCCCTTCAAGGCCCCCGGCGATTCCCAGGTCCTGGGCGACCTGGTCAACGACCTGGGCCGCCTGCGGGCCGAGGAGTTCACGTGCGAGACGACGGCCGACCTCAAGCCGTTCTCGCTCGATCCGCCCGAGATGACGGCCAAGCTCGTCTTCAAGGACGACGGGGCGACCAAGACGGTCCTCTTCGGCAAGCGCAAGGAGACCGACTCGAACCGGATGTACGTCAAGCGCGAGTCGGAGCCGATCGTCTATCTGATCGACGCCACCCTGGTGAAGGCCCTGGGCAACAAGCCGGACGAGTTCCGCGACAAGACCGTCTTCCGCATCGGCGATCGCGAACTGGCTTCGGTCACGGTCGAGCGGCAAGGCCAGAAGGTCACGGCCGGAAAGGGCAAGGACGGCCGCTGGTCCTACGAGGCCTCCCGGATGACGAGCGATCCGGGCTCGTCGCTCACGATGCTCCAGGACAAGCTCAAGGAGCTGAAGGCCGCCCGCTTCGTCACCGGCGCCGACGTGAAACCGTCCGAGTTCGGCCTCGACAAGCCCGACTACGTCGTACGGCTCTCGCTCGCGGCCAGGGCCCCGACGACGGCCACCACCGGGGCCAAGCCCGAGCCGGCGATCGAGCTGGCCGCCCGCGTCGGCAAGACCGTCGAAACGGGCCGCTACGTCCAGTTCGAAAACGACCCGGCGGTCGTCGTGACCAAGGAGGACTTCGTCTCGCAACTGGACGGGTTCCTCAAGACCTACCGCGAGGCGCTGCCCTTCGAGGAGTGGAACCTCAAGTCCATCCAGCTCGCCAAGAAGGACGCCAAGCGGACGTTCGAGATCAACGACAAGGGCGATTGGCTCGAAACCGGCCAGAAAGAGGGCACCTCGCCGCTCAAGGACAAGATCCGGGCCCTGGCGGGCGCCTTGCCCCACCTGGCCCCGTCCGAGTGGCTGCCCGAAACGCCCGCCGAGCTGGCAGCCAAGCGGCTCACCGAACCTGCGTACAACGTGACCGTGAAGACGAAGGACGGCAAGCCCGACCTGACTTTCCGACTCGCGGCGACGGGTGGCGACAAGGGCCACTTCAAGATGGAAGGGAAGAGCGGCATCGGGGTCATCCCCGCCGACATCCTGACGAAGGCCGACGAGCTGTGGGCCACCCCCAGCCCGCCTCCGGCGCCGGCCGCGACCCCGACCTCCACCGCCCCGGCCAAGGCCGCGACGGCGACGGCTCCCGCACCCGCGACGCCGCTCCCGGCGGTACCGCTGGCCACGCCTGCCCCTGCAACGCCGCCCCCGGCTCCGGCCGTGACGCCGCCAGCGCCCGCGAAGCCCGCGGCCGCCGCGCCGGTCACGACTCCGCCGGCCGTCAAGGTGCTCGATCTCGGCACCACGCCGGGCAAGATCGAGCCGCCGAAGCCGACCGGGCCGCCCAAGCTGGAGATCCTCCCGACGCAGCTCCCGAAGCCCGGGGACGCAAGGCCCGGCAAGCCGTAGGCCTCGTCAGGCCGGGAGCCTGAAGCCAACGAGAGACCGGGACGTCGCACCCCCGCGGAGCGGCGTCCCGGTTTCACGTCTCCGCGGGTGGCGATGTGCTCGCCACAGAACAGTCTGTGCGATGCGGCTCGTCGTCTGGCAGGACCGGCCTCTGGGCCGGTCCAACGCCAGGCCGGCCTGGAAGACGGCGGCCCACCGATGGGCCGGTCGGCGCCTCCGCTCACCGAACGGTGCCCAGTTTCCAGCAAGGAAAACGCCGCGCTGGGCGAGAGCGGGAGAACGCTCGGTGCCAGGGGGGAACCGCGGCAGGGCCGCAGCGCTGGTCAGGGCTGCTTCGGGACGCGAACGCGGTGGGCAACCGCGGCGGACTTTGGCCGTTTCGGCGGCAGCGAACGGAGCGCGGTCGCGTGGGGTCGAGCCCGCTCACTCGAGGCTTGCTTCCTGGGAGCGACACGTTCCGGCATCCGGTCTTCTTCACGCTCTGGGGGGCGAGCAGGGAGGCTGTCGAGCAGTTCCAGAGTCTTCCTCATGTCGGCGCCACGGCTTCTCTCGGCGAAGAACGCTTGAGCATCCTGGGCCGCGACGATCCGCGTGATGTTGTACATGAGGTACTGGTTCATCGACAGTCCTTGTCTGACGGACTCCGCCTTCACACGCCGGTAGAGTTCTTCGGGAAGCCTGAGCACGAAGCGGTTCATGACACACCTGCCTCTCTGAGCAGGGAGACGGTTTGAGCGGGCGTTTGAATCTCGAAACGGAAGCGGCGAGATGCTTGCAGGTAGTCGCGCGTGTTGAAGGTCACCAGAACGTTGGCGGAGCTGGCGACCGCGCATTCGACGAACATCTCGTCGGCTGGCTCGGCATATCCGGGGCGCCACAGGTACCAGACGTTGGTTGGGACGAGAACTGAAAGCAAGGTCGTCAGGAACGTCTGCATCTGGCTTGCGCTCCAGCCGATCCGATCGAGATTTTCCGACCTGAGCAGCACGGCTTCGTACTCGAAGAAGACAGGCACTGTGACCGCGGCTTCGACGGAACGGTCGAGGATCCTACGGATGAGCCAGTAGGAGGCTCCCAGCGGAGACCGAAGAGCCGACAAGAGAACATTGGTGTCGACCACCAGGCGCATGCGGCAAATGATATCACTGATGACATTATACGTCCCAACCTGCAGCATTGCCGGGTGCGCACGCGGACTGCGGGGAACCGCATTGCCACGTCGGCAATCTCGTCTCTCCTGCTGCTGGCCGGTTTCCAGACTCGCCAGTCTTGGCGCGGCTTCCTTGGCCGGCACGGAGGCCGGCCCTACCAGTCTCACCCACGAACTGCGAGCGCACCCTGCATGGCCCGGGCCTGTTACCGGCGGTGGCCAGCTCGGGGGGTTCGTGGCGAGCGGCCGCGGGTGTGGCGCTCGGCCTGGCGCGCGGTAGACGAAGGCTGGCGTTGGTCAAATCGGAAGGCCTCCGCGAGCACGCGCAGGACGAGTGGCCCCTGCAGACGGGCACGCAGGATCGGTGACGGGTGTCCGGGCTGGTCCTGGTCGGCGCACAACAACAGCTCGAGCCCGCCGGCGTCCGGGCCGGCCAGAGCAACCCCCTCCAGTTTCAGCGCGGGCACCGACCCGTCGGGGAGCACGAGCGGCGTCTGGAAGGCCCGGCCCTGCCGATCGATCAGCCCCACCGCCGAGCCGGCGATGTCTCCGTCCGCGACCGCATCGGGCGAAAGCTCCGCTGCTGCCACGTAGACGCACCAGCCCCCGCCCAGCTCGCAGGCCCCCGAGAAGGTCAGGCGGCCTCCCCGCAACTCCCCAAGGTCGTACACGGCCGCGAAGCGGAGGAGCTTGCCGTCGAAGGGAGCGCCCGGATCGACGAGCGCCCGGTCCAGATAGGAGAGGAAGCCGGCCAAGTCGAGATCGATGCTCGCGTTGCGGGGGCGTCTCCCGTCGCGCTCGGCTCCGTTTCCCCGCTGAAAGAGCCGGAGGACGTCCTCGAGGTTGGCCGCTCCCTCGAGGTTGAGCTCGGTGCCGACGAGGTCCGTCCGCGCGGCCAGAGTCGCGTACATCCCGGCGAGCGTGGCGACGCGGGTGGTCTCCGGGCCACCCGCCGGGTCGATCAGCGCCACACGAGTCCGTCCCGGCGCCGACCCGCTGCCCATCGCCAGGAGGCGAGGCCCCTGCTTCGTCTCGACCTTGACGAAGCACTCGACGTCGGCCTTGCCCGCCTTCGGGACGGCGCCACGGCCGAAGCGAGCCGCCAGCTCGGGGAAGAGCAGTCGCAGCCGCCCGGGTCCGCCCGCCAGAGGCGATACCGCGGCGTAGGCGCTGTCGTCCTGCGCCACCCAGAGGTGCCCGTCCACGACGCGAAGCTCCGAGGCGGCCCGGGCACGTTCACCGCCCGGCCCGGACCCGATGGCAGGGCCGAAGCCCCCGGCAAGCCCGAGCGTCATCTCCGGGCCCGCCCACGTGGCGCGCAGGACGGCCGGGCAGCCTGCTCGAGCGGCGGCCGGGGCAGGCATGGCAGGGGGTACCAAGATCGGCATCCGTCACTTCCTCCGTTCCAGCCAGGAGACCACAGCGGCGAGGAACTCGTCGAAATCGCCCAGACCGTGGGAAGTGAGCTCCGCGAGCCTCAAGGGATCGACCTCGGCGTAGTCGTGGACCAGGAGGTTGCGCAGGCCGGGCATCGGGCGCATCCGCCGCCCCAGATCCTCTGGAATCACCTCCAGCGCGACCAGACCGTCAATGAGGCCTGTGTAGTCGTCAATGGGGCCGGACGGGTGGGCGGCCAGGATGTGAGCCCCGAGGTCGAGAACGGTCTGGATGCAGACCTGGAGCCCTCGCTCCAGAGCCCACTCCCGTTCGGAGACCGTCGCGGGGTCGGCAGGGTCCGGCAGACGCAGGGCTCGAAGCCGCGTCAGGCTGGCCTCGAGCGATCGCAGCAACCGATTCAGTACCTGCCGGTCGACGTGGCTCATCGAGAGGTCTCCTTGGTGGATTGCCGAAGAGCCAGGTAGCGGGCCTCGAGGTCGCGCAGCGGCTGGGTGTCCAGGTAACGCAGCAAGGCCCTGGCCCGGCAGCGAACTTGCTCTGCCTCGTCACGGCAGCACAGGACAACGCCCTCGGTGACGATGCGGTGGGCCAGCAAGGGAGAGGCGGTCTCGAAGAGTGCCACGTCCACCGCTCCGGTTCCGAGAAGGTCCATCAGCTCCGCGGCCACAAGGGCCGGGTACCCCCAAGGCACCTCGGGCACGCGGCCACCGCACCACACCGCCACGTCGACGTCAGACCAGTCCGAGCCGTCTCCGCGGCCCCGGCTTCCGAACAACCATGCCAGCCGGACTTCCGGGCGCGCCTGGAAGAAGGCGTGCAGCAACTCGACCGCGTGTGCGGTCGCGAGGCGCCTGCCAGCTCGTTGACTGCCCACGGACGGGATCATAGCACCGGGCGACCCTTCGTTCGTACCCGCGGTCGGGCCGAGGTAACGCAGGGTCCTCGTTGTGAGGTCGTCCGAGGGCCGGCGGCCCGCGTGGAGCTGCAGGGTGTACTGGACCGGCGGCGTTCCGTCCAGGACGATGGTGTCCCCCGCCTGCGCCTGGTCGGCAGCCGCACACGCAGCGAGCGTCCGGCCGCGGCTGCCAGTGCGACCGTGTCGGCCCCCGTGACAGACGTCGTGCTCGCTGCCCCCGTCAACGAGAGCGCGACCGGCGCCTCGGCGGGGGGCACGCTCCTCACCCGCACGCGCAAGGGCGGCGCAAAGGCCCCTTGCTCCGAAACGGTCACGTCGAACACCAGCTCACCGGGAAGCGGCGGCACGAAACTGACCCGCGAGGCGGTCGTCGACGGCAGCAAAGCGACCGACGGACCTTCGAGCTGGCTCCACTGGAAGCGGAGGCCACGGCCCGACGGGTCGTAGGCCGAGGCGCTGGTCGAGGCGTCGAGCACGACCGTCTCACGGCCGGCTTCGAAGGCCAGCGGCGGCTCATCGGGCGCGGCATCCCGACCTCTCGCCGGGTGAAACACGCGCGCCATGGGGCGCGGGGTCAACCCGGCCGCGAGCAAGCTCACGCGCATCCGCGAGGGCGGGCTGTCGAGGACGCCGTTGGAGACGACCAGCTCGAAGTCGTGGTCGCCGCTGGCGGACAGCGTCGCGGTCGGGGTGGGGCCGGAGGTCTCGTCGGGGGCCAGCGTCGCCCCGGGTCCGCTCGCGTAACGCCAGCGATAGGTTAGCGTCCGAGCCTGCGCATCCCGGCTCCCGCGGCCGTCCAGGCGCAAGAATGGCACCCTGTCGCTCTGCCCTGGAGCCAGAGGGTCGGGAAAGCCGCGGCCGGCCTCCACGGTCAACGCGGGTCCGGCGGCTGCCGTCGGACGAAAGACCCTGCCATGGCCAGCGGGCGAGGTCCCACGCACCGCGAGCCGAGTCGAAGGCGACGGCGGCGTTGCTCCTGGCCGTCGGACTCACGGGAGAGCGCAGCTCCCAGCGGGTGCCGTCGAACTCCCAGAGGGTGTCGTTCCTCTTGCCCGAAGAGAGTGTTCCGCCAAAGACCACGAGACGCTGTCGGCCCGAGTCATAGGCGAGAGACTGGGTGTTCAGATTCGGGGGTGTAGGAGATGCGCCGATCTGGCTCCAGTTCACCCCGTCCCAGTCCCAGAAGTCGCCACCGTAGTCGCCACCGGCGAGCGCAAGGTGTCGAGTGAGGGAATTGAAGGCCATCAAGGCGACCGTGTGGTTCCAGGGCCTCGTAGTCGGTTGGGCTTCCGTCCACTGCGTCCCATCCCAGAGCCACATCTCACCGACGCTGGTTCTGTTCACCGCGCCGCCGAAAAGCACCGTTTGGCCACGCTCCTCATCGAAGGCCAAGGCCCCCCAGGCTCGTGGCGACGACGATGTCGCCGGTGACATCCTGGACCAGGCACCTGAGCCCCATTCCCATGTCACGTTCTGCGCCGGCGATACCCCCTCGGGTTCCTCAACCAGGACTGCTCGGGAACGAATCGAGTCATAGGCCATCCTCCCGTACGTCGAGCCGGCAGGTCCGTACTCGAAGGGAAGCTGAATCCAATCTGTGCCACTCCACTCCCAAAGCTGGCCGATGCTCATGGCGTAGCCGCCGACGTAAAGCAGGCAACGGCCTCTCTGGCGATCGTAGACCAACGGGGCCGCCATCACGCCACCCGGACCGTGCTTCGGATAGTGCTGGGTCCAGCCGATCCCATCCCATTCCCAGGTATCCCCGGGATCCAGGACACCAGTCGTCGTGGTGGTGGCCGCGCTGCCGAACAGCACACAGCATCTCCTCGCTGTATCGTAGACCATCGCGTGCCCATTGGCCGGCGGCTGCGTGGCCGGATCCCGCTGCTCCCAGTGCAAGCCGTCGAACTCCCAGGTTTGGGCGGTCCAGGACTGCGCGAAGAACCCGAACAACACCGTCCGTGCCCTCGCCGCATCGTAGGTCATGGCAAGGCTTCCCTCGGGCGCCGGGAGTGTCTCCTGGGGCAACGTGCGCCAATCCCACAGGGCCGAATCCCCATATCTGCTCAATCGGATCGCCAAGGACGAGGCTCGGGTGTACTGGGTCAGGCGCGATCGAGGTATCGTCGGTTTCCACGACATCACCTCGAACGACCGGGTCAGCCGAAAGCTGGAACGTTGCGGGATCGGTCATGCGATGGAAACCGGGCTGTTCAGCCAGACGCACTGAAGAGGCTGGCCTCTTTCCAGACGCTGATGCAAGACGTGGGGGCAGCGTGATGGCCGCACCCGGAGCTCATCACGAAAGGCCAGGGGCTCACGCGCTCACCCCCGGTCTCACTCCCAGGCCAGGCGGAGCCTCGAGAGCCGGTTCCGGCTCTTCAGGCCCAGATAGCGCGTGCCCGCGGCGCCGTCGAGCTCGATCCGGACGAGGTTCTCACCCGGTCTGAGAAAGCGCGGATCGAAGGTCATCGACACGGAGGGGAGGAGGTCGTTCTTGTGCTCGAAGGTCCTGGCCGGGTCGCTTCGAAAGTCGAGCGTGAGCTTGCCATTGAGCGTCACGCGAAAGACCAGCTCGGGCTCGAGACGAAGCTCGAAGGCGGTCAGTTCCGCGCGCTTGCAGCGAGACGGCTCTCGCAGTGCGAACCGCCACTCGTGAGCTCCGAGCGGATGGACGCTGAACTCGTCGATTCCGGTCCTGGCCAGCAGCAGGTAGTCATCGATGGGATGGGCCCAGCACTCGCCGCCGGGGATGGCGTGCTCGAGGGCCTGAGGGCCGAGAGCAATCGCCGGCGCGTGGCGCACGCGGTAGTCCTTCTCGAAGAGGTGCTCGACGCCCGAGGAGAAGGGGATGTGGAGGAACCTTGCGTAGTGGTCCAGGGCCCGGAGCTTGCGCAGTCCCGCGTACAGGCTCGAGGTCTGCTCGGCCGTGAGGCGCCGGTTCTCTAGAAGTCCCGGCCCCAGCAGGAGCATCGCGGACAGGTCTCCGGCGAAGGGCAGGGACCCAAGGTGCCGGCGCATCGACGCCGCGAGCCCGGAGGCCACCGCGTCGCCGTCGGCAAAGGGCTGGTACCGCGGCATGCCGTCCGACTTCTTGCCAGCCACCAGGCCGTCGAGGCCTGTCTTCGAGATGCCGCTGAGGGCTCCCGAGCAAGCTGACGGTGGCAGCAGGCGATCGACGTCGTTCTTCAGGAACGGCACGGGGTCGTAGCTTGCCAGAGCGGCCGTCAGTCGGGGCACGAGCTTCGGCAACAGAGTCTGGCGGGCCAGCTCGACGAGCTGCTCGTGGTCGAGCCGCACCTCGTCTCCGGCGGCGTCCCGGAGCTCGAGCGCGAGTCGACCCGAGACAGGGTCGAAGCCCTTCAGGCCGGTGCGATGCGAGGTCCGCGGCGGCTGCGTGCTAACGGACTGTGGACCCGAGCGAAGGGTCGCCACCGCCGGTGCCGGCGTGGTGAAGTCCAGCTCCAGCACGCCACTCGAGACCGTCAGCGCCTCGATGGCCACGGGCGCCGGCGGGGTCCGGAAGTGGTACTCCAGCGACCGCTGGCCGTCGGGGAAGAGGATGCAATAGCGGTAGCCGCGATCGCAGACGAGGGGTGCGAGCGCGACGCGGTGCCGTTGCCCGGCCCCAAGCTCCGAGAGAGCAATGCGCGGTGGCCCGGTCAGCGTCCGGCTCCCGACCTCGCTCCAGTCGATCCTGCCCGCATATGGGGCCGGGCTCCGCCACTCGACGATGGCCCGGCGGACCCCGGTGCGGCACTCGACGTCGACGGCCGAGAACGCTGCCGGCCGTTCGAGGAGCCAGCTCAGGCCGAGCGCCGCCGGCAGCAACAGCAAGGCCGCCCGCAGCGCGGCGCCCGCAAAGGAGCGCGAGGCTCCGGCGACCTTCGCATCCTCCGGGGCAGGGGCCGCGGCTCGAGGGACTGCCCTGGACCAGGTGGCAATCCGGGCAGCCGAGACGCTGCCGCCTGGTCCGCTTCGCGGACCAGAGCCGGCAGGGACGCCGGCCCTACTGCCCTCGCGTTGCGCTTGGACTCGCCCGTCGCGGGCAGGGGGTTGTCCGCCCGTGCCGGCTGCGGCATCGTCGGCCCGCGGTTCCCCGTCCGCCGGGGTCGCGGGACGCGGCGTGGCAGCGATGCTCGGCGCGTCACGCCGTCGGGCGACCGCCGCGCCGCCGGCCACCAGACGCAAGTCCGCCGACAACTCCTGCGCACTTCGGTACCGGTGGGCCTTGTCCTTCTCGATGCAGTTCAGCACGAGGTTGTCCAGCGGCTTCGGAACCGCCGGGTTCGAGGCCGAAGGCGGCCGGGCCTCGACTTGGAGGATGGCCTTGAAGACGTCCCTGGGCGCGTTGCCCGTGAAGGGGAGCTCGCCCGCGAGCATACGATAGAGGACGATGCCCAACTGGTAGATATCGCTGGCGGCGTCCGCGGTCTTCCCGCGGAGCATCTCGGGCGCCATGAAGTAGGGCGTTCCGACGGTGACCCCCTCCTCCGTGATACGGGTCGCGTCGAGCTCCTTGACCAGGCCGAAGTCCATCAGGATCGCACGGTCGTCGGAGGCGAGCATGATGTTGGCCGGCTTGATGTCCCGGTGGACGATCGCCTGGGCGTGGAAGTACTCGAAGGCCGAGGCCATCTCGCGAGCGACCCGGAGCGTGAATTCGAAGGGTGGCACGCGTTGCTTCTCGAGGACCTGCTCCAGGCTCGTGGCCCGCAGCACCTCCATCGCGTAGTAGCAGGCCTCGCCTTCGTAGCCGAAGTCGTACACCTTGACGATGTTCGGGTGCGACAGTCGGGCGCAGACCGAGGCCTCCTTCAGAAAGCGTCTTCGCAGCAGCTCGTTGTGCTCGAGGCCCTTTTCGGGAAGGACCTTGAGAGCCACCTCGCGCTCGAGCCCCTCCTGCACGGCCAGATAGACGACACCCATGCCTCCTCGACCGAGCGTGTCCTTGATGAGGTACTTGCCGATCCGTTCGCCCCGGCGCAGCATCCGTCAAAGCGTAGCACGTGGGGCCCGGGAGGAGAGCACCCCTTGGGGTCGCGGGGAGCGACGCCAACTCATGGGGACTCCCAGGCAAACACAGATACACAAAGACACGAAGACACAGAGAAGAGTCTCTTCAAATCAGCTCCTCTGTGGCTCTGTGCCTCTGTGACTCCGTGTTGAATGACGGCTCTTCAGCGATCGTGGACATGCGGGTTTCCACTTTTCAGCATCGCTCCCGGGGTCGCGCACCCTCCTCCCCGCACCACCGGCGACGCTGGCTCCTGCTGGGTCCGTCACGTTACCCTGGAGGAGAGCACCCCTTCCGCGGCCGCCTCCACCCAGTCATGATGCGGCCGTCGACCCATGAGAGGACTGAGCGAAGGCCTGTGACCAAACCCGCCCGATCGATCACCAAGCAGATGCTCGGCGACTTCCGTCGCAGCCTCGCGGCCCATCCCGAGAGTCGCGTGGCCATGAACGCATGCACCAACGGCAACCTCAAGGACCTCGCGTTGAATCGCCAGGTCCTCAATTCGCTCGACTGGGAGTTCTCTCACGAGATCCCCCTGGGTCAGATCACGGCCCAGCGCAACGCCGGCACTTGCTGGATGTTCGCCGCGCTCAACTGGCTGCGCAAGTTCCCCGCGAAGAAGCTCCGACTGGAGAACTTCGAGTTCTCCCAGAACTACACGTTCTTCTGGGACAAGTTCGAGAAGGCCAACCGTTTTCTGGAGGACGTGATCGCGTACAGGGAGCGCGAGCTGAGCGACAGGCACGTGCACTTTCTCTTCAACGCCCCTCTCCCCGACGGTGGGGAGTGGCACATGCTCGCCGGTCTCGTCCGCAAGTACGGCCTGATCCCCAAGTCCGCCATGCCCGACACCTTCCACGCCGGGCTCACCGACGTGATGAACCCGATCCTCAGCTACAAGCTCCGGGAGGGCGCGATCCGGCTCCGGGAGCTGCATCGTGCGGGCAAGAGCGAGGCCGAGCTGCGAGACGCCAAGCTCCCGATCCTGGACACGATTTACCGCATGCTCGCGGTCTTCCTGGGCGAACCGCCCACGACCTTCGACTTCGGGTACCGCGACAAGAAGAAGAAGGCCCACCGCATGCTGGCTCTCACGCCGCACTCCCTCTTCGAGAAGGTCGTCGGGATCGAGTTCGACGACTATGTCTGGCTTCTGAGCAGCCCGCTCCCGGACACCCCCTTCGGACGGACCTTTACGATCGAGCTCAACAAGAACGACGTGGACGGACCCGATGGGGTCTTTCTCAACGTCCCGATGGAGGTCCTTCACAGCGTTGCCGTGACGGTCGCCAAGAAGGGGGCCCTGCTCTTCGGCTGCGATGTCCTGCAGTCAGCCAACCGGCCCAAGGGAATCCTCGATACCGAGCTCTACGACTTCGAGGGGTTCTTCAGTACCACCTTCGAAATGGACCGGGCGACCCGGATGGCCACGCATCACATGAAGCTCACCCACGCCATGGTCTTCCTGGGAGTCGACCTGGTCCGTGGCAAGCCCGTCAAGTGGAAGGTGGAGAACAGTTGGGGCCCGGACGTGGGACAGGGCGGGGTCTTCCTCATGACCGACCGCTGGTTCCAAGAGAACGTCTACGGCATCATCGTCCACAGGAAGGAAGTGCCCCGCGAGCTCCGTCGCTTGCTCTCGCTCGCCCCGGTGAGCCTGCCGCCGTGGCACCCGCTGGGCTGAGAGCCGGGGAATCCAGCGGAGAAGACCGTCCGGGAAGTGGCCTTGAGTTGGTGGGTGCCAGAGGCACCGATTCAACTGGCCGTCTCGGGCGGGCGGTTCGCAAGGTAGAAGCGGCATCTTGCCGCTTCCGAGGTGCGGCTGCCAGAGCCCTGAAGCGGCTGGAAGCCGCTTCTACCTTCCCGGGCTGAGCCGCTACTTCATGTACCGCTTCATCTTCCCCATGATGGAAGCCGCGTAGCGGTAGCTGGCCGCGGGCGGGTCGTTGCCACCATTGTAGTGGGCCAGCGCTTCCTTCAGGCCGAACGAGCGGATGAGGCCGTTGAGGTGAATCGCGATGCCCTTGATGTTCTCGGCCGGGTCGTAGGGATTGATGCCGACCGCCATGGCCGTGGCGGGGATGAACTGGCCGAAGCCGGTGTCGGCCTGGGCGCCCATGACGGGCCTGTAGTTGACCCAGTGGGTCTGCCCCGTCTCCTGGCTCATCAGGGCCTTCATCAGGGCCAGACGCTGCTTGGCCGGCAGGGCGGTGAGCGACTTGGACGCGTCGTTCATCCACTTGTCGAAGAGCTCGGGCGTCTCGGCCGAGGAGATGTTGGGCAGCTCGCCATAGCGGTCCAGCGCCTGCTTGAGCAGATTGTACTCGCGAAACAGGTAGCCCTTCGCCTCGTCGTTGAGCTTCCCGTTCTTGTAGGTGTACGTGTAGCCGTACTTGAGGCCCTTGATGGCCGACTGGAACGAGCGTTCCCCGTTCATCAGCCCCATCCCCTCCAGGATGACCTTGGCTTCTTTCTCGCCGATCTGCTTCGGGTCGGTGAGGTCGAGCTGATAGACCGGGTTCTGATGGCTGGGAGGCGGGATCACGAAGGTCTTCGAGCGCTCGAGAACACTGCCGAAGAGCTTGTTCGGGTCCTTCGGATCGGGGAGCTTGCTCTTGTTGGCCCAGTAGATCAGCCGCCAGAGGCTCTCGTCGCCATAGAGGCTCTTGGCCAGCGACGCGAAGGTGTCGCCCGGATAGACGGGCACGTACTTCTTGTTGTTCTTGGTGAAGGTGCGGTCCTTCGGCTCCTTGCGCGGGGCGAGGCCCAGCTCCTCGGACAGGTTGAACCCGTCGAACATGTCGTCCTGGGCCAAGGCGCAGCTCGCCGAGAGGCCAAGGACCACGAGTACCGAGAGAGCATGGCGCATCTGCATCGAAATCCTCCGGGCTTCGCGGACTCGGCGGGCAGCCAACCAGAGAACGACGCCCGCCGCGGCGCGTCATGGCCTACTACGCAGGGCAGGTCGCCGAGGTTGCGGGCTGCAGGGCTGCGGGGCGGCCGGATGGCTGGGTGGCTGGATGGCTGGATCAATGGCTCCACGGATCCACTCAGCCGTGGAGCCAATGAGCCATTGAGCCACTCAGCCATGGACGCGAGCCTGAGCGAGCAGTAACGGTCCTCGGTTGGCGGTCACCGCGACACGACCGGACGCGCGGGGGTGCCGACGTCCACGGTCTCCGGAGTGATCCGCTCGACGATCGAGGAGGGCTCGGTGCCCATCGTCCTCAGCGTGCGGACCCGGGCCCGGTAGATCCGGTTGCGCTTGGCGGTGTTCGTCACTCGATGCGAAAGGAGCGTGGCCGGCCCGGCCATCACGGGAGCGACGATCTCGGTGGCCGCCGATTCGAAGACCACCTCCGCCCCGTCGGGCGAGATCCGCGGGTTCGTGCAATGGTCGTCCGTGCCCCGGGCCACCAGCACGAGTGGCTCGGCGAAGCTCCCGCTGAAGAGGTAGATCCCGCGGTTGCCGCCCGGCAGGCTTCCCACAGCCACGGCCCCGGGCGAAGTCGACGGGTCGGTCGTCGAGACGAGGCTGGGGCGCACGCTCCGGTAGTCGGCCGCCGATTCGAAGACCACGGCCGGGAAGCCGCCCATCCCGGACGAGGCGCTCTCCGCGAGGTCGGGGTTGAGCGAAGGCCGCGTCGGGTCCTGGGTGATCGCGCCGATCCGCCACGGGGTTCCGGCGGGTTCCGGGTTGGCGGCGGCCAGGTAGATCTGGTCCTGCACGTTGAGCACACTGCGATAGGTCACCTGGTTGGCCTGGAAGACGATGAACGTGCCGGTGCCCGCCACTCTGGGTCTAGAGCATCGCGGCGCCTGTCCGAACGTCTTCGTCACCCAGCCGTTGCGGTACGCATCCGCGCCGGTCGCCGTGACGGTGGCCCGGAAGACGCCGCGGCCGCCACCGGCCAGCGTGACGATCCGGGCAAAGGCGGTCCCGAACGCTCCGTCGTCGGCGTCGTAGATGTTGCCGGCGGTGAAGGCGACCGTGCCGCCGTCCGGAGAGATCGCAGGGTCGGCCGCATCGGTCGCCAAGGCCCCTCCGGTCGTGAGCGGCGTGACCGCGCCCGTGTTGCCGTCGGCGGAGAAGACCCCCACGCGGGCGAGGTCGGCCCCACCGTTGACGCCTCCGAGGTCCGACCTGGTCGCCACGGCGGCGAGGCCGCCGCGGCGCGCCCGGGACGCGGAGACGATCGGGGCCGTCGTGGTTCGCGCCTGCGCCAGCAGCCGCACCCGGCCGTTATCGAGGCCGAAGAGGCTCTTCTCCAGGGCAGCGAAAGCAGGCCCGCCCTCTTTCGATCGGTCCTTCGACAGTACTGCCACATCCCGTCCGTCGTCGCTGAGGTCGACCACGACCGCATCCTGGCTGGCGGCCGTGTTCGTGGTCAGGTTCGTGAACCCCTCCTGGGAGGAGGGATAGGCCACCGTATCGTGCGGGTTCGACGTGGCGGCGGGCGTGATCGGAGCCAGCGTGGCACTGGAGTTCGAGAAGGCGATCTTCTTGGAGGCGATCGCGGCGTCGCGGTTGCCGGTGACGAAGTTCTTCAGGAACTCCTCGAGGACGTACCCCAGGGGAGGCACGGGGTTCCGATCGGCCTGCAGGGTGTCCGAGCCGAAAGCCTGGAACGAGGCGAAGAGCGCCTGGCTTCGCGTGTTGCGGTAGACGAAGCAATTGCCGCGAGGCGGGCTCGCGGTCGCGTCGTCGGAGCTGAACAACCGGTCCAGCACCCAGTCTCCGGCCCCGGAACCCGGGACGTGCGGCCCCGAGCGGAGCCACCGGTTGGGGGCTGCCGCGGCCCCCGTGGCCAGGAAGTCCGTGAAGGGGTTGTACTCGTAGAGGCTGGGCAGGAACGGCAAGGGCCTTCCGGCCGGGAAGTGCCGCTGGACCGCGTTCGTCGCCGAGAGGTCGAGCCCCAGGTCAGCGCCGAAGAGAGCGGCCTGCGTGGCGGAGGCGGTCCCGGTCGTCACGACCGGCGGTTCGCTGCCGACCGCGCGCACGAAGGGCGGCGGTCCGACCCAGACCACGACGTTGCCGTCCTGCCGGGTCGTGGCCCCGGTGCCTTCAAAGAAGACGCGCAACGGGGGCGTCACTCCCGGGTCCGCGGTGATGGCCTCGGTCGGCGCCGAGTCGAGGAGGATCAACACGTCGGTCGCCCCGTTCGACGCGTTCTGGCTCAGCCACGAGCCGATCCTGAGCGTGGGATTGAAGCCCGCTCGTCCGTTCCTCCCGCTGAAGTCGAAGACCTGCGTGGAGGCGGCCGGGAAGACGTCGAGCAGGTAGCTGGCCAGGTCGGCCTGCTCTCCGCTGGTCAACCACGTGCGCCGCGTCGCCAGGAGCGGCGGAATCGTGGGGTCGTCCTTGACGCGCGCGCTCAGAGCGTCGAAGGGGGCGAAGATGGCCATGCTCGCCAGGAACCGGAACGAGACCCGGGTCGTGCAGAGCGGTCCGGGATTGCTGCGGTTGGCGCCCACGGCCTCGACCTGCAGCTCGTAGAGTTGCGGCAGCGGCTTGATGGGAGAGTTCGTGGTGTCCCGCGTGACGACTTGCTCCGGGATGGACGGGAAACTGGTCGGCCCCGTGATCGGGATGACGACGGCGGCGCTCTTGATCGTCGGGGGCACCGTTATCGGGACCAGCCAGTAGTGGACCTCGCGGATGTCGAACTGGTCCCGCACGACGGGCTGGAACCGCAGCGCTTGCCCCTCGGCGGTGGTCAGCGTCCCCGGCCCCACGCTGCAGGAGACCTCCGAGAGGAGCCCTTCCGCCGCCCCGCCGGGCTTGAAGATCTTCACGCTCAGGACCTCGGGCGGGAGCGTGTCCACGTAGAAGTGGCGGACGGCCGGCCCGGTCGTAAGCCCCGCGCCGTCCGTGACACTCACGGACAGGCGGTACTCGCCGTCCAGACCGCCGATCGAACCGGTCGTGATGCTCATGGCGCCCGAATCGAGAGGGCCCAGACCGGCCGCCACGCCGAAAGAGGCGGTGTGGGTGGTGCAAGGGCTTCCGGTGTAGGGGAAGCAGACCAGGTTGTTCTTGTCCTGGACGACCTGCCCGTCCTTGGTCAGCGACCACCGGACCTCGCGGATGAGCCCCCCGGCGGGCTGGTCGGTCCAGATGCCGCCGAACTCGAGGCCGCCCGACAGCGGTGCCGTCAGTGGGCTCGAGTGGAGCAGGATCTGGTCCTCGGCCAGCGGAACGACGAGCCCCTGCTGGCGGACCGAGAACGTCGACTGTCCGGCCCCGACGGGCGTGGCATTGTCGATCAGGAAGGTCGTCGTCGTCGTGTGCGCCGTACCGGTGTCGCTCACGTACTGGATCCGGGCCGTCAGGGCGCCCTCGTGGATGTAGGAGGCCGTCGTGCCTCCCCCGCGTCGCAGGCTGTCGGTCGCCGAGTCGGGCACGTACAGGTCGGTCCGGACGACCGAGCCGGCCGGCTTTCCCAGGAAGCTGCCGCCGGTCGTCCAGTCGCGCGGCTCGGTGCTCTTCTTGAATTGCCCGTCGGAGGATCCGCCCGGCCCGTTGTCGTCGATGATGACTTCCCACGTCGAGACAGGCGTCTTGCCCTCGTCGAGGATGGAGAACTCGATGCGGCCGCTCGTCTCGGCCGTCGCTGCCAACCCCGCCGGCGCCAGGCGGCCGTGGATGTGCCGCAGGTCGTCGGTGAACGACAGACCGCACTTGGCCGCCGTTCCGTCGAGGAACGCCTGCCCCTTGATGCCGCCTTTCTGCAGGTCGACGTAGAAACACGTCGTCGCGAAGGTCGAAGCGTTACCCGCGGCGTCGAACGCCTGAAACCTCACCTGGTACAAGCCCTGGGAGAGCGAGACGGGTACGTAGTCCCTGGAGGCCCCCGGCCGTGGGCTCGAGTAGAAGGACTCCTCCTGCGCCGCGAAGAGCGCGCCCGGGTTGTCCTCCCGATGGGCTGGATTCGTGGCTGGCGTCCAGTCGGGCGGCAAGGCCGTGGTCGGGCCCGACATGCCCTGAGCGATCGAGACGGTGACGCCGGTCGACTGATCGACGCTGTAGATCAAGTAGGTTGCGTTGCGGACCTGGTAGTTGTCCGTGGCCCGTGCGCCAAGGTCGGCCACGGTCGTCGTGATCCGCTGGGCATGGAGGCAACTGGTGCCCGGCGTGGTCTGATTGAAGATCTGCCGGATGACCGGGGCCGTGTTGTCGACGTTGATGATGTTGGAGGACTCGTCGTAGTGACCTGTCACCGTCTCGACCCGTAAGGAGAGCGTGTGGGCGCCGTCGGCCACCAGCCGGGTGTCGTAGGGAGGCACTCCGCTGCTCGGGACCAGCGTGAGCTCCTGTCCCTCCGTGGCCGAGGTGCTGCTGCCCGAGACGATCTCCTTCGAATCGATGAACAGGGTCCAGCGCTTGATCGGCCGGCCCTGGTTGTAGATGCTGGCGCCGATGTTGATGGTGCCGCGGACCTGCGCGCCTTGCGTCGGCTGCTTCCAGGCGATCGTGACCCGTGACAGCTCGACGTTGAAACTCCACTGCTTGCGGGCGACGTTGCCGCATCCGTCCTCCGCCTGGGCCACGACCGTGTGCGGACCCTCCTTGTATCCCGCGAGGGTCGTGTAGACCATCTGGTTGGCCGAGCGGCTCAGATAGCCCTTGCCGGCGGCGACGGCCTGATCGGCGTCCTCCGTGTCGATGTAGAGCTTCGGCTTCTTCTTCGTCTCATCGACCACGACCGAGCCGCCCGGGTTGTCGTAATAGGTGCACCGGACCGGCACGTCGGCCCGGTCGACGGTGCCCGCGGGTTCCATCTCCATCACGACCGGGGCCTGCCGATCGGTGTCGCAGAGGCTCCCGCCGCCCCCGCCCTCCGTCGGCCGCTTCACGACGCCCTTGGTGTAGTGGCAGCAGATGTCGTCGGCCCCCAAGTCGCCGTCGTCGGGCGCCTTCGGCCCGTACGAGCAGATCTCGCCTCGTTCGGGATAGACCTGGTAGTCGCGCCCCCACGGGTCGGGGTTGATGGCGGGCATCGTCCCCGCGACCAGCAGGAACTGCAGCGGCGGGAATCCGGCCCGGGTGTACGTGTTGATGAGCTGGTCGTCGACGGGGGTCGGCGTGGTCAGCTCGTAGGCGCTGACCGCGTGGCAGTAGGTCTCCAGCTCGTTCTGGGCGATGGCGAGCTTCTGCGAGTCCCGGAACTCCTGATAGTAGAAGCCGCCGATGCCGGCCAGGGTGACCAGCAAGAGGAGCGTGATGATCAAGTCGACCAGCGTGAATCCGGAGAGAAAGAATCGGCGAGTCATCGCTTGGGCTCTCGCGGTCGTTCTGGTCGTTGCGGGGCTCCCCTTGGCCGGCGTCGACGTGCCGTGACCTACTTCGCGGCCTTGAGCCGGAGGACTTCCTCCTCGAGCAGATGGATGGCCTGTTCGACCTCGGCCAGGCGGCCGGTGGCGAAGGGCAAGGAGACGGCGGACTTGTCCAGAGCGGCCCGAGAGATGGTGCCGAAGAAGAACGTGAGCCCCGCCAGCGAGGCAGTGATGCGCCAGTCCTTCGTCAGGTCCATCACCAGGAGGTGCAGAAGGAAGAACAGGGTCAACACGCCCAGGACCCAGCCGATGAGCTTGAGCGGATACCGCAGCCAGGCGAAGCGCGGGCGTGCCGCGGCCGGGTTCCCGGCCATGAGGGTCGCCTTCTCCTTCTGGCGGTCCTGCAGGATGCGAGTCGCCTCATGCCGGGTCAGCGGCGGCAGGCGATCCGCGGCGAAGCGTTTCTGGCACTTGCGGCATTCGCCGCTCGTGTCCATCACCAGTTCCTGGCAGCGGGGGCAAGCTTTCAGCATCCGCTGCTGAAGATATCACGGCCCGCGGTGCGGCGAAAGACCCCGCCATGTCCGGGGCGCGTCGGCGGTTCGTGGGTCAACGACCGCAACTGGTCTCTTGAGTGGTGTAGCGCGGGGGCTTGTCCCCCGCTCGTGGAGCGGTCCGTCTACCTCAGCGGGCCACAAGCATGTCCTGAGCTTGTCAAAGGGGGCCCGCGCTCCAACTCCTTGGGCCACGCACTCGGTGGTACGCCCCCCGGGTTCTGCGTTCGCACCCCCATGTCCGGATGCGGTGTCCCATCTCCTCGTTCGAGATGGTCCTCTCGGCATCCGAGTCGGCCAGACCGCGATCCACCATCCGGGCCAACGCCAACTCGCGGAGGATCTCGTCATAGGTACTGTCATCAGGCTGGGCCTGAATGATGTTGGTCATTGCCTCTTTTGCGCTGGCCATTGCTGCCTTTCTGACCTTTGGTTGCCCGTCCGAAGCCTATCATACTACGCCCACTTCCAAGGCCTAGCGACCTGCGGCAGGCCCCCAGCTCCCGCTCCTCTCTCAGCTCTCGGGCTTCGGCCGCAGGCGAGAGACGAGGTCCAGGACGGCCCCGCCGGAGCGGCGTCCGGGCCGGCGCGAGGCGATGCCCAGGTCGGAGTTCGTGCGCGCCAGGAGCTGGTTGAGGCGCCTCAACTCGTCGACGACCCGCCGCTGGTTGGTCAGGAGTTGCTGGGGCGTCCGCGGCCGGCCCTGCGACGGGAGAAGGGCGGATTCGAGCCTGTCGTCGAGCCGTGGCCGCCCTCGCTCCACGGGCCGGAGCCAGCGCCAGAACGACCACCACAGACGGGTAGCCCAGCTTTGCCTGGGGAAATGGAGAACTCGGCTCATGCAGACCTCCGGTCGGCATGAACATCGGAAGGATCGCCCTCCCGCCTAATGCAGATTGCCCAGCAGGTACCGTTTGGCGGTCGGGAACTTGTCGCCCGGCAACCGGGGCAGGGCTGCCCTGTCCTGGGCCGAGAGCTTCGCGACGTACTGACTGGTCGCTTCCGCGGCGGCTTGCGCGGCGAACGGAAGCTCCTGTCGACTCAGGACGCGCTCGAGCCCTTCGAGGAAGGCCTCCGGAGTGCTGGCCTCGGTCAGCTTCGACACGGCGAGCTGCATCAGCCGGCGCCCTGCGTCCTCGCCATTCAGGAGCCCCGCGCCGAACTGGCGGTCTCGGCCGGGCTCGCCGAGGTCGGCGGCGGCGGAGGTCAGCAGGTCCCAGAGCTCCTGGCGGCTGAGTTCCGGCCAGGCTTCGAGCAACAAAGCCGCGGTCCCCGAGACGACCGGGGCAGCGAACGAGGTGCCGTCGCAGAGCTCGTAGCCGCCCTGGGCGCTCCAGGCCAGGACGCTCGAACCCGGCGCGACCAGGTCCGGCTTGATCAGGTCGAGCTTCGGATCTCCGGTCGCCGAAAAAGGGCTCAGGGAGCGATCGGTGTTGACCGCACCGACGGCCAGCACCTCCTGATAGGAGGCCGGGAAGAACGTGAAGGGCGCGCTCATGCCCGTGATGTTGCCCGACGAGAAGACGGCCAGCGTGCCCGCGTTGTTCCAGGCGAGGATCGCGGAGCGGAAGTAGTCTTGCGAGACATAGCTGCCGTTGCCGAACCCCCACGAGTTGTTGATGATTCGGGGGGTCTCGTTTGCCACCGCGCTCCCGTCCGGGTCCAGCATCCACTGCATTGCCTCGAGGATGCGACCGGCAAAGGCCCCGACGACCTTGCGCCGGCCCGAATCGTCGGCGGGCAGTTCCAGTTCCTCGATGACCCGCGCCACGACCAGCCGGCACCCGGGGGCCACCCCCGACTGCTCGCCGCTCTCCTTGCCGACCAGGACCGAGGCGACCTCGGAACCGTGTCCGATGGGATCGCTCGGTGAAGCCGACGGGTTGGACGTGAAGTCCCGATACGCGGCAATCTGCCCCTCGAGCGGCCCCTGGGCCACGACGCCGGTGTCGAGGACCCCCACGACGACCCCCTTCCCCGTGAGGCCCATCGAATCCCGGAGCGTCCGGACGCCGCAGGCGTCGAGCTGCCAACTCCCGGCGGAGGAGGCCGTGCGCGCGGCCGTCTCCGGCAGGGTCACCGAGAGGAACGGCTCCTGGACGACCGCGGCCACCTCGGGCTCGCGCGCGAGCGACCGCGCCGCGCTGGCCGTACAGACGATGCGCATGCCGTTGGCAAGCCAGAGCGAGTTGAAGTCTCGATATCGCCGGCGGTCCTGCCGCAGCCCGTCCATCAGACGCTGCAGCCGCGTGGCGTGGCGTTGCTTCTTGGCCGAGAGACGGAATCGACGGGTTGCCGCTCTGGGCAGCCAGGTCGACCTCCGGATGTACTGGGAGGTGACAAGGGGCAACGGCGCGTCCTCGAGCCCCGCATCGGCGGCCGGGCCGGGCTTGAGCAGCACCAGGTAGGCCACGAAGGGCTCCTCGCCGTGAACGCCGGCCGTGGCGAAGGACCCCAGGATGGCAGCCAGGATCAAAAAGCGAATTTTGGGCACGAGACAGTCCATGGGTGTGAAGTGCGCTGATTATGAAGGATGAACAGGCGACCGTCAATCGGGGGCCGTCGCCGGATCCTCCAGTTCGATCGGACCCGGAAAGGCGTAAGATGGCCCGCGATGGTCGCGCCCGGTCCTCACAGAGAGGACTGGCACGTCCGTCGCGCCGCCAGAGTGAACGAGGAGTGACCCCGTGCCCGAACAGTCGACTCGCAACAGGCCGTTGAAGACGAACGCCGAAGCGGACGAACGGCCGAGTGCCGCGGCTGCCGGCCCGGGAGTGGACGAGACGGCCCCCGCCACGACGGCCCCGCTCCTCGTCGGTCCGGAGTCTGCCGGCCCGCGCACCTACTCGGAGAAGGAAGTGGGCCAGATCATCGCGCTCGCCACCAAGCTCCAGATGCAAACTCGCCCGAACGTGGCGCCCGCCGGACCGACGTCGCGCGCGCAGCTCCTCGAGATTGCGCGGGCCGTCGGCGTCGGAGACCAGTACGTCGACAAGGCGCTGGGACTGTTCGGCCAGGGAGAGGGGAGCCTGGTCTGCCACGGCTCCGTCGCCCAGGTCCGCCAGCGTCTGGCCGAGCACTTCGCCGGGGCGATCTGGCACCCCGGCGGCGCCCAGCACGCGATCATCACTCCTCGGATCTCCTTCGACGGCCAGACCGGCCTCTCGGTTGCCTGGGGAACAGCCGTTCTCCGCCTGCACCTGCGAGCGGAGGGTGAGGATTCGACGGAGCTCACCTGGGAGGCGTCCTATCCCGAGCTGACGGTCAACAACTTCTGGGCGAACGTGGTCTTCGGGCTGCTCGGGATCGGCCCGGCCCTGGTGATTGCAGCCGCGGGCGCCTTCGCGCCGGCCGTCATCTGGGGGCTCTTCGTCGGGGGCTCCCTTGCCGCGGGCCGCGTGCTGCAGAACAGCACCCAGCGCATGTTCGCGCGCCGGTTCATGTCCTTCTGCCGCACCCACCTGGAGAACCTGCAACTCCTGCTCTTGCCTCGCGCTTGAGGGCCGTCTGTTGATGAAAGGCACGGTTCGAGTTCCGGGCTATCGGATCGTGCGCCCGCTGGCGTCGGGGGCCTCGGGCACGGTCTACCTGGCCGTCCAGGAGGCACTCGACCGGGAAGTGGCGCTCAAGGTCCTCGCACCCGGGTTGTTCGGGGTCGAGGAGACCCGCGCCCGCTTCCTCAGGGAGGCCAAGGTCCAGGCCCAACTGGCGCACCCCAACTTGCTGCGCGTCATGGACGCCGGCTTCGCGGGCCAGCACCCGTACCTGGCCGTCGAGCTGATCGACGGAGGCTCGCTCGGGGACCTCCTCTCCAGACACGGCCCACGGGAACTGGCCGCGGCCGTCTCTCTCGCCCGGGCGATCGGGTCGGGCCTGTCCCACGCCCACGAGAGGGAGATCGTGCACCGGGACCTCAAGCCCGAGAACGTGCTGCTGACGGCGGCCGGTGAGGTCAAGGTGGCGGACTTCGGCCTGGCGAAGGCGCTCTCGGACCGAGAAGCCGTCCAGACCGCGTCGGGCGTCATCCTCGGTACTCCGGGTTACATGGCCCCCGAGGTCCTCTCGGGCGAGGTCGCGACGCCGGCGGCCGACGTCTACGCTCTCGGCGTCATCCTCTATGAGATGATCGCCGGCCGAAAGCCGTTCGAGGCGAGCGACTTCGGAAAGCTGCTCCGCGTCCAATTGCGGAACGAGCCGGTGCCGTTGGGACAGCTCGATTCCCGGATTCCGGCCGGGTTGGATGCGTTGCTCCTGGACTGCCTGGCGGTGGAGGGCACGAAACGGCCGACTGCCGCGGCTGCCACGGGACGATTGACCCGGTTGGAGCCGATGCTGGCGAAGTTGCTCACGCCGGCGGTCCGGAGCGGAACGGGCCGAGCCGCTCACGCCGGCGGGTCCAGTCATGGTCAGGTCGACGCTGCGGCCACGGTCCAGCGAACGCAGGAGCCGCGCCGGACCTCGGCCGTGCCAAGCCGCCTGGCGAGCAGCGAGGCCACCGTGTGCGCTCCGGGTTCCGGCCACCGGCCTCCGTTTGCGCGGTCGCGGCTCGCCATGCTGTTCGGAGCCGCTCTGGCGGTGCTGGCCGTTGCCTGGTGGGCGGCCGTGGCGATGCGAGGCCCGGTGCCGGCAGGTTCCGCCACGTCCGGCACCGGAGCGCGAGGGCCCGGAGACCGAGAGCGGCACTCGAACGAGTTGCCCCGCTTGCCCGATGCGGACCAGGTCGCGGTCAGCACGGATCGCGTCCGCGTCCGTCTATCGCATCCGCTTTCGCAGCCCGCGACCGCCACGTGCGCGGGCCCGGACGGCAAGGCTCCGCGGACGGTCGAACTGGCGGCAGGGGACCGGCTGTTCGTGGTCCCTGGCCTCGCTCCCGGCGCTCGGTACACGCTGGGGTTGCGGGTCGGTTCGGTCGCCTGGCACCGCCAGGTCGAGACCCTGGCTTCCACGCCGGCCGGGTTCGCGCTCCTGAACCGCAGGGCCGAGTACGCCAAGGGACTCGCGGTCGCCGCGGCCGGCCCGTCTCTGGTGGCCCTGTGGAAGCA
The DNA here is from genome assembly GCA_016213865.1 of Candidatus Rifleibacteriota bacterium. The sequence continues at coordinate 24,243 of JACQZL010000373.1, forward strand.
GGCGAGTCCCCGGTACGGGTCCTTCATCCTGGCTCGTACCAGTCCAGACGCCGGCGTCACCTGGGGCCCCGCCGAGCAACTCACGCCAGAGCTGGGGGAGATCGGCTGGCCGACCGTCGAGCACTGCCGCGAAGGGTTCGTGGCCACCTGGGGCGCGGGTAGCGACCGGGCATCGTCCCGAGCCGAGGTCTGGTTCCGGCCTGACACGGGCGGACGCTGGCGACCCGTGGCTTCGGTTCCCAGCGTCGCCCACGAGCCCGGCCTGGCCCTGCCCGGCGGAACCACCGTCGAGTTCTTGACCTGGCAGCAAGCTACCCCGGAGGCCATCCCGGGCATCCGCTGGACGAGCTTCGATCGCGCCGCCGGCCGTCTCGTCTCGGCGGCCAACCCGTGGCCGTTGCCGCACGCCCACTGGGGAATCCGCTGTTGCCAGCTCCGGCGGCTGGGCCCAACTCTCCTCTGCGTCTTCGTCCACCAAGCGGAGACCGGCGGGATGAAGGCCCTGGCGGAGGGCCCCTTCGGCGGACGACTTGCCGGCGCCCAGAGCGTTCGCATTCTCTCGTCGACCGAGCCCCGGGCCGGCAAGTGGTCGGCCGAACGTCCGGTGACCCCACCCTTCGAAAACGTGGTCGACACGCCCGACGTGGCGATCGTCGGCGGGCAACTGGCGATCGGCTACCAGGCCAGCGGGCGACTGCGAGTGGTCCTGGTGCCCGATGCTCTCCACCCTCCCTCCGAGCCGGTCGAGCCCCTGGGCCCCGGCCGGAGGCCCTTCGTCTCGAGCCTGATCGCGGACAGCGGCCGGCTCTACCTGGCCTGCCTCGCGAGCGACCAGTCGCAAGGCAAGTCCGCTGCCGGCGCCAAGAGGTCGCTGGACCTGCTGAGCAGCCAGGACGGCAAGCAGTGGACGCTGGTCTCGCGCCGGCTCGGCCTGAACGTGGACCTGGCGGCGTTGCGGCTGACCCGGTGCGGGGGCTCTTTCGTCTGCCTGGGGGTGACGGTGGACCAGGACGTGGTCGTGCTGAACTGAAGTGGGAGACTGACCTCGACCCGCCATCGTCTCTGCAGGCTGCGACGACCTCCAGCCGGTGGGCTTCGGCGAAGGCCTCTTCCAGCATCTCCCTGCCCTCGCGTTCGTGCCAGGCCCCGACGGCGAGCTCGAGCACCGTACCCATGACCTGGTCTACTGGGGGCTCACGGACGATCACTCCTCTTGAGCCGGCCGAGCCGAGGCCGCAACGCGAGCGATGGCGTCGAGCTTCTCGCAAATCTCGGGGTCGATCTTGTCTGGAGGGACGAAGGCGGCTAGCTCGTGGAAGTTCTTCTTGGCCATGAGGTTGGGGAGACCGAGTTTCCTGAAATACGCTCTGAAGAGAGGCTCCAAGAAGTCTTCACTGACCTTGGTGTCAACCGACCATGGCGATACGTTCTTGAGCATGTCCAGGGCTTCCGCGGTTTCGCGACTGGCGTCTTGCATGGATGCCACACGTCTCTGCACTTCGGGCAAGGAGAACAAGGTCCCCGGGGGATACTCCTTTTCGGCGTGGGCCCTGGCGTAGGCTTCGAGAACCTCGGGCGTGCAGAGGTAGTTCTCAATTTCCCTTCTTCTCCAAGTCAGGCCCAAGAAAGCAGCCGAACTCTCGTGGATTTCTTGAGACAAGCGGTCGAAGACCGCCACTCCTTGAAGGTGGTCGACTGCTTCTCTGAGACCATGGAAGTGACTGAGAGCCTGACGAGGTACGTTGCCGACGTATTTCACGAACGGGCGCCGCAGGCAGTGAAGGGCCGCGGCATGTCCGAGGGTAGCGGCAAGGGCCTGCAGAATGGCCAGGTCGGTAGAACCTTCGAGATAGAGCACCCAGCCGTTCTGTTCGGCCTGGTAGTAATCCTCAAAACCGATACTTGCCAGCGACTTGCGGAGCTGACTGCCTCTGTCATCGATTCTGTGGGGACGGCCGACGAACGCCACGACAACGTCCCGCTCGGCTGCCTCGTTGAGGAGAATCTCAGAGTGGCTGGCAGCGACAAGCTGGTTCTCGTTCTCCTTGGCGACGTCACACAAGACCTGATAATTCTCACGCTGTCGCAAGATCTCGAGGTGAGCATCTGGTTCATCCAGCAAGAGCACGGCGCCCGGATTGGCGTACATGTAGGCCAACAGCAGGAGAGTCTGTTGAAGGCCGCGGCCAGTGCATGAAAGATCAAATCGGCAGCCGCGTTCCCGGTACTGCATCACGATCTGCCCGCGATCGGCGACGTAGATCGGAGGTTCGAGCGTGACCGAGAAGAGACTCTCGATGCGCCCTGAGAGGAGAGTCCATTTGTCTCCAGACTGTTCGTAAATGCGATGGCAGAGGTTGCGAAGCACTTCCGCCGTCCGTCCCTCCCCGATACGGACATTAACAGCTCCAGGATCGAGCCGGTCTTCCGTGGCTGCCAATCCCGACATGGGAGGCAAGAAAGCAAGCTGAACAGAGGCAGCTTCATCCGGCACGGGCATGCGCCCGGCTGCAGGATCAGCTTGCAGGCGTAGAGGCCGGCAATAGAACGACTCCTCGTTGGCGTAGTCGAACTCCAGACCGCAGGTCCACGCGTTTCCTGCGGTCACGCCTTCAACTACAACTTCGACGCAGACATTCTGCGTTCTCTGTCTGTCCCCGCTTCGCTGGACATTCCGAACGTGGAGATTTCTCCACAGGAGATTTGCGTCGGGGACCGGCACGGCAAGGAGATCGCGGCGGTTGATGGTGACGCCGGGGCGCTTTTCTGGTGCGGACTTCCCCTTACGTCGCTCAGTCCATTTCGCGAGGCCGATGTGCCACAAAGTCATGGCTTGCAGGGCAGAGGTCTTTCCGGAGTTGTTGGGACCGATGAAGATGACGGGATTTCCAAGTTCGATCTCGACTTGCCCAAAACGCTTGAAGTTGCGAACGATCAGCTTGGTGAGCATGTGGGGTTACGCGAGAGGGAGTTGAGGAAGAAGCCGACGAAGTCGGCAGCGTAGCCCAGGAGGAGGTTGGGATTCATCGGGCTCGCGGACGCCGAGCGAGAGGAAGAGCTCGCGGAGCCGGTTGAAAGTGCCGAGGACTTCGCGGACTTGCTCCATGGGGCAGGGCCGGTCGTAGCAGAGGGTGTCCCGGGCTTTCTCAATCTGGTAGAGGAGCTGGATGATGCGGTCCTTCTCGGGAAAGTCGAAGGAGAGGGCCTCGCGGGCGTGGCGCTGGGAGCGGAACCACTGGTGTTGGAGCTGGGTGCCAGGGGTGATGAGCTTCTGGTCGTAGAGGTAGAGCTGAAGCAGGTCGATGGCCGCGACGCAAGCATGGAACCCGATCGGGGAGCGTCCCTGAAACGTGGGAAGCCGCGTCGTCGAGTGGCCACGGTGCCTGTCTTCAACGCAAGGACGCAAAGGGGCAAGGACGCAAAGAAGGTCC
>JACQZL010000082.1 GCA_016213865.1 Candidatus Rifleibacteriota bacterium
AGTTGGCCGAGTTCTACGTGTTGCAGGGGCCGATCCCGAGGAAGTACGTAGACGACGCGACGCATGTAGCGATCGCCGTGGTGAATCGGCTAGATGCGATAGTGTCCTGGAATTGCGAGCACCTTGTGAAGTTGAAGACGAAACGCGAGGTCAATGCTCTCAACAAGCTGAACGGCTATGCAGAGATTGACATCGTCACCCCAGAGGAAGTGGAGTGACATGAGCCACTCGACGAAAGACCTAATGAAGGAACTGCATGAGATTCGCGAGCAGAGTGCTCGTGAGATGGAGGGTCTGACCCTGAGCGAACAGGTGGAACTCATCCGGCGGCGAGCTCGAGCGGTCGAGGAGGAGTTCGGATTGTCCCTGCCGACGTATCGGCCTGAGGCGGTGCTGTCACCGGCTACTCCGGAGATGTGCCGGCGAAGACCGGAATCCAGGCAGCGGTCCAGGCGACGTTAGGGCGGTCCATCGTGGAGAGACCGGCAATTGTAGTGAACCCGGGTTCGCCGCCCGTATAACAACGCGATGAAGCTGACGGCCTTCTTCCAGCGGAGGTGACTGGTTGTTCGGGAGTTGGGAGTGCTGGTCGGGCTCTCCCAGACGTTTGGATGGGCCGCAGCTTATCGCTGATGTTAGCCGGGTTCTGGCCCGACGACCGCGGAACAGCCCAGACCCCTGCCATAGGTTGCGACACCGCGTGATCGGTGGGCATCGTACCCTGGTGACCGTGAGCCCCTTCGCGCGGCACACCTACCACCCAACCGCTGCTGCCCGCTACCAAAGCACACCGACGATTGATGCAACTGCTCCCGGACACTCGCTGCCCGTGATTCTGAGCGTCCCTGAGGTCGTGGCGATCTTGCCCGGCCGAGCCTCCCCGTCTGGAGGCTCCCCTGAGCCTGCCGAAGGGTCGCCTCCGGCTCAGACCGTATGGCGGCCCCCTCCGTCCGTCCTTCGAGACGCGCTCCTGACCCTGAGGATTGCTAGTCAGTTCCCGCGGAGCGCTCCTCAGGACGAACGGAGGGGAAAGAAGCCGCCATCCAGTCTTGTTGGCGGGGTACCGCCATAGTAGCACGAACGGCTCCCGGTTCTCCACGATCCGGCGTCGCACCCCATCGACTCGGGACTCGTGATAGAATCACCGCCATGCCACGGCCGGCCAGCGACAATGGCGGCACCCAGAAGCCCGGGCCCGAAGAGACCTTCCTCTCGGCCTTGGCCTACGTCCCGGTCCTCTGCCTGCTGCCCACGATGAGCCGCTGCGAGTCGGCCTTCACCCGGACGCACGGCCGCCAGGGCATCGTCCTCTTCCTGGCCGAGGTCGCCGCGTCGATGCTCGCCTTCGTTCCGTGGGTGGGAGGAGTCGTATCGGTCGTCTTGCTGGCAACCCTGGTCTGGACGGCGTACCGCAGCGCCCGAATTGCCGCAGCGGGCCAGTTGTGGAGGATTCCGCTGATAGGCGACGTGGCCGAACGGTTGCGGGCGCTGGCTCCCTGAGCCCACACGCGTCGGCACGGGGCGTGAGGCTTCCCCCAGCCTGATTTCGACAGGCCATGATGACCCGTGAAGGTATGCTCGCGTGGCTGCGCAAGGTGCTGGTCGCCGAGCGGGCCGGAGGGTTCCGCGACCGCGCCGTGGTGGGCGGTCTTGCGCGGTTGATCGGGACCATGCGGGAGTGGGAAGCTCGCGAACAGGCCAGCGCGCTGGTTCCGACCGCTTTCATCCGTCGAGTGCAGACCTATGCCCGCGTGGCCCCGCCCTCCCGGCCGGCCGCGATCGCCTCGCTCGAGCGCATGCTGGATGAGGCCGGCACCTCGACCCCCGTGGCTCGAACCCCACCCCCCGAGCCGAAGGGCGAGTCTCGTGGGCCGCGGGCCGCGGGCCGTCTTCCAGGCCCCGAGCCCCTGGGCTCGAGTCTGGGAGTCGGGAGTCGAGAGTCGGGAGTCGCAACCCAACGAGCGGGCCCCGAGCCGGGTCCCGGGCTCGCCTCCCCGATCACCGCGCTCCGCGGCGTCAAGGAGGAACGCGCACGCCTCCTGGATCGTCTTGGGGTGCGTACGGTCGGCGACCTGGTCTGGCTCCTGCCCGTGCGGCACGAGGACCGCAGCCGCGTCACCCCCATTTCGGAGCTGGTCCCAGCCCCCGCGGGTGACGGCTCCCTGGCCCACGTGCCGCGCACCGCCCCGGCCAGCGTCATCGGGACCGTGACGCAGGCCGTCGAGCACCGTGGGGCCGCGCGCAAGGTGTGGCGGGAAGCCACCGTCCAGGACCCCACCGGGACGCTCCTGGCCGTCTGGTTCAAGCAGCGGGCCGTCTGGTTCAATCAGCCCTGGCTGGCCAAGGCCGTCCGAAAGGGCACGACGGTCCGGCTCCACGGCCCGGTCCGGCTCCGTCCCGGGCCGCTCACTTCCGGTGGTGATGCTCGCGGAGCCGGGGCGCCCGAGCCCGACCACGGCACAGGCACCCTCGAGATGCGCTCGCCGGAGCTCGAGCTCGACCTGGACGCCGGCGGGGCGCCAGCCTCGGACCCCTCGGGGCTGGTGCCGATCTACCCTCTGACCGAGGGACTGCACCAGAAGACCGTGCGCCGGGCGATCCGAGAAGCCCTGCGGGCCGTCCCGGGCCATCTGCCCGACGCCTTGCCGCCACGTCTCGTACAGGAGCGGGGCTTGCTGCCTCCGGACGAGGCCCTGCTGGAGGTCCACAGGCCAACGGGTTCCGGGCCTCTCGAGCGGGCCTGGCGCCGGCTGCGGTTCGAGGAGCTCTTTTTCCTGGAGCTGGCGGTCGCGGTGCGGCGCCACCTTTTCACAGTCGCCCGGCCCGGGGTGGCCATCAAGGACTCTAAGGGTCTCGTGGACCGTTTGAGACATAAACTTCCCTTCCGCCTGACCGGGGCCCAGGAGCGCGCCGTGGACCAGATCCTGGCCGACCTCGAGGGCCCGCGGGCGATGGCCCGGCTGGTCCAGGGAGACGTCGGGTCCGGAAAGACCGCCGTCGCGCTGGCCGCGTTGATGGCCGCCGCGGGCGCGGACTTTCAGGGAGCGTTGATGGCGCCGACCGAGATCCTCGCCGGCCAGCACTTCCTGGCGATCCGGAGGCTCTGCGCCGACCTGGGCGTGCGCGTCGAACTGCTCGTCGGAAGCCAGTCCGCCCGCGAGCGCCGCGAAGCCGTGGAGGCCGTGGCCAGCGGAGACGCCGCCCTCGCGGTCGGGACCCACGCCTTGCTCGAAGGTGAGGTCGAGTTCCGCAGTCTGGGGCTCGTGGTGATCGACGAGCAGCACCGCTTCGGGGTCAACCAGAGGGCCCGCCTCAAGCTGAAGGGAGAGAACCCGAACCTGCTCGTGATGACAGCCACTCCCATCCCGCGGACGCTGGCTCTGACCCTGTACGGCGACCTGGACGTGTCGGTGCTGGACGAGATGCCGCCCGGCCGCCAGCCGATCCGCACGCGGGCCCTGCCGATGGAGCGCGTCGGAGAGGCCTACGAGCTCATCCGCCGGGAGGTGGCCGCGGGTCGCCAGGCCTACGTGGTCTGCGCCCTGGTCGAGGAATCCGAGACCCTGGAAGTACAGGCAGCCGAGCGTACGTACGCCGAGGTCCGTACCAGCAGGCTGCCGGACCTCCGAGCAATGCTGCTGCACGGGCGGATGCCCGGGGTCGAGAAGGCCCGCGTGATGGATGCGATGCGTCGCGGCGAGGCGGACGTCCTGGTGGCGACGACCGTCGTCGAGGTCGGAGTGGACATCCCCAACGCGACCGTCATGGTCGTCCTGGACGCGGATCGGTTCGGACTGGCACAGTTGCACCAGCTCCGCGGGCGCATCGGACGAGGCTCGCACCCCTCGGTCTTCTTCCCGGTGACGGCGGTCCGTTCGCGGACTGTGCGCCAGCGGATGTCCGTGCTGGAGAAGACCTGCGACGGGTTCGAGGTGGCCGAGAAGGACCTGGAGCTGCGCGGGCCCGGCGAGTTCTTCGGGACCCGGCAAGCGGGGCTGGAGGTCCTGAGGGTCGCTTCTCTGCCCAGGGACCTGGCGCTGCTCGAGTCGGCACGTCAGGAGGCCTTCCGGCTGATTGCCCGGGACCCGCACCTTTCCGCCCCCGAGCTCGCGGCCACGCGCGAGCAGCTCTTCTCCCGCTACGGGGCCTACGTCGACCGCCGGCACTGACGACGGACCAGCGACCCCGGGCTGCAAGAGTGTAAAGTGCAGACTGCTGCTCCATGCGAATCGTCGCCGGCAAGTATCGCTCCAGAAGACTCCAGGGCCCTCGAGCGGGCAAGTTCAGGCCCACGTCGGACCGCGTGCGCGAGGCACTCTTCAACCTGCTCGGACCCTTGGGCCCCGGGATCGCCTTCGCCGACCTCTACGCGGGAAGTGGGGCGATCGGCCTCGAAGCTGCCAGCCGCGGCGCGGGCCGCATCGTCCTGGTCGAGTCCTCCGGTTCGTCATGCTGGACCATCCGCCAGAACCTCAGGCTCCTCGAGCCGACCGAGGAGATCGAGGTGATCCAGTCCAGGGTCGAGTCGTTCCTGGCCGCGCAGACCGAGCGGTTCAATGTCGTCTTCGCGGACCCACCCTACGAGCTGGACGTTCCAAAGGTCGCGGCGGCGCTGGGGGCGCATCCGCTGCTCGCACCCGGCGGCCTGCTGGTCCTGGAGCACTCGCGCCGCCAGCAGGCGCCCGCGCGAGCCGGCCGCCTCGTGCAAGAGCAGCTCCGGCGCTACGGAGACACCCAGCTCGCGCTCTATCGGGAGCCCCTGCCGTCAGCCGGGGAGGACGCCCCCGAAGTCGACGAGGGCTGAAAGCCTGTTCTACGACTTCCGACCGTCATCGCGCGCTGCGACGATCTCGGCGGTCGGCCCCCCGGTTTCAAGTCTGAACTCTCTGGCTTCTGTCTTTCGGTTCCGGACAGGAGGCCAACTGAAAGACAGAAAACAGGAGAGTGGAGATTGGTGATCTCAAAAACCGTTCCGCCGGCTGCACGGCCGGGGCAGTCGCGCTACAACCCGCAGGCAGCGCGCGCGGTGTCCAGCGTCTTTCGGGCCTCGGCCCGGGCGCGGCGAGCCCCGTCGACCAGCACGTCTTCGATCCGATCGGGGCTGGCCAGCAGTTCCTGGCGCCTGGCCCGGTAGGGTGCGAAGGTCGCGTCGATCTTGGCCAGGAGCTCCTTCTTGGCCGAGCCGTAACCGAAGCCGCCCTTGCGATAGCGGGCCGCCATGTCTTCGAGCTCGGCGGGCGTCGCGAAGAGCCCATACAGGGCATAGACCGTGCACTTCGACGGGTCTTTCGGCTCTTCCAGCGGGGTCGAGTCCGTGACGATGCCCATGACGGACTTCTTCAACTCGGAGCCCGCCGCGAAGATCCCGATCGTGTTCCCGTAGGACTTGCTCATCTTCTGGCCGTCCGTACCCGGGACCTTGGCGGTGTGGTTCAAGCGGTACTCGGGCCTCCGGAAGACCTCGCAGCCGAAGGCGTTGTTGAAGTAGGCAGCCATGTCCTGCGTCATCTCGACGTGCTGGACCTGGTCCTGGCCGACGGGCACGAAGTCGGATTGGTAGGCCAGGATGTCGGCAGCCATCAGGATCGGATAGCAGAAGAGGCCGACCGACGCCGAGAGGCCCCGCGCGATCTTGTCCTTGTACGAGTGCGCCCGCTCCAGCAGCCCCATGCCGCTCACCGTCGAGAGGAGCCAGGCCAGCTCCGTCACCTCGGGGACATCCGATTGGCGGAAGAAGACGGCCCGTGCCGGGTCCAGCCCCAGGGCCAGGTAGGTGGCGGCCACGTCGCGCGTGTTCTCGCGAAGCAGCTTGGCGTCCTGGATGGTCGTCAGGGCGTGGTAGTTGGCGATAAAGTAGTAGGCCTCTCCTTGGTCCTGCAACTGGAGGTGCTGGAGGATGGCGCCGAAGTAGTTGCCCAGATGGAGCTTGCCCGAGGGCTGGACGCCCGAGAGGATGCGTTGGGGGCGCTTGGAAGTATCCGTCATGGCTTTAGAAACAATGATCCGCGGGGAGGATGGGAGCCCGCATCAGGCCTGGCGCGCGCGAGGCGAGTAGGCCGAGGTAACCGAACGCAAGGGCGCAAGGATGCAAGGACGCAAGGACGCAAGGGAGTCAGAGCTGACAGGATTCTCCCGCCCAGTCTCAGCCATAGGGGTGACTCGTTTGTCCACCTTTGCGTCCTGGCGTCTTTGCGTCTTTGCGTTGGGTCCTCTTGCCCCCGATCGCCTACCAGTTTGGCTCGAATTGAGCCCGACAAGTCAATCTGAGAAACGTTTCCCATGCTCTGAGCGGGTGGTTG
>JACQZL010000374.1 GCA_016213865.1 Candidatus Rifleibacteriota bacterium
GGCCCGGGCGCGGGCGCGGTTCAGGGCCCGTTCGTACTCGGCAGCCCCGTCCAGGATGGTCCTCAGGAAGGCGTCGGCCGGGGTGTCGCCGTTGGCCACGCCATCGGCGCAAGCCACGCGGGCGCCGCAGCTTCCGATAGCCCGCTCGATAGTGGCGGCGATGTAGACGTCCCGGGCGAGCCGGTCGCGCTTGGCGATAACCAGGACGCCGGCCTGGTTGGCCCGAAGCTCGGCGATTGCCTGGACCAGGCCCGGGCGGGCGTCGAGGTCGCTCCCGCCGGAAACGCCGCAGTCCTCGCACCAGGCGGCCACGGTGACGCGCTCGCGGTCGGCCCAGGACTCGACGGCGGCCCGCTGGGCCTCGGGGCCGAGCTTCTGTTCGTCGGTCGAGACGCGGAGGTACGCCACTTCCAGCTTGGGGTTGCCTACGCGCTTCGTGCTCATACCCTCCATGGCATACAAGACTGTTTCCGTAGCGTCAACCGGCGAGTCAGTGACGAGTCCTCTGTACACACTCCGGTCGGTGTGTGTACAGGTCGGGCGCAGCACCCCGACTGACAGGCAGGGCGAAACTCTCCCACCCGAGCAACCCTGGCCGCACCGTCAGGCAGCGAGCTTGCGCAGCTTCAACGCCACGGCTTCCCGGGCCCGACGCAACTCGGCTTCGGTCCAGACGAGCGTCCGGCAGCTCAGGCAACGATAGGGCAGCAGGTCCGAGACCAGAACGTCCCGGCCTTCGACGTGGTACGTCTCGGTGACGATGGCGCGCTCGAGGATGCCGCCGCAATCGGGGCAGTGGTTCTCAATCGGCTTCGTGAAACGTGATGACATGCCAGCAACACTCTCCGTCGAAGTATACCTGCTTGCCGGCCAGGTACATACGCCGGCCGTAGGTGTCCCGGCCTGTCACGGCGTCGATCCAGCCGTCAGCGGCTTGCTTTCGGTCGTCCTTGGTGCGCTTCCAGGTCGCGGCCGTGCGGGCAACGGCAACCACGTCGCCCCAATCGAGCCCTTAGACGACGGTCTCGGGGCCAGCGTGGATTGACCAGGTCCCCTCCCGAGCCTCGATGACTCGGACGACTTCCGGCGGCAGCGCACTTCGGCCCATTGCCGGCCAGGGTAGCACGATGTTGGCGGCTTCAACGGGGCGGGCCAAGACCGTGTGGGTGCCAGGTCGAATCCGGATTGCGTGCTGCCGTTCTCTCGCCTCGGCCTCGAAGAGCGGCTTTACCCTGGCGGCGACCAGAGCCCGCGCGCTCGCGTCCAGGTGCCGGCTGGGCAGGTTCGGGCGCAGGCCCCGGCAGCCTGGCGGTCTCGCGCCAGCGCGGCCCGCAACCCGGCCCGTTCCCTGTCCGCGGCGGTCTGGGCCTGCTCGGGTGTCAGTCGCGCGTGCCTGCCCAGGGCTGCCGCGGCCTCGGCCAGGATGAGCCGCTCGGCCTGACTGGCCAGCGCCAGCGCAGCCGAGAGGTCCAACAAGTCACCGGTCGTGTGCCCGTTCTTGCCGAGCTCGAGCGAGCGTCCCACGGCCTGAACCAACCCGGCGGCCGTGCGACATTCACGTTCCAGCTCGCGGGGTGACGGGGGTGGCCTAGGGGTCGCGAGCGTCCCGGCGAACGCGCGGGCCAGGCCGGCTGATGCCCGCGGGCAGAGGTCGCGCCTCGGCTTCACGGCGCCTCTTCCGGTTCCGGGCCGTAACCGGCCGCCTGAAACGCACGTTCCAGCCGTTCTCGCACGTCCGGCGCGGTGCCGCTGTCCGGGCAGGGCGGGGGCTGCTGACCGGCGGTCGGGTCGATGCCGGTCGGGGCCTCGAGACCGTAGGCAACCCGCAGCTCCCGGGCCACGCGGGCGAAGGCGGCCGACAGGCTGGCAAGGTCCCTTGCAGTTGGCTGGCCGGACAGGCGCGCCTCGACCGCGCTCCGAAGCGCCCGGGCCAGGCGGGCGTTGCCGTCATGCACACGCTCTCGCTGGCGGACGTACCTGGCAACTCGCCGCTCCCTCGCCTGGCGCTCGATGTCGGCCTGGAACCGTTGCCGCTTGATTGCCCAGTCGTTGCCGGTTGACCAGCGGGCGATCGTGCGGAAGCCGATCCCCCACTTGACCGCCAGCTCCCGCAGCCCGACGCCGGGGCCTTCGACGTACTCGGCCTCGGGCGTAGGGTAGGGGCTGCCGGGCGGGGGGGGCGGGCGTCGCATGAGTGTCGACTGAGTGTCACTCGTGATTACGGGCGCCGGGGGCACGGGCGATTCATGAAAAGACGCTGGAGCGAGGCTCGCCGGCCAGCAAGGGGCAAGTAGGCGCCGCGGCCGGGGCCTCGGGTGAGTTCGAGACAGGGGCGGGCCAGAATCTCCACGGGCGAAAGTCCGATTTCTGGACTCGGCTTTCCGGCGCTCCGGCGAATGTGGATAACCGTGGGCAGATCGTGGGCAGATCGGGGCGATTTTCTGCGACTTTCTGAGAGTTTCGCCGACGAACCGATCTCGTGTTCAAGCGCTTTGAGCCTGGCTTTCTCTCGGGTCAGCACCACTCAGCCTACCTCCTATTAACCGGTAGGTTGTAGGTTCGAGTCCTACTCGAGGAGCCAACCTGGCCTTAACGATGCACCAGCAACACGCTTGCTGGTGCATCTTGCTTTATCCAGGCGTCCCACGATGACAGCCTGGGTCTCGCTGATCCGGATCTCCTCGATGAACCGGGACAGGAAACTCCTCGTCTGGACCGGGCTGCGGCCATCCAGGAGTTCCCGAAGACCGTCTCGGTACTCCCGCATCAACCTCCCCGGGACCTCGAACTGACTGGCATCGGGGGAGACCGGAAGCGCTGCGAACCTCTCTTCAAGACCCTTCTTCTTCTCCTGGAGTGTTGCAAGGCGCTCGTCCAGGGTCGACCTGTCCAGCTTGTTGTCCTCGTAGAGGTCTAGCAGCTTGGAGAGCTTGGCCTTGAGGCGGGTCAACTCGGCCTCGATCCGGCTCCGCTCCCGGCCGTGCTCCTCGGCGAGGGTGCCCTTGAGGCCCTTCAGCTTCTCCACGACCTCCCGGATGCTGTCATCCGAGAGGAGCTTCGAGTAGATGAAGTCCAGGATGACGGGCTCGACACGGTCAGTCCGGACCCGGACCCCGGGACAGGTGCGCTTGGCCTTCTTCTTCCGGCTGGAGCAGGAGTAGTACGTGTACGCCACGCCCATCTGCCCATAGGAACTCTCCACCGTCAGACCAGCGCCGCACTTCGCGCATCGAGCCAGGCTGGTGAACACGTGGGGCGTGATGACCGCACCAGGGGGAGTCTCGGAGGGCATCCTGGAGAGCCGCTGATCCTGAACCTGCTCCCACTGTTCAGCTGAGACGATCGCAGGGAAGACTCCCTCAACGACGATGAACTCGGAGGCGTCCTTCGGCCCCTTCCCTGCGAGCCCGTGCCCGTACTTGTTGAACACCAGATCTCCCCGATAGACGGGGTTGCGGAGCATGGCACCGACGCCGGACTTGCTGAAACTCCCACCTTCACGGGCACGGAACCCCTGCCTGTCCATCTCCTCCACGATGGCCTTTTTCCCAAGCCCCTGGCTGGCAAGCTCGAACATCAGCTTGACGGCCTGGGCCTCCAGCGGCTCGAGAGCCATGTTGCCGATGGACTCGCGTGGTTCGTCATCGCGAAGAAGTCTGTATCCATGCGGGGCACGACCGCCGGGGCGCAGGCCCTTCCTGGCCTTTTCCTTCATGCCCCTGAGTGCCATCCGACCCAGCACCTTGGAGTACCGAGCATCCATCAACTCCAGGAGGCCCTCCATCAACTCGCCATCGGGGTCGTCACCGATCGTCTGAGTGGAGTACAGAATCTTGATCCCGGCCTTCCGGAGTTCGAGCTTGTACTTGAGGGCGTCCATCCGGTTCCGGGCAAACCGGCTGGTGTCGTAGACGACGAACGCCTTGACGCCTGCCGTCTCATACGCGAACTGGATGGCAGCCTGGAAGCCAGGCCTGCTGTCCGTCGTTCCGGAGATGCCCGGGTCCTCGAACACCTTCTTGACCTCGTAGCCCTCTCGGACCGCGAACTCCTCGCAGTGACGGCGCTGGGCAGGGATGGAGAGGTCCTTCTCCGCTTGTCCCACGCTCGAGCAGCGCAGGTACAGGATGGCACCTGGTCGAGGGGTGTCCCTCTGGCTCTCTCCCACCCTACCTCCCTCGGCCACGAACAGGCCGTTCCCTTTCTTCGGACCCCAGGGCCTCCAGAACCTGCTCGGCACCGAGGAAAGCGATCAGGCCGTCCGCTGCAACTCCAGGCTCGGGAAGGGGCCCCTCCCAGGCCAGGGAGAGCTTCAATCGTCGCGTGGTCCTGGACGGCCTCGTGGACGGCAGCCCCATCCGAGCCACCGCTGCGGCCATCAGAAGGGACTTCATCCGGGTCGGGAGCCACCCTCGGACCGTGCGTGCCACGGCAGCCTGCAACACACCCGGGGTGTCAACCTCGACGACGTCGTCGGCATCAACCTGACGGACCCAGTCTCGAAGCTGGCTCCGAGAAACGGAAACGACCGGGACGTCCGAGGGCCAACCATCTGGGAGCGGCTGTCCATCGAGGCAGATGGCCGAGAAGGGACCGCAGTCGGGCCAGAGTTCGCGAAGGGTGCGCAGGAACCCATCCCATGGTGACGACGATGAGCTGACGACCATCCCTCGACGTACGAAGTCCCCTGGCGGGTCGAGCAACACCCAAGAGCAGACGCCGGGAGCCGCAAACAACCCGAGGACGGACGTGGTCGCCGTCGTCTCGAGTCCTGTCAGGCCCTCAGGGCAGATCTCCTCGTCAGACCAAGCACTCGGGGGCTGCAGGGGGGCGTCAACCATGTGCGTGCTATCCTGGCTTTGGGCTGGCTCTCGACCGCAGGAACTATACCGACGTTGAGGGCTTCGGTACAGCCCCGAAAATCGCAGACGCTTCCCCTGGCGGGAGAGGCTGTCCGGCAGTACCGGCTGGGCGGTCA
>JACQZL010000375.1 GCA_016213865.1 Candidatus Rifleibacteriota bacterium
ACGCATCGAGCGAGTCCCACGAGGCCCCGGCGTAGAGCAGCGTATCGCCGACCGCGCGCCAGTCGGTGGGCGGTCCGGGGAGCGGCGCCCGCTCCGCGGCCGGGGCGAAGCTCGCCAGGAGCAGCGCCAGGACCAGGACCAGACACAGGCGGCGAGTCATTGGAGCATCCAGGTCGCGAGGATCGCCCCGTTGCAGGTGACGTGGGCCGCGATGGGGGCCGCGAGGCCGCCCCTTCGTTCGTGCCTGGTGGCCTGACAGCGTTACACGCCCTGTCCTAGAGCGGCTTACCCGCATCCACGTTTCCAGGTTTGATGCCGGTCATGCACTTGGAGCAGGCCACGAGGTGGATTCCGGTGTTTCTGCGCCCGGGCCGGGAGAAGCCGTCACCGATCTCGGTCAGGATGCCCTCGTGAGTGAGGAACCGGGCGTGGCGTTGCTCGAGGCAGCGGGTCCAGGTCACGGCGAGGTCGTGGTGGTCGTCGTTGGTGGTTACGAGAGCGTCGAGGTAGCTGGTGTCGAGGAGGAAGAGGTCGGAGGCGGGCACAGGTCAGGACCTCCGTCCGGTGAAGTCCTCGAGGTGGGTCGAGAAGTCGGTGCGCTCCAGCTGGATGGGGTTCTCCAGACAGTATCGAGCCCAGCCGTAGGGTTCGCCCGCGAGCTTGGCGTCGGCCTGAGGCGTCACGACCACGAGGGCGATCTCGGCGGGGCCTTCCGGCACGTCGTCGGGGAGTTGGATCTCGAGCTTGCGACCGGAGGGGATCTGCATCTTGACCGTGAGGGTTGTCACCACGTCGGCACCTCTACTTTGTGAAGTCTCCATGAGCATTCTACGTCACTCGAGCCGGCTATCGATGCCGGCGATGGCGCACGCGTGGGGCCGGCGGGACGGCGAAGGCGGGGTTGTCGTCGTTGCGAGGCCGGGGCGTCTGGCGAGAAAAGGAGCGTGAATGGTAGCGGGCGTGGGCCCTTGGTCACCGGCCCAGGCGGCGCTCGAGCTCGGGCTCGAGAGCATGCCAGACATTGCCGGCGATGACACGGTGTCCCATGGCGTTGGGATGGCCATTGCGGAGCCAGAGCTTCTCGTCGCCCCAGACGCCGTCGAGGAGTCCCGGGCCGAGGGGCACCTGGTTATCCCTGGAGACCGCCTCGAAGGCGGCCTTGAAGCCTGCCACCAGCGCAGGGTCGTGAGACGGCGGCAACTTGGTAGGCATCAGGACGACGCAGGTCTTCTTCGCTAGGGCGCGCTTGACGATCCAGTCCAGGTTCACCCGCAGCCACTCGCTGGTCACGGCTGGAGCCGTCGTCGCGCCGTTGGCGTCGTTGGTCCCGAAGTTGACGACCAGGAACAGAGGCTTCCTGGCCAGCCAGTAGTCGAGCCGTGCGAGCCCCTCGCTGGCGGTGTTGCCGCCGACGCCGGCGTTGATCACGGTGAGCGGGATGCCAGCCTCGTCCAGCTTCTCCTGGATGAGCGCCGGATACGTCTCGGCCGGCGCGAGGCCCGGCCCTTCGGTGAAGCTGTCGCCGAGGAATACGATCGTCGGAGAGAACTGCGAGCTCCACGAAGGCAGGCTGCGGCCGGCGCGCGGCCGCGAGGTCTCCAACCCGTCAAAGGACGGAGAGTCGTCTGCCAGTACCAGGCGGCACCCCGGGGGCACGATGCCGGGGGTCGCGCACAGCATCGACACCAGGACGACCAGGGCGGTCCGAAGGCGGGTGCTCGTCACAGCTCTCATCTCGCAGTCTCCTGTTCCACGGCGGCTTACCGGAAGGTCCAAGGGAACCACCGGCGCACAAGCAAGGAGCACACCAAGAAGGGCGCCCGGCCTCGGCTCAGAGCCCCAGCTTCTTGAGGCGGTCCTTGAGCGTGGTGACCGGGATGCCCAGCTCTCTGGCCGCCTGCGCCTTGCTTCCGCCACTGCGAACCAGGGCCTGTCGGACGATCTCCCGCTCCAGTTGCTTCACCTTCTGCAGGTCTGTCACGGTCTGCGCGGCACCGGGAGAGTCCGTGGAATCCCCGGCCACGCGACAGTCGCCCCCGGACTTGCCCTTTCCCCACCCTCCCCCGGAGGGGGAGGGCCGGGGTAGGGGGAATTCGGGCTTGTCCGGTGCCCCCACGCCGACCTCATCGAAGGGTGGGAGATCCTGCGGGCAAATCACGGGTTCGGTTGCCAGCGCGAACGTCCGGGCCAGGTAGTTGCGAAGCTCTCTGACGTTGCCGGGCCAGGAGTGCTGCCGCAGGCGAGCCATGGCCTCCGGGCCCAATCGCGGCGGCTCGCCCGAGGCCACGAGACGCTCCTTTAGCGACTCGGCGAGATGTTCTACCAGGAGCGGGAGGTCCCCGAGCCGGTCTCGCAGGGGAACGGTGCGCAGCCTGAACTCACTCAGCCGGAAGAAGAGATCCGACCGGAACCCCGCCTTGCCCGCCATGGCGGCGAGGTCGCGATTCGTCGCAGCCACGATCCGGACGTCGGCCACGAGAGGCTTGTCTCCTCCCAGCCGCACGAAGGTCCGCGACTCCAGGAATCGGAGGAGCTGGGCCTGCACTTCGGCCGAGAGCTCGCCCACCTCGTCGAGGAAGACCGTTCCACCCGAAGCCCGTTCGAAGGCTCCTCGATGCAGCCCCTCCGCGCCGGTGAACGCTCCCTTCTCGTGGCCGAAGAGCTCGCTGACGGCCAGCGAGCCGACCAGGGCAGGCGTGTTGACCACGATGAAGGGCCTGGACGCCCTGCGGCTCAGCTCGTGAATCGTCCTGGCCACGAGCTCCTTGCCCGTTCCTGTCTCTCCCTCGATCAGCACCGAGAGATGGGTCGGCGCCACTCTCTTGAGGATGCCGAAGAGAAGCCGCATCTGCTCTGAAGCGCCCACAAGACCGCCCAGCGATCGGGACGGCTCGGGGGTCACCAGACACGGCTCGGAGGTGGTCTCCAGCACCAGGACCGTCTCTCCCACGCGCAGCCGGTCGCCGGCCGACGCGAGCCCCTTCTCGACGCGAACAGAGTTGATGAAGGTGCCGTTGGTGCTGCCGAGATCCTCCACCACGATCTGCGATGGCCCCCGGTCGAGCCGGGCGTGATGGAAGGACGCGGACGGATCGCTCAGCGGCAGGTCGCACCGGCTGTCTCTCCCGAGGACGAGCGCGTCGCAGAGCTCGGCCTGGGCATCGCGATCCGGTCCTTTCTCGACCCGGACGAAGACGCGGGGTATCAGCACGACGGCGCGCGCGGACGGGCCAGGGAGGATCTTGACGGTCTCGGTCCTTCGGGGCGCTGCCACGGGAGCATCCATCCGGCCACTCAGGCCTGCGAGGGGCCTCCCAGGTCGAGGCGTGCCATGGCTGCAGACTACCTTGTTCAGGCAGGCGTGACAAGCCGGCGAGACCGGACGGGGAGCGCGCAGGACCCCGGGGAGCCGCATGACTGGGGGCATGGTCCAAGGGGTTGTAGCGCGGGCCCCCTTCGACAGGCACAGGACATGCTTGTGGCCCGCTACCGCCGAGTCGCCGCTCCACAAGCGGGGGACAAGCCCAATGGCATTAAATCCAGCGTCAGGAAAGGCATGACGGGCGTCGGAAAGGTAGAAGCGGCATCCTGCCGCTTCCACAGGTCCAGGCAAGTCGCCGTCGCGTG
>JACQZL010000376.1 GCA_016213865.1 Candidatus Rifleibacteriota bacterium
AGGAACTCGCAGTTGAAGGACATCAACTGCAGGCGAGACGCATGGGGCCGGCGATCTTCGGACGCTGCCGGCTGGGCCAGGACGACGAGCAGACAAAGAGCCAGGACCGAAGCAGCGCAGAGCCGGCGGAGCCGATGGGGTATCGACACGATTGCCTCCTTGGGTGTGCCGTTGGCGAGAGAGCCTGCCAGGCCATCCGTGACCCGGGGCCACGGAGCAGTATACTGGTCGCCTTGTCCGGCGGGAGATGCCGGCGCCGACGACCGCGGGGTGCGTGAGGTACGCGGTCACGAGGCTCCCGGCCCTGGCCCCGCAAAGGTGGACCTGCCAATGAAACTCTCTGAAGACGTGATGCGTGACGTGGCGATCGGGCCCTGCCCTCCGGCCTGGGGTCTGGAGCTTGGGGCTTGGGGCCTGCAACTTGCGGCATGGAATCGGGTCAGTCCACCGTTTCGCGACTCGGGACTCTCGGCGTCGCACCCGCGGCCTGGCGCCGTTCTCTACCGCTCGCGGCCCCGGCGGTTGGCCGCCCTCCTGGCGATGATCTGGCTGGCAGGCGCACTGCCGGTCGCCGCCCAGTTCGGTCCCTCGGGCGTCGCGCTCGAACCCGTCCGCGAGGTGCTGGTGGCGCCGACGGTGGTGCTGCCGGGCACGGTAGAGGCTGTCCGTGCGTCGCGAGTGGCCGCCGCGGAGGAAGGGCTGGTGCTCGAACGGCACGTCACCTTCGGACAGAAGGTGAAGCGAGGCCAACTCCTGGTCCGTCTGGATGCCGCCAGGGCCCGGGCGCGCGCTGCCGCGGCCAAGGCGGAGGCCGACGCGGCGAAGGCTCGTTACGACAAGCTGGTGGCCGGCGAGCGTCCGGAGAAGCTCGCGGAACAGAAGGCCGTCGTGGCCCGGTGCGCGGCCAACGTCGAAGACAGCCGCCGCCGCAGGGCACGCGCCGCCGAGGTCTTCCGTCGCGGAGCCGGAACGGCAGCCGAGCACGACGAGGCCGACGCTCGCTTCCTGATGTGCAGCGCCGAGCTGGTGGCCGCTCAGGCCGCGCTCTCTCTGCTCGCGGCAGGCACCCGGGCCGAGGAGCTGGCCGAGGCGCGCGCCGCGTGGGAACGAGCGGTGGCCGCTCAGCGAGAGGCAGAGACGGCCCTGTCGCAGATGGAGGTCGTCGCACCGTTCGACGGGCAAGTCGGAAAGGTGGAGGTGGAAGTGGGCGACTGGGTGGCCCGAGGTGGCACCGTGGCCGAGCTGGTCGATCTGTCGGAGGTGGACGTCGCGGTCCTGGTCCCCGAATCGCGAGTGAACGCGGTTCAGATGCTGGCCCTCGCCCAGGTCCAGTTCGCGAGCACGGTCGGTGCGCCGCGGACACTCGAGGGAAAGGTCCACGCCTCGTCCCCCAAGACGACCCCGCGAGGACGGACGATCCAGATGCTGGTGCGCCTGACCAACAAGGATGGGCTCATCCGGGCAGGCATGACCGCCGAAGTGCGTCTGCCAATCGGCAAAGCCGAGACCCGCCTGGTCGTCCCAAAGGACGCGGTGGTGCGCAACGCCGATGGTTCGGCCATGGTCTGGGGCGTCGAAGCTGCGAAGGCTGTCCCGATGCCCGTCAAGCTGGGTGACGAGACCGCGGATGCGGTCGTGCTCCTTTCGGGGGCGAAGGCTGGCGAGCGGGTCGTGGTGCGCGGGAACGAGCGCCTCCATCCCGGGGCGCCGGTGGCCGAGCACGGCGCGGGGCCGGCCAAGGGCGGACCTGCCGGAGCCGCGAGGCCCGCGGAGGGTGCCCGATGACGACCGCACCGGAAGCTCGCGTGCGAGGCGGGCGTGAACTGGGTGCCGGCCTGATCGAGCAGGCCATCCGCAGCCCCGTGACGGTCATCGTCGGTGTGCTACTGGTCGCCCTTTTCGGCTTGCAAGCCCTTTTCGCGGTGCCGATCCAGATGACCCCCGACGTGTCGCGCCCTGTCCTCACGGTGCGGACCTTCTGGCCGGGGGCCAATCCCAACGAGGTCGAAAAGGAGATTGTCGAGCGGCAGGAAGAGGTCCTCAAGTCGCTCGAGAACCTGACCAAGATGGAGTCCCGCTCGCAGCCGTCACTGGGAGAGATCCAGCTCGAGTTCGCGCAAGGGACCGACGTCGACGCCGCCTTGCTCAAGGTCAACAGGTGGAGGACGTCGACACGTGCCTGGACTTCGTCCGCGACGAGGTGAAGAGCCGCCTGGAACGTGTGCAGGGAGTGGCTGCGGCCAACATCTTCGGTGGCCGGGAGCGTCAGCTCGAGGTCGTGATCGATCCGTATGCCGTGGCCCAGCGAGGGCTGACTCTGGCGGAAGTGGCTGCCCGTCTGGCGGCGGAAGACCGGGACGTTTCGGCCGGGGACGTCCACGACGGCAAGCGCGCCTACATCATCCGCATGGTCGGCGCCCTCGAGGACCCGTCCCGCTTCGAGCGGATCGTGTTGCGGGACGATCCGCAGGACCTGGTCTACCTCCGGGACGTCGCCACCGTGCGCCGGTCGTTCAAGGACTCGGAGATGGTCGGCCGTTACAAGGGCGTGCCGTGCCTGGCGATGAACGTCCAGAAGCGCTCGGGCTCGAACATCCTCGAGGTGATGGACGGGGTCCAGGAGGTCGTGCGCCAGATGAACGCCTCGCTGCTCCCGGGACGCGGGTTGCAGATGGTCCAGGCGTACGACGCCACGCTGTACATCCGCGAGGCGCTGGTGCAGGTCCGGGACAACATCGTCATCGGCAGCCTCCTGGCTGTCATGGTCCTCTATCTCTTCCTGTTCGCCTTTGTGCCGACGCTGATCATCTCGGTCGCCATCCCCATCAGCGCGGTCGGGACGTTCATCGCAATGTACCTCCTGGGGCGGAACATCAACATCGTGTCGCTCGCCGGGATCTCCTTCGCGGTCGGGATGCTGGTCGACAACTCGATCGTCGTCCTCGAGAACATCTTCACTCGTACCGAACGGGGTGAGGTCCCTCGTCAGGCAGCCGTGCGCGGGACCACGGAGGTCTGGCTCGCGGTGCTCGCCTCGACCCTGACGACCGTGGCTGTCTTCCTTCCCATCTTCTTCCTGCAGGCCGAGGTGGCGCAGATCTTCAAGGATATCGCCATCGCCATCGCCTGTGCGGTCACGCTCTCGCTGGTGGTCTCGGTCCTGGTCATCCCTTCCATGGCAGCTCACTGGATGACGGGTTCAATGCGGTTGATGGCTAGCCCGAGCTGGGCCAAGAGGTTTGTCGCCGCGCTGGAGAACAGCGTCCGCACGTTGTGCCGCTCGGTGACCGCCAGGCTCGCCCTGGTCCTCGTCCTGACGGCCGTGTCGCTCGCGGGAAGCTGGCTGTTGCTGCCGCCGACCGAGTACCTGCCCTCCGGCAACCACAACCTCCTGTTCGGCATCCTGATCCCGCCGGCGGGTTACAACCTGGACGAGTTCGAGCGCATCGCGCAGAGCATCGAGCGTGACCTGACCCCGCTCTGGTCCGGTCCGAACCCGAAGATCTCGGTTTACTTCTACGTCGCCTTTGCACGTCAGGCCTTCCTGGGCGTGGGCGCGACGAAGAACGAGGCGCTGGGAGAGATTCGGGGCCCCGTGCAGGCGGCCCTGTCGAGGATCCCGGGCATGATCGCCGTGGTGATCCAGCCGGGGCTCTTCGACCAGGGCGTGCTCGGCGGTCGCAGTATCGACCTGCAATTCCAGGGGCCGAAGCTCGAGAGGCTGGTCGAGCTGGCGAGGCGCAGCTTCGGCGCCGTGATGCAGCACCTGCCGGGCGCCCAGACCCAGCCCATCCCCGGCCTGGAGCTCGGACAACCGGAGCTGCGCATCGAGCCGGACCGAGAGCGCCTGGCCGAGGTCGGGATGAGCGCCTCGGAGCTGGGCTTCGTGGTCGACGTCCTCAACGACGGGGCGCGGATCTCGGAGGTGCGCACGCCGGAGGGCCGCAAGATCGACCTGACACTCCGAGGGGCTCGCGGGCGCATCCAGCACACGCAGGACCTGGAGGCGCTCCCGATCCACGTCCCCAGAGAGGGGTTGGTCCCGCTCTCGACCCTGGCCCGGTTCCGGCAAACCCTCGGCCCCGACATCATCCACCACTTCGAGCGAGAGCGCGCCTTCACCCTGCGCATCACCCCGCCGCCGGCCGTTCCGATGGAACAGGCGATGCAGATCGTACGCGAGAAGATCGCGGAGCCGCTGGAGAAGGAAGGACTGCTCGAGGGCGGCTACAAGTGGCAGCTGAGCGGCACGGCCGACAAGCTGACCTCGACTCGCCTGGCAATGCAAGGCCAGTTCGCGATCGCGGCACTCATAACCTACCTGTTGATGGCCAGCCTCTTCGAGTCGTTCCTCTATCCGCTGGTCATCATGTTCAGCGTGCCGTTGGCCGCCTTCGGCGGGGTTGCGGCCCTCAGGTGCGTCCATCTGTTCGTTGCCAACCAGGCGCTCGATGTGATCGCGATGCTGGGGTTCATCATCCTGGTCGGCACGGTCGTCAACAACGCGATCCTGCTCGTCGACCGGGCCTTGCGCTCGGTGCGAGAGGAGGGCCTGTCCCCTGCCGACGCGGTCGCGGAGTCGGTGTCCGCCCGCATCCGGCCCGTCCTGATGTCGACCCTGACGTCCATCTTCGGGATGGCGCCGTTGGTCGTGATGACGGGCGCCGGCTCCGAGCTCTACCGAGGAATCGGAGCCGTGGTGACAGGCGGCCTCCTGTTGTCGACCGTCTTCACGCTCGTCTTGATCCCGGCCCTGATGAGCCTGGTCCTCGATCTGCGCCTGCGACTCTTCCCGGGCCGGCGGGTGTGAAAGCGGATGGGCGGGCTGCGAGAGAAGGCGGGACTCGGGACTTGGAAAGGCTGAGTAGGGGCTGCTGACTACGCGGAGTCGGTCCATCATCCGGGTCCTGTCAGCCCCAAGGAGAAGTGCGCATGAACCGAAATGAAGCAAGCTGGGTCTCGCTCTGCCTGGGTGTGACCGCGCTGGCCGGCCTGCTCGCTCCGGCCGTCGCCGCGGCGACCACCGTGGACCTGTTGACCGAGACGGAAGCGAGGGCCCGCGCGGCGCAGGTCTCGGACGTCAGCGAGGATGTAACGTTGACATTTACCGCCGGTTCGAGGTCCTTCGGCGGGGCGGCCGTCCTCCGATTTCGCCTTGCCGGCACGGGGTCCGCCTTGCGGCTCGACTTCAAGGGACCCGCTCCGAAGCGCCTGAGCGTGAATGGAGCGAACCTCGAGCTGCCTGACCACGACGGGAACCGGCTGCTCCTGCCCGCGGCCGCGCTGAGAATCGGGCCGAACGTGGTGGAGGTCGGGTACGAGAACCCCTACGACACGAGTGGCGTCGGCGTCTGTCACATCGTGGATCCCGCCGATGGGCGCGAGTACGTCTACACCGACTTCGAGCCGTTCAACGCGCACCGGCTGCTGCCCTGCTTCGATCAGCCCGACCTGAAAGCCCGCTTCCGGGTGACCATCGAAGCCCCCGCGGACTGGGTCGCCGTGGCCAATGGCCCGGAGTCCGCGCGCGCTCCGGCAAGTGGGGGCGCCGTCGCACACCGCTTCGAGCCCACGCCGAGCCTCTCGACCTACCTGCTCTTCGTGGGCGCAGGGCCCTACGCCGTCTTCAGCGACCCGCACTGCGCCGTCCCGTCGCGCCTGTTCGCCCGCCAGTCGATGAAGGGCCACGTCGACACCCGCGAGCTCTTCGAGCTGATTCGGCACGGGCTCGACTTCTATCGCGAGTACTTCGGGATGGCCTACCCGTTCGCCAAGTACGATCAGCTCTTCCTCCCCGAGTTCAACACGTCGGCGATGGAGAACCCGGGCGCGGTCACGTTCAACGAGCGCTTCCTCTTCCGCCACGCTCCCACGACGAAGGAGCGGATGGAGCGGGCCGAGATCGTGCTGCACGAGATGGCGCACATGTGGTTCGGCAACCTCGTCACGATGCGGTGGTGGGACGGGCTCTGGCTGAACGAGAGCTTCGCGACCTACGTCGGGAACCTTGCCCTCGCTCGCGCCACGAGGTACAAGGACGCCTTCGAGGAGTTCCTGACCGTCCAGAAGAGCGAGGCCTATCGCAAGGACCAGCTTCCGACGACGCATCCCGTCGCCGGGACCGTCGCCGACACCAACGCGGCCTTCGACAGCTTCGACGACATCACGTACGGGAAGGGCGCCTCCCTGCTCAAGCAACTGGCGTTCTA
>JACQZL010000377.1 GCA_016213865.1 Candidatus Rifleibacteriota bacterium
ACTCCCAGGTGTCGCCGAAGAAAGGACCCGAGGTCTCGGAGAGAGTCCCGCCAAACAGCACGGTACGGCCGCGCTTGGCGTCATGCGCCATCCGATGGCCGGAGCGAGTCGATGGAGACGTGCCGGGCATGAGACGGTCCCAACTCAGCCCGTTCCAGTTCCAGGTGTCGTTGACCATCCCGGTCCACTGTCCGCTGAAGAGGATGCACGCCCCGCGCGTGGAATCGTAGGCGAGAGCGTGGTCCCGGCGTGCCGCGTCGAAGTCCGGGCCGCTCACGGCGGTGGCCAGCGCCAGGTTCAGTACCTGGAGTTTCGGGCTCGACGCCCGCAGCCGGTTCGGCCCGGGCCGGAACTTCGGCAGCCCTGCCACGAGACCCGCCCCCTCCAGCAAGTGCAGGTAGTGCGCCAGCGTGGTCGTGTTCCCGACATCCTGGAGTTGCCCGAGCATCTTCTGGTACGAGAGGACCTCTCCGCTGAACGCACAGCCGAGATGGAACAAGCGGCGCAGCAAGGGCGGCTTGTCGACGGGCCGCAGCAACAGGATGTCCCTCGACAGGGTCGTCTCGACCAGCGATTCCAGGACGTAGCTTCTCCACCGGTCAGGTTCTCGTACCAAAGGCCACGCCCCGGGGTATCCCCCGAAGTAGACGAACTCGTCGGGGCCCACCCCGAAAGCCGCTTTCATCTCGGCCAGTCCCCAATGAGTCGCCCGCAACACCTCGAAGCGGCCGGCCAGACTCTCCGCCAAGCCTCTTTCCACCAGCAAGACCGAGGAGCCCAGTATCAGCACACGCAAGGGCACGCCACGGGCCGTGTCCTCATCCCAGCGCCGTTTCACGGTCTCCGACCAGCCACGCACCTTCTGGATCTCGTCGAGGATCAGGATTGCCCCCTGCGCGCCTCTCGCCCCTCTCGCTTCCAGTCGACCTCGTTGCCACTGGGCCTCCAGCCATCCGTGGTCCTCCAGGAGTGGTCCGTCCGCCGATGCGAACACGACCGGAAGACGGCACCGACCCTCCACCTGACGAGCGAGCGTCGTCTTGCCTACCTGGCGTGGTCCGGTCAGTACTTGAAGGAAGCGTCGCGGCTCGCCCAGCCGCGCCAGTACCGACTGCAGGAGCGGTCGAGTGTAGCTGCTGCTCTCCTCGCGCTAATTACTCAGCATCGTGAGTAATTTTACTCAGTCACTCGAGCAAACGGCAAGACCCGGGGCAACGGTGCGGCCCTGTCAGGCAGCGTGTTCCTCGACTTGGGCCACGCTCCCCCAGGGGCCGGGCCTCGCGTGTTGTCGGCGAGGTCCTGGGCCGTCGAGGTCCCCCGGCCCGTCCCGGGCGTCAATCGACCAGGGTGACCCTCAGGCCGGTGACGGTCGTTGCGCCCACGGCGCCGCCGGGGATGGCGACAAACCGGATCAGGAAGCGGTTCACTCCCGGCGAGAGGAGGCTCGGATCGAAGGCGTGCGTCAACTCGACCGGGCCGGGGGTCGACTCGCGCTCGGGATAGAGCAGGCTGAGGTCGATCCGGTCCTGACCGGCCGGACCGCGCAAGACCACGTGCACGTCGCCGTCGCACCGGCCCTGCTCGAACACCTCCCAGACGATGCCGCCGGTGACGATCACGGGTTCGGTGAAGGGCGCCCGGAAAGTCCGGCCGCCAGCGGGCGGAGGGCCGGCATGGCTGCGCCAGCGCTGTCCCTGGATTCGGCGCGCCCCCGTATCGAGGGGAATCCGGTGGATGTTGCACGTCTGGTCGAGGGCCGCGAGGATCTCGAGGTCCCGTACGCAGGTCCGGAGGAGGTCGAGGTCGTCGAGTCGCGGGTTCGACGGATCGGGGGTGCGCTCGCAGTTCGTGGGTGAACCGGTGGTAGCGGGTGCTCGTGCATCCTGAGCAGCGGCCGTCAGGCCGCGTGTCGAAGGACAGACCCGCTCCTGAGGCCGCATCAATCCTGGCCGGTCTGGAGACCGGCCACCACCAAGACCTTTTCGCTCGAGGTAGCAATGATGCGGATCCCCACCTTCCGCGCACTGCATGCACCTGCTCGACACGCTTGGTGCCGGGTACTCGAAGATGCTCGGCATTGGCAGGCGCTCCGGTGATTCCATCGAGTTCCGCTTCGACTACCCGACCGGGCCGTTCGTGAATCTGGGCACCCTCGACCCCGCCACCGGCACCTGGACGATGCTGCTTCGGTCGCAGACTCCCTCGGGTGAGCGGGCGACTTTCGCCGAGAAAACCCTTGTCCGGGCCGGTCGCAAGCGGCCGGGACGACCTCCCTCCGGGCCAGCAAACCAGAATCCGGAGTGGGTTGCTGGCGTTTGTCACGGAGCAACTGGCGCAGTGGAAGAAGGACGTTCAGGCTTCCGACATCCTGACAGCGTGCCCGGCCAATCAGGTTCCCAGGCCGGGCGTGGCCCCGATTTCGGCCGCCAGTTCCGGGTCGAGGGCGTGCTCGCCGCGGGTGGGATGGGGACCGTCTATCGGGCCCTGCGGGTCGGTCTCGCGCGCCGCGTCGCAATCTCGGAACAAGTGCGAGCTCACGGTCTGCGAACCCGAGCGAGTCCAGCCGAGGGTCGACGTACGGGGCGATGGCCTGCTGGTGCTGCTGGACCAAGCGGATCCCGGCTGGCAGGCCCGGGTGGACGGGCAGGACCGTTCGGTGGCCACCGTCGCGGGCCTCTTCCGGGGGGTGGACGTCCGCACGGCCAACCGCGAGGTCGAGTTTGCCTATCGTCCTTTGTCGGTGCGTCTGGGCGCGGCCGTGAAGCTGCTCGGCCCGCTGCTGGTGGGGTTGCTGGTCCTTCGGCGGCCCAGCGCCGTTCGCTGACACGGTGATGGCGCCTCTCGGAACCCGCACGTCGAACGCGTCCCTTGTCGTGGTACAGTTGCTTTCGCCTTGAGGCCTCTGCAACGAGTTGTGTGATTGAAGGCATGCCTTCCGGCAAGGAACCCTCGGACCTCGACGTCGAGCCGCTGAACGTCTCTTCTGGCGGAGGAAGCGCGGGCGGTGCTCCGGCGGCGGTTCCGGCTGCCCTGCTCCGTGCCTACCGCATCGACGAGATCCTCGGCTCGGGGGCCATGGGCGTCGTCTATCTCGCCACCCACCGGGCCTTGTCTCGAACGGTGGCCATCAAGCTGCCCATCTTGACGCAAGCCGCGGTCGTGGAGAGGTTCGTGCGCGAGGGGCGAATCCTGGCAGGTCTGCAGCATACGAACCTGGTGCGGGTCTTCGACGCCGGCGACGAATCGGGTCGGCCGTACATCGTGCTGGAGTTCGTGCGGGGTTGCACCCTCTCGGCGCTGGGACACGGCCGTAGGTTGCCGGTAGAGCTCGCCGTGGCGCTCGTGGTCCAGTTGCTGGATGGACTGGGACACGCGCATTCGTGTCGCGTGCTGCACCGGGATGTGAAGAGCGACAATGCGCTCGTCACCGGGGAAGGTGTCCTGAAGCTCGCCGACTTCGGGTTGGCGCGGTCGGAATCGGCTCCAAACCTCACGCGGAGCGGGATGATTCTGGGGACGCCCGCCTACATGTCGCCGGAGCAAGCCCGTGGCGATCCGTTGGACGCCCGCAGCGACCTCTACTCCTCGGCCGTGGTCCTCTTCGAGCTGATCTCGGGCCAGCTACCCTTTTCGTCGGACCGGGTGCTGGACCTGCTGGAGATGCAGATCCGAGACTCGCCGCCGCCTCTGGAGCAGCTCGTGCGAGCCGTGCCCGGGACGGTGGCGCAAGCGGTGGCCCGAGGGCTCGCGAAGGACCCTGAGCAGCGGTTCGCCACGGCGCCGGATTTCGCGCACGACCTGCGCCAGGCGGTGGGAGAGCGGGCACTCGAGTCGGCTACTGCGCGCCTGCCTGCTCTCGTGGCCGGAGCAGGTGCCGCGGCACAGGTCGTGGCGGGGACGACGTTTCTGCAGGGCTCGGCAGCTCGGTCCCACCGCTCAGCTACGTCTTCGCCCGCGCGGAGGACGGCACAGCAGGATGACGCGAGCACACGCCGGCCGTTTGTTCCTGCGCTTGGCCCGGATCGCCGGCAACCGGGCCGAACGGCCTCGCCCGTCAAACAGCCCTCCACCGCATCCACGGTGAGCGATTCCCCGCGTACGAATCTGCGTGGCCGCCTGGGGGGGCTTCTGGCCCTGGGACTGGTAATCGCAGCAGCGCTCGCCTCGAGGCAACAGCAGGGGTCGTCTGGACCGCAGGCCACCCGAACAAGCCCTCCGGTTGTGGCGGCGGCACCCGCAAAGGGGGCGATTCGGATCGTGAGCCGGCCGCCAGGCGCTCGGATCGTCCGCGGTGCCGGCACGGCCGCCGGCCAGCCGACGCCGGCGACCCTGCAGGGTCTGTCACCGGGCTTGCACAGCTTCACGCTGGAGTTAGCTGGACACGCCAGAACGGAGATCACCACGCTCGTGGTCGCGGGCCGGACGCAGCACCTCTCGATAGTGCTCGAGCAACGGCTCGTGCCTCTGGGGCGGAACGCCTTCGGCCACGAGGAGTTCCGCAATCCGAAGGACGACTCGGTCCTGATCGCGATTCCCGCGGGCAGCTTCTCGATGGGGTCGAATGAGGGAGGCCCGGACGAGAAGCCGGTCCATCGAGTGGAGCTCTCGCCGTACTACATCGGGAAACACGAGGTGATGTGGAGGCAGTTCTTGGCGTTCTGTGAGGCGAAGCAACGAAAAGCGCCCAAGCGGCCCGGGTGGGCTGCCAACCGACACCCTGTGGTGGCCGTATCCTGGGAGGCCGCTCGAGCCTACTGTGAGTGGGCCGGCCTCGAGCTTCCAACGGAGGCACAGTGGGAGTACGCCGCGCGCGGCAAGGAGGGGCGCAAGTTCCCATGGGGTCCTCAGGCGCCGGACTCGAACGGCGTGTATCGCGCCAACTGGTCTGGACGAGCGGATGGGTACGCCTTCACCGCGCCAGTCTGCTCCTACGGACCCGATGCACTGACCCCGCGTGCCGACGGGAGCTCTCCGGTGGGCGCCCTCGACATGGCCGGGAACGCGTGGGAATGGTGCGCCGACTGGTACGCAACGGGGTACGCTTCGTCGGCCACCCGGGACCCGTCCGGTCCGCTTCGGCCATCGCTGGCAGGACGGGTGCTTCGGGGCGGCTCCTGGCACAACTACTTCG
Organism: Candidatus Rifleibacteriota bacterium; assembly: GCA_016213865.1. The sequence goes on from JACQZL010000377.1 coordinate 5,132, forward strand.
GCGCCTCGGGCTTGCGGGGCTCCTTCAGAGGCTGGGGGTCACCGTCGGACGCGGACGTCGACAACAGCTTCCGCGTCGCCAGACCGTTCCCTTGAACCAGCCTTCTTCCCCGCGACGAGTGCGTGGGCTGCTTTCCAGTGAGCCTGGAGCATAGGAAGTACAAACGGGGGGTCTCGGACATCGGGCCGTCTCCGGTCCAGGCCTCCAAGCCCGGAGCTACGTGAGCCGACCTACCCAGGCCATGGACTCTTCGATGGCGTCGAGGTCTTCGCGCGCGGTCCACCAGCACCGGTCGTGATCCACTCCCTCGTGGAAGTGGACGAGCACGTTACGGAAGCCTGCCCAGTCGCCCATCCTCTCGGCAAGGCTTCTCGGGCATGCGGGGACGCCGGGCCCCGCGCTACCGGGCCCACGAGCTCAGAACCTGCATCGCCGTCAGAACGCCTCCGGCAGCGGGCTGGCGCCGCTGTCAGCAATTGAGGGCGACGCACCGGTCTTGGCAGCTTCGGCCGTGGGCGCATTGCGGTCCGGTTCGAGGTGGGTCGGGCGCGAGGGCGCGGGCGTGCGTGACGCGGCGGGAGCAGGCGTGCGTGAGGGCGCCGGCTGCGGGCAGGGGCCGCAGTCCGGCTGGGACGAACCTCCTCCCCAGCCGAAGTTGATGAGCGAGATCCCGCCGCCGCCGTTGTCGAACAGGCCCGTGGAGAACCACGAGCCGCCGACGGTCGAGGCGTTGGCCGGCGGAGTAAACGGCGTGTTCCACAGGATCCCGCCGGTGACGGAGGGCCTCGAGGTAGCCCAGGTGCGTGCGTCAAAGCGGCAGCGGCGAGGTCGCGATCAAGGTGCTGGAGGCCGGCCTCTTCGGTGCCGCGCACCGTCGATAGGCGCGCCTGCTGCCGCCTCGTCTCGAGCGGCCGGCGCTTCCTGGCGTTTTCACTCGCGCCGCTCTCGGGGGAGCGCCACGATGCCGGCCTGCTGCTCCAGACCTCGCCCTCCGGCGCGTCCGGCCCGTGGAGCGTTTCGCCCCTTCCAACCGCGACCTGGGAGGGGCTTGTGGGGGAGCTGGACGCGGCCGCCGAAGGCGGCCTGGTCGTCGTCTTATCCGCGAGCGAGTGCGAGCTCCACGTCCTCCTCAGCCGGGACGGCGGCGCCACCTTCCAGGAGTTGCCGCCGCCCCTGCCGCGGGACAGCATGACCCGCGAAGCCGCCGTGGCCATCTCCGGAGGGACCGTCTACACGGTCTCGGTCCCCCAGGGCCTCGACCTGGGCCGCGTCAACCAGGCGCCTCAGATGGTCTTCGCCCGGTTGGACGCCTCCGGGCGCTGGGAGTCGCTGGGCTCGCCCAGGATGCCGCTCTGTAAGCCGCGCTCCGTGCGCCTCTTCGCGCTGGAAGAGAGGCTCCTCGTGGTGAGGCTCGACGACATGGCCGGCATCGTGGCGGCGACGCACCCGCTGCCGCGCGCACCCGCCCCGAGGTGAGACCGCGATTGCCGGTCCATTGGCCGCTCTCGACAGAGGCCGCGTTGCAGCCGACCAGATGCCCCCCCTCCTCGAGCAGCGCAGGCCTGTCGGGGCGAATCTGCTGTATCATTCTGCAGTGAGCAAGTCCGACGCCGTTCCGAAGCGGCAGCAGGAGATCTTGGTCAAGGTCCGGGAAGCGGCCCTGAAGAAGATCCTGTACTTGCCTCACGCTGCCCGGCAGATGGCCCGCCCCGACCGCATGATATCGCCGCAAGAGGTTCGTGAAGCCGTCTCGAGCGGACTGGTCATAGAGGACTACCCGGAAGACGCGCGAGGCCACAGTTGCTTGATGCTCGGCAGGGGTGATGGAGGAAAGGTGATTCACATCGTCTGTTCCCCGAAGCCCGACTACCTGGCGATCATCACGGCGTACCGACCCGACGACCAGCAATGGTCGCCGGACTACAGGCGGAGGCGTTAGCAGTGGAGTGCATGTGGTGCAAGGGCCGAATGAGCCTGGGGACGGCACCGTTCAGTGCCGACAGGAAGGGGTATCATCTTCAGTTGGAGGCCGTGGCCGCTTGGGTCTGCAGCCAGTGCGGCGAACCGTACTTCGAGGAGGCCGAGGTCGCTCGGATCCAGGCCATACTCCAAGCGGTGGATGAACGAGTGGCAGATAGGGCCTCTCAACTCGAGATCGGCTGAAGCGGAGTCCTCTGCCCCCCTCTGTCGTGACGTGCCGGCAACCGGCCAGCTCGCCCGTGGAGCGGCTCAGGTCCTCGGGTTCAGCTCCAGGGCGAAGCATCCGCCCTGGCGTCCGCCGAGGACGACGCTCTCCGGGTTGTCGAGGACGGCCAGACAGGCCAGGGGTTTCGAGGCGTCGAGAACCGCTTCACAGCTCCCGTCGGTGAGGTTCCACACGCGGACGGTGCCGTCCTCGGAGGCGGAGACCAGTCGTCCCCGGGCCGTGAAGGCCAGAGCCGTCACCGAGGCCGCGTGGCCACGCAGAGTCGTCAGGGGACGCTCCCGTTTGACGTCCCAGAGCCTGATGGTGTTGTCCGCGGACCCCGAGGCCAGGGTTTCGTCGTCTGCCACCGCCAGTGAAGTCACTGCCCGCGTATGGCCTTCCAGCCGGGCGACATTACAGCGGGAATCGAGGTCCCAGACCATGACGCTGCGGTCGGCCGAACCCGAGACCACCCGCCCGGGCCGGACCATCGCCAGGGCGGTCACGCCGCCCCAGTGGCCCTCGAGCAACGAGAGTTGCTCTCCCTTGTCG
>JACQZL010000378.1 GCA_016213865.1 Candidatus Rifleibacteriota bacterium
CGGTTGAACCAGCGGTGATAGCTGCAGTCCAGATCTGACTCGAGCAGGGTGCGGAAGTCTTCCTGCTCGTCGTCATCCACCTGCAGCGGGATCGGCTCCGCCCAAAGCGAGGTCGGTTTGGGAAGGCTACGGCGATCCAGGTGTCCCGCCTTTACGAACTCCATGCAGAAGCTCACGCCCATCTGGTGCTCCTTACTCGAAGTGCCTGAAGACCCAGCCAGCCGCCGTCAGTTCCTCGCGTTCCGCGGCGGGGATCTTGTCTTCTTGATGGGTCTCCATCACGAACTGCGCATCTGGACCGAAGATGGCGTTGTCGATCAAGGCACGAGGCAGTCTCAGCAACTTCGGGTACTCACGCTTATCGATCCCACCCGACTTGATTTCAACGATGCCTCTTGGGTGGACGATATCCACTTCGAAGATCTCGCCATCGAGTGTGTATTTCTTCTCGAACTCGGCCAGCGGGTACTTGTCGTGCAACACGATGGCCTCCCACGCCTTGCCTGGGTTGTCTGCAGTTGCGAGGTCCTTCAGAAAGGTACGCGACCCGGCCCGCTCCATCAGACGGTACTTGCCTCCGTCCGTGCGTGTCTGCAGGGCTTCGAGCAGCCGGGTCTGAATCCCCTCGTTCTGGAACACCTTGTTGCCGACGAGCTTGCGGGCGATCGTGACGCCGTTCCTGGGATCGTTCGGCGGGTACTGGGTGTGCTGGTGCGCGATGATCCGGGCGACGGTCTCGAGGCCGGTCCGTGTCAGGTTCGGCGTGTCGGTCGTCGTGACGGCGTCGAAGACCGACCGGGCCAGTTCGTCCGCGGCGCGAGGCTTGTCCCAACCCACGTGCTTGGCCAGGTACTCCTTCAACTCGCCCGCGTCGAGCGCGGCCTGCAGACGATCGCGCAGCTCAACGGCGCGCCACGCCCCTCGCGCCAGGTCCACCGCGTTGCCGTCCTTGGCGTACTCGGCTACGAAGTCCACCAACGCGTCGAGGGCCGGGTCGCTTGGGAGCAAGGTCTGCCGGACCAGCGCCTTGCGGGTCTCTGCCGCGAGCTTCAGCGCCAGGTCGGCCGACACCCCTTGAAGCCGCAGGGCCGCCCGCCGACTGGCTGTCTTGGCGAGCTTGTCGATCCAGCCGACCCAGGCCCTCACGACGCCAGGCACATCCTCCGGGTGCCGCAGCAACTCGGCCATGGTCCGGTACTTGCCGCCCTGATAGGACTCGAGCACGCGTTGCAGCAACTGGGCGTTCTCCAGTTCCGTCAACGAGCCGCGGAAGTGACCCTCCACCAGGCTCGTCATCGCGTCGTAGACCTCGGGGGAGACGGAACCCCGAAGTGCCTCGTAAGCCTCCGCGAGCAGATGCGGCGAGGCAGCGGCGATGGCAACCCCGCTCACGCCCGCCACGACCACCCCGCTGGCCGGCCCGGAGCGAACCGCGACGTAGAGTGCACCGGCGAGGGCAGCCGTCATCGCCAAGACGGCCGACACCTCCCGTCCACCGTTCTCCCACATCGCCGCACCGCGCTCACAACCCCACTCGATCGCTCGCGAGGCCAGCGCCTTGGTCGAGATCAAGCCCTGGGACATCCACTGGAAGAAGAGCTCGGCCGTCAGCGCTTGCCCGGTCAACTGCTTGTTCTGGAAGAGCGGGTCGGGCACTCCAGGCCGATAGGCGGAGAAGACCGCCAGCGAGAGGACCTGATCCGCCGGGTTGGGCAGGTCCAGGAAGTGACGCATGGGCGGTCGCTCCAGACCCGAGAAGCCGGTCTCGGCAAAGACCGGTTCCCACAGATTGAGAGCTACCTGCCACACCGGCTCAGGTACGACGGGCACCTGAAAAGCCATGCGACCTCGTGCCGGCGAGGTCGTTTCGTACAGGATCGAGTGGCCTGTCAGGCTCCTCTGACCGAACGTCGCGGGCCACTGCGCAAGCTCGTGCTCGAGCTCGGGATCGGGTCTATCAGCGACCGCGCCGACAAGGACTTCGAGCTCAGCCAGATGCGGGACAGCGTCCCCAGGACCGCCCGCGTAGGCGAGGATCCCTGTAACGGTCCCTTGCTTGTTCGTCAGTGCGCGACGGGCAGTCCCGTTCTCCACCAGCAGAGCAGCGGACACGGCTCCCGGACGCCCCGTGGGCCCGCGCCGGGCCACGACCCGAACCGGCACGCCCACCAGCGGCTCCGAACCGCTTCCTGCATCGACCAGCTTGACCCGGAAGACCGCGCTCGTCGGGGGCTTCCTTCCGATGCTCGAGAGCAACTCGAGGGCAAAGCGGTTCTCCTTACCTGGTGGCGAGCCGGCGGCTGCCTTTGCCGAATTCCACGGGGGGGGCTCTGGTTCCCCTTCCCCCTCCTCGCCGAGCGGGCACCCGACCGCGCTCGAGTACTCCACCTGGACCCGGTAGGTCTCAGAGGGCCGCGTGACGACCATCAAGTCCTCTGGCAGCTTCCGCGGCTCGGGTCCTCGGCCTTCTTTCAAGATCACGACCCGGTCGGCCGTCAGGCTGGCGACCTCGATGTGCACCGGCACCCTCTGGGGCCAGGGACCCGCCGGAGGCTCTCGCCGGAAGGAGACGTTCACGGCAAAGCCGGTGCATGCCTTCGGCACCACGTACAGGATCTCCGTGTCACTCGGTCCCGCACCCGGGTCGAGACCGTGCGACTGGAGAAACCCCGCCGCCTCCGGAGCTACCGAGAAACGAAGGCCCACGGGCTCGGGGTTCGGGTTGTCCAGGATCAGCTTGATGAAGCGATCCGAGGTGCGAGCGTCCTGCAGGAAGTGACCGGTCGAAGGCTCGAAGAGCGTGGTGACCTTGCCGTCGGCAGCCGCGCGAACCAGTTGGCGGATCGACACGACCCTTCGGACGGCAATCGAACGCTGGGCGAGGGTCGCTCCGGCCGCCGTGAAGAGCCGCACCTGGATCGTCCCGGGCGAGGCCGGTGTCAGAGCCGTGTAGAACCGGCTGACTCCTCTCGGCACGGAATAGCTGGTTGGCGACACCGTCAGGCGCCCCGGTGGAGTTGCGCCGGACCCTGCCGACGGATCGGCCTGGAAGGCGAACGAAACCCGTCCCGAGGCGACGTCGGCCAGAGTGCTCCGAACGGTGACCTCCAGGCCCAAGTCGGAGGCAAGGACAGCATCGCCGGCCAGCAGGTCCTGCCTGATGCCGCCGCGCACGACCCGTCGTATGGAGTCGAAGGCCACCGTCCCCCCACCGGGCGGAGTCACCGCACCCTGTTCGTAGATCGCCGGATCGCGGCCCACGGCCACTTCAAGACCGTCCCCTACCCCGTCACGGTCCGAGTCGGCCTCGCCCCTGAGGGGCGCCCGATCCGTGTGCTCTTCCCCGTCCCTCAAGCCATCGAAGTCTTGGTCCGGCGAGAGCTCTCCGTACGGCCGGCCGGCAAGCATCACACTGTCGGCGTCGTCACGCACGCCGTCGAGGTCGCTGTCCGGATCGAAGGCATTGGTGTACAGCTCTCGACAGTCGTTGAGGTTGTCCCCGTCCGTGTCGGCCCGCAGCGGGTCGAGGCCGCGAGAAACCTCGTCGGTGTCCGTGAAGCCGTCCGAATCGGTGTCGTGTCTGCTCGGGTCGGTTCCGAGAGCCACCTCCTCACTGTCCAGCAAGCCGTCCGCATCCGTGTCCAGGCTCAGCGGGTCGCTGCGAATGGCCCCGCGGAGCTCCTCGGGGTCGGATCTGCCGTCTCCGTCCGTATCCTGCAGAACAGGGGAGGTGTGATGCGTCCGATGCTCATCGCCATCGGTCAGACGATCCCCATCGGTGTCCGGATTGAGCGGGTTCGAGATACCCAGGCGGTACTCCTCGTCATCGGTAAGCCCGTCTGCGTCGCTGTCCGCGGAGTTGGCCTTCAATCCGGCGCTCAGTTCGCTCGCATCCGGAACTCCGTCGGCATCCGAGTCGAAGAGGAGGGGCTCGGTCTCATATCGCAGCACTTCGTCGGAGTCCGAGATCCCGTCGCTGTCGCTGTCCGCCAGCTCGGGAGCCGTGAGAGTCGAGTGAATCTCGGTGCCGTCGTTCAGACCGTCACCATCGGTATCCGCCTGACGTGGGTCCCAGCCGCGCAGCAGTTCCTCCCCGTCCTGGGCCCCATCTGCGTCCGTGTCGGCCGACAACGGGCCCAGACCCGCTTGCCGTTCCACAGCATCAGGCACCCCGTCCAGGTCGAGGTCGGCCCCCAGTCCGCCCGTTGCAGCCGCGACTCGCGGGTCCGTGCGCAGGACGAGCTCCTCGAAGTCGGAATACCCGTCGCCGTCCGTGTCCGAAACGCCCGGCTCGGTCCCAAACGTGGCCTCCCAATCGTCGGGGATTCCGTCCCCATCGCCGAGGCGAGGCCAGCACGATGGCTGTCGTGACGGCTGCACGACCGGACGATGCCAGAAGACCCACGAACAGGCCCTCTTCCAGCTCCTCCGGCAGCACGTCGAAGAGTTCGAGCCGAACCTGCGCCGTGCCGCCTGCCGTCTCCGATACACTGGGAGACAACACGCCCCTCGACGTCCGCCAGAGTACCAGCGTCCCGTCTGCTACCGGCGCCCCTGCCCCGTCCTCGAAGCTGGCCACGAGGGTCGTCCAGAAGCCTCTTGGGGCGGTCGAAACAGCGCTTGCCATCAAGGAGCCGCGCGCCGCGCCCAGGCCATCTGAAACGTGGATCGTCGTGCTTGCCCCGGCCGAGCCCCCGGCCGAGCTGTGTGCGGTCACCTGCACGACGTAGGTCCCGGCGTCGCGAGCCGCAAAGCTGCTGGTAGGGCCCTCTCGTGGCGAGACTTCGCCTCCGGAGCCCTCCCGCACGACCCACGCATACGTCAGGGTTCCACCTTCCGGATCGAAGGCCGCGGCCCGCAGCCGAATCGACGCTCCCGGTGCTCCCGTCAGCTCCAGAGGCGCTGTGACGACCGGTGCCCGATCCGCTGGCCGCGGTCCGGGAAAAGTAACCACTCCCGGCCCTGAAGGGATGATCCAGACCGCCGACGGCAGCGGCGACGCTCCTGGCTGGCCAGAGAGCACCTCGAAGTGGCCGCGGCCGTTCGCATCGGCTCGCACTTCCCATCCGACCCGCGCGTCGGCAAGCTCCGCCAGGTCAAGGGTGCCCGACGTTTGCCTGTCCGGGGGAAGACCGAGCGACGCCAGCCTGGTGTCCAGAAGCACACTTCGCTCGCTTGCCCGCCAGGCGGTACCTGTCAGCGTCCAGGTGCGCTCCGAGGATACGTGAACCAGGTAACACTCGGAAGCGCGGAGCGGAAAGGCCGGCAGTCCGAGGGACTTGGCGTAGAGCTGGAAGATCCCGGCTGGCGTCGTGACAGGCGTCGTCTGGGTCCTCACGATGCGCACGATCCAGTTTGCCCCGGTGGCCCCCAACAAGAGATCGGAATCGACGGGTCCTGTCGCCAGCGGCTCGAGCGGCAGCGCCACCAAGTTCAACCCCCGGTGCAACCGCACCGAAGCAGTGGCGACGGCCAAGGGCTCGGCGGCAGGGAGCGGTTCCTCCTCCTGCGCTGTGCCAACTTGGGAGAGAAGGCAGAGAAGCAGGCCCGTCACCGCCAGACGGCGGACGATCGAGCTCCCTGCGGTCATGGTGGGCTCCTCCTGGCTCGCGGTCTTGCCGACACCCAATCGCTGGACGCGAGTGGGCCTAGCGCTCCGTCGGTCAGTCTGCACCAACTGCTCCGCGGGCGCTACACGCGACTGCCAGCGACGCCGCCCTGACGCAGGCCGAGCGTAGCGAGGCGAGTCGAAGGGCCGAACAACAGACGAGTGATGACCGTGGTCGCCGACGCCCTCCCCACCGGGACGCCCCGGCCCACGCGGCTATCCGTGAGAGCAGCCGCCGCAACTGGTCGCGGAGCAGCCTCCGCAACCGCCGGAACCGGCGATGCTCGAGGTGGTGCCCGAACCGCTCGCCGAGCGGCCGCTGAAGACCGAGGGCAGCTTGCGCGTCTCGGTCCCCTGGCACTCGGGGCAGGGAGGCAACACGTCGCTGGCGCTCATGGGGACCGGCATCTCGAACTGATGGCCGCAACCGCCGCAGCCGTACTCGTAAATGGGCATCGTCACTCTCCTGAGGCAGCCGGCC
>JACQZL010000379.1 GCA_016213865.1 Candidatus Rifleibacteriota bacterium
CCCCGCCCGCAAGGCGCGCCCAGAGCGGGCGGGGACGAGCCCCGCCCCTACCTCATCGCGAGCGAAGTGTGCGGATAATCCACACCGAAATGGTCGGTGCCTGCGGAAGGTGGCCGGGCCGTTGCATGACCACCCTCGGCAGTCGCGCTGATCTGCGCGCAGAGCCGCAACATGACGAGGTTGTCGTGAATTCTCCCGAGCTCCAGGTTCCCAACTTTGGCTCTGACACCTGTCAGTCGAGAACCCAGCCATCCAGCCACATCTTCATGGGCGTCGGGCTCTCGTTGCTCGTGGCCTTTGGGCTCGGGACCGCCGGAAGGCCCGGCGTGGCCGAGACCGCCATCCTCGTCATCGGGACCAGCTTGATCTGGATCGCGATCTTCTTGCTGGAGAGGAACCGCTCGGAGTCCCGAAACTGCGACGATCGGGCCGCCCTGTCCTCGGAGCGAGCTGCCGTGCATGAAGCTCTCGACAGCCTGCGGCGCGCCGATGTCGAGGGCCGGGCGGAGACGGAGAGGCGCCGCCTCGAGCTGGAACGGCTGGAGGAACGCATCACCGCCACGGTTCTCCAGGGCGAGCGGCTGTCGATCCTGGGCGAACTGGTCGCCGGCGTGGCCCACGAACTGAACAACCCTCTATCGATTATCAGTGGCTATGCTGAGTTGCTGGCCGCCGAGCCCTGGCCCACGGAGACCCAGGACGTCCTGAGACAGATCACCGGTGCCGTCTTCAGGTGCAAGAAGACCGTGAACAACCTGGTGGCCTACTCGACCCATCGGGCTCCGGTGCGCCGGCACGTCGATCTCGGCGCTTTACTGGCCGATGCTCTGGCGTTGCGGGCCTATCAGCTCAAGGTCGCCGGCATCCAGGTGACCCGCGACCTCACGCCGCTCCCCGAGGTGATGGCGGACCCCTTCCAGCTCCAGCAGGCCCTCTTCAACCTCGTCAACAACGCCTATCAGGCCTTGCGCGATTGGCAAGGACCCCGGCAAATCTGGGTGCGGACTCGCCACCAGGGCGACATGGCTGTGGTCGAGATCGAGGACTCGGGCCCAGGGATGGACCAGGAGACCCAGAGGCGTTGCTTCGAGCCCTTCTTCACGACGAAACGCTCGGGCGACGGAACGGGGCTGGGGCTGTCGATCAGCCAGAGCATCGTCCGGCGCTTTGGCGGAGAGATCGCGGTCCAGAGCACGGACGGTCGGGGCACGACGGTGCGCGTGACCGTCCCGGTCGGCGGCTCGGCGGCCGACATCGTGCCGGCGACGGCCAAGCCCGCCATCGCCGAGCCGGCGGTCACGACCGTGGGCCGTCGAGTGCTGGTCGTGGACGACGAACCTGCAATCGGGTCGTTCTGCCAGCTCGGACTGGAACGCTGTGGCTGCAAGGTGGACGTGGCCACTTCGGGAGATCAGGCACTCTCCCTGCTGGCGACATCGAGTTACGACGTGGTCGTCACCGACCTCTGGATGCCGGGTCTCGCAGGCCGGGCGCTCCAGCAGAGGATTGCCGAGCGCAACCCCGTCTTGGCGCGCCGGATGCTCTTCATCACCGGCGACCATGGGAGCCAACTGGCCGACGTGGGACTGTCCGAGCTGTCGGGGGACGTCCTCGTAAAGCCCTTCGAGCTCAAGGACCTTCAACAGCGGGTTCTGGCCCGGCTCAGGCCTCCTTAGGCGCTGGGTTCTCTCACGCCCCCTGCCTCCAGAGCCGCACGAGGGGCCGGCCGTCTCCGGGAGCGATCCTGGCGGAGCAATCGGAGACGTCACCGGCCCCTCATTCTTGTGTGGCCCGCGTGGCCTGGACCCCACGCAAGTGGTGGTCGCGTCGGCCTATCCGGCGCCGGTGAAGTGGTCCGTCGCGTCACTGAGAAGGCACGAGGAGACCCAACCACGAAGGCACGAGGGACACGAAGAGCGGCAGGAAAGGGCCTCATTCGATCATGCTTCTCGTCGTGCAGTCCTTTGGGTTTTCGGGTCTTCGTGGTTCAAGGGTCCGTGGATTCCCCCTGGATCATGGGGAAGTCGAGTTCCACACGTTGTAGCGCGGGGGCTTGTCCCCCGCCATTGGAGCGGCTTCCCACGACCGGCGGGGGACAAGCCCAATGGCATTGAATCGTGATGGTTCCCATCTCCTGCCATGGATTTGCGGGCGAGGCCGCAACGATGGCCGCGCCGCAAGGTAGAAGCGGCTTCCAGCCGCTTTTTGGGCGGCCGGGCTCACGTCCGGCTCCGAGGAAGCGGCAAGATGCCGCTTCTACCTTTCCGACGCCCGTCATGCCTCTCCTGACGCTGGA
>JACQZL010000049.1 GCA_016213865.1 Candidatus Rifleibacteriota bacterium
CCCTCCGGCTCCGGCAGGAGAGGCTCCAGAGGGCCCGCAGGCGGGACCTCCTCACCTGCGGCCTCTTCCGGCTCCTCGCCTCCCGCAGCATCCCTCCTCGCTGCGAGCTCCTCGCGGTTCGGGCCGAGGAGAAAGGCCTGGAGCTGGTGGTCGACTACGGCTCCGACGTCCCTTCTCGGGTCGTGGGCGACGAAGGGCGCATCCGGCAGGTCCTGACGAATCTGGTGGGCAACGCTGTCAAGTTCACTCCGCGCGGCTACGTCCTCCTCCAGGTTGCCCAGCGGGCCTCCTCGGCGCAAGAGGCCCTCCTGCGCATCACGGTGACGGACACCGGGATTGGCATTGCCCCGGAACAGCTCTCGAAGCTCTTCCAGAAGTTCGTGCAAGCCGACGCCACGACCACTCGCCGTTACGGAGGCACGGGGCTGGGCCTGGCAATCGCCCGACATTTGGTCGAGCTGATGGGCGGACGCCTGGGCGCTTCGTCCGAGCCGGGTCACGGTTCGGCCTTCTGGTTCGAGCTGACCTTACCCCTCGGGTCGGCCGAGCCGGCCGTGGATGTCCCGAGGCCTGAGTTGCGGCGGGCGCGCGTCCTGATTGTCGACGACAACGAGGCCAATCGGAACGTCCTGGCGGGATACCTGGCCGGCTGGGGCCTGCGTCATGACGTCGTCGCCGGCGGCGCCGAGGCGCTCGAGTGGCTCACGGGTGCCGTCGCGGAGGGCGACCCCTACACGATCGCGCTGATCGACTACCTGATGCCGGGACTGGACGGCCTGCAACTGGCCGCCCGCATCCGGGCGATTCCCGAGCTCGCCGGCACGGCGCTGATCGCACTCTCCTCGATAGGTCACCTGGAGCGGTCCAGGTTTGCGGAGGCCGGGTTCGCGGCCTTCCTGGTCAAGCCGGTCCGCCAGTGCTATCTGCTCAGTGCTCTCGTGGAGGTCTTCGGCCAGGTGGCAAAGGAGATCCTCGCTCCCCGTGCCTGGGCTCCGCCGCTGGCCGTCGAGCCCGAGCCTCCGCATCCTCGGATCAGCGCCCGGGTGCTGGTGGTGGAGGACAACCAGGCCAACCAGCTCGTCGCAAGCAAGCTCCTCGAAGCCACCGGATGCCGAGTCGACGTGGCCGGAAACGGCAAGGAGGCACTGGAGATGCTCGAGGTCGTTTGCTACGACCTCGTCTTCATGGACTGCCAGATGCCGGAGATGGACGGCTACGAGGCGACGAGCATCATTCGGTGCCGCCAGCACATCCCTCCGGGCGCCACGCCCGCCGGCGTCCAGATTGTCGGCCTCACTGCCGCTGTGCCTTCGCGCCGGGATGGACGATTATCTGACCAAACCGGTGCTGCAGAAGCACTTCGTCGAGGCCCTTCAGAGGTGGCTCCCGGCGGGTGGCAGGGCGGCGGCCGGCCGCGAGGAAGGCCTGGCGGCCACGCGGAGCCCGGAGCGCGAGCGGGTGTCGGTGATGCTCGAGACGCTGGAGCGGGACGACGTGGCCCACATGGTCGAGAGCTTCGAGGCCGACCTGGGGTCGATCCTGGGAACGCTCAAGCGGGCAGCCCAGGAGGCGGATGGCGAGACGCTGGCGCGGGCCGCTCACGAACTCAAGGGGTCCAGCTTGAGCTTTGGAGCGAGGCGGCTCTCGAACGTCTGTGGGCGACTGGAAGAGCTGGGCCGAGAGGGTGCGCTGGAGGGCGTTCTGCCTCTGGTCGAGGAGCTGGAGTCCTCGGCAGGCTACGTGAAGCGCGAGCTGGAGGCCGCGTTGAGCGCGGGGGCGGCCCGTCCGAGCCTTTGGCCTCGCGTCTCGAGCTCGGGGCCCTGAGCCCCGCGGCCGCAAGGCGGGTGCTCTGCGCGCGCGCCGGTGGTCTGTTTAGCGTCCCCGCATCATGGGGCAGAGAGGACCAAACGCAAAGACGCCAGGAAATGCTGATCAATAGGACCTTCTTTGCGTCCTGGCGCCTTTGCGTCCTTGCGTTGAAGACAGGCACCGTGGCCACTCGACGACGCGGCTCTCCACTTTTCAGGGACGCTCCCGTGGTCTGGGGGTGCGCTCGCGGTTCATGGGTGAAACTGGTAGGGCCAGCCTCCGTGCCGGCCCAGGAAGCCGCGCCAAGACTGGCGAGTCCGGAAACCGGCCAGCGGCAGGGGAGATAGGATCGCCGCCGTGGCAATGCGGCTCCCCGCATTCCGCGAGCGCACCCGTGGTCTGGCAAGCAGAGACGTTCCGGAAGAGGTATGATCAAGTCAGGCCAGTGTGTCCTGCGTCGAGGGCACCGAGAACTCGGGCAAGAGGTGCAGCGCTCTCGCGGATGGCCGCCACAGCCGGCCCGCGGGCCGTGCGAGAGGAGCACTGCCATGTTCACGCACGTCGACGAGTCCCAATCGGGCAAGCCGGGGTGCCTGGCTTGTTCGACGGGAATGGTCTCGAATGAGCGCCCGTGCCGCGAGGCGTTTCACGAACTGTCCGTGCTCGAGTGCTCGGACTCGGGTTACGGGAGAATGCGCTTCGTGAGTGTCGACGCGTTCGTCCTTCAACACCCCAAGGAGAAGAGGCCCAAGTTGCTGGCCTTTCATCTGCTGCGACTGTACTGGCTGCTGCATATCGCCGGAGCGAATGAGAGCGCAAGACCCGGTCCCTTGGCCTCTCTGGTATCTGGAGGTCTGGATGAGCTGCCTGTGCTGGAGCCGCCGCGTAGCTCGGGCGCGTTGACCGTCGCCGACGTCGGACATGCGCCGACGGCCGACGAGCACTGCGAGCGCGTCCTCGGCTGGGCCAAGTCGGTCTGGCAGTCCTGGTCGTGTCACCACTCCTGGGTCCTCGAGTACTTCAAGTCTCGCAGTTAGCACGCTCGGCAGGCGGAGGTGTCGGCATGGGCAACACCCTTACGGATCTCAAGGACGAGCTCGCCCGCTCTCTCAACGAACAAAGTGAGAGGTGGTTCCGCGAGCGAATCTCGACGGGCAACACGGACCCGGACCTCCCCTGGCTCTGCAAGGCCAGAGACCGGGTGTATTGGTCCGCTGGCGAGACGGTCCGGGCCCTGCAAATGACGGAAGACACGCCACTGGCGGACTTCTACACGGCCGTACTCGGTGCGGTGGGCGCCTGTGCCCCCGCGGATGGCGCCGAGTACTGGCCCGACAACATCATGAAGATGGCCATGGCAGAGGTCACCGAGTTCATAGCGGCTCGCGTTCCGGCCGAGTACCGCGCAGAGCATTCGCGCGCGATGTCAGAGCGCGGACGCGTTCGTCTCTTTCTCTCCTTCTCGTCGAAGGACTCGACCGCGGTCGAGAAGCTCGGCCAGGCCCTGCGGCAACTCGGCATCCATGTCTCGTATGACGCGAGCGACGACCCCAGGCACTTCCGGGATGTCCCGCGAGCCACCGAATCGGACGTGTTGTGCGTGGTCCTGTCGAAGACCTCGGTGGCCACGCGATGGGTCCAGTTCGATGTTCGGAAGGCCGTGGAGCGCGACGTCGCCGGGCGAATGCGGATCTTGGCCATTCGACTGGACGACTGTCCCGAGCCCGAGTACCTCAGGCACCTGCGTCAGCCCACTCTTTGTCTCGGACATGGCGAACCCGAAGCCGTGGAGGAACTGGCCAGGTCGATTGTGGCTGCGCTGGACGGCCCCTGGAAGACCACGTGACGGCCAACCGCATCATCCGGCCGGGGCCTTCGCTTCCGGAATGACAAAGAAGAACCTGCTGCCGGCGCCTGGCTTGCTCTCGACCCAGAGCTTGCCGCCGTGGGCTTCCACGAGCTGCTTGCAGATCGCAAGTCCCAGCCCGCGGCCGTCCGTGCCGCAACTCGTCGCCCCGGCCCTCTGAAAGGCCTCGAAGATCCGTCTCTGGTCGGCGTCCGAGATGCCCGGCCCGTGGTCCTCGACCATGAACTGGACCTCGCCCTTGTGCGGTTCGGTCACCGAGATCCGGATGGTGTCGCCGGCGCGCGAGTACTTGATCGCATTGCCGATCAGGTTTGCCAGCACCTGTTCCACCTCGGCCGGATCGCATGAAATCGTCGTGAAGTCCTGGGTGCCTTCGACGATCAGTTGCTGGTCTCGTTCCATGGCCTGGCTTCTCAGGTCGGCCACGCATAGTCCAACGAGCTCTTCCAGGTCGATGGGCCGCCGGTAGATCTGCACCTTGCCCGATTCGAGCAAGAGGCCGTCCAGGAAGGACGTAACGAGTTTCAGCACGACTCGCAGCCGTCGCTCGAGGAGGTCGACGTAGACGAGCCTGTTGGCCTCGGTCTTTCGCGGATCGCGCAACGCGGAGACGGCCAGGAGCATCGTGCTGAGCGGCGAGCGCAGGTCGTGGATTGCCATCGAGTGAAATCGGGTGCGGACCTCCGCCAGGCGTTCGAGCTCCTCGGCAGTGCGGTCGAAGCAGTGGAGGATGGACGCGATTTCACCCGGGGCACCTCTCGAGGGAAGCATCGGCGTCAGGCGGACCGCGAAGTCGCCGTCGCCCAGGCGGCGAAAACCGGCATCCAGGACGAGGACGCCCCGGGTCAGCTTGTTGGTGAAAGACCCCAGCAGGGCCAAGCAAGCGAGGAACGGCGACAGGCACAGCGCGGCCAGCAAGGTCCATTGACTCGACATCGTCTGCTGCAGGGCGACCTGGTTGTTCGCCAACCTGCGGTGCACGTCCTCGTCCATGGCTCGCAGCACGCGAAACTGCGACTCGGTCTCCTCGCGCAGCAGGCGGGTTGCAGCTCGCAGCTCGGCCAGCGTTCGGGAAGGACGCCTCCGCACCAGGTCCCCCAGGAGCACCTCGTACTTGCGTTGCTGGCTGCGCAGCTCGAGCAACCGCTTGAGTGTGGAGAGCGACGGCTGCGCCTCCTCCAGAGACGCGTCCTCCAGCCGGCGCAGCTCCAGCAGCCGGGTGCTCCTGGCGAGGTCCTCCTCCGTCGGGTCCAACAGCAGGTCGTCGGTGAGGTTGGCCTGCTCGAGCCCAAACTCGCAGAGGTTGCGGATGCCCTGTCTCTCCCGGTCGAGCTGCACCCGCTCCAAGACGGTGCCCTGGACCCCATGCAAGATGTGGGCGCCGATGATGACGACCGCCACGAGAATGGCGGCGTTGAACAGCAGGTAGGCCAGGAGGCGATTGCGCAGAGACATCTTCGACCACCGTCCGGTGCGGGTCCGACGAAAAACGCGGTCCGTGCGAGGCACACGACCGGCCGGAGTAGTCCCACCGAGGAGACCGCATGATTATACGCCGGTTAGTCTATGGGCAGCGCCGGCCGTCCCAGCCCGACGTGAGGGTTCGCATCGCTGCCAGATGCTAAGCTGGAGCCGTCCCCGCGGCCTGTTGCGAGGCCCGGATCGGAGGTCGCGATGAATCTCAAGGAGATGCTCTCGGACATGGTGACCCGCGGCGCCACCGACATCCTCTTGTCGGCGAACCACACGCCCATGTGCCGGTTCGGAGACCGCCTGCTCCCCTACGGAGAGGAACCCTTTCGGGCGGAGCTCATCCGCAAGATGGTCTTCGAGGTGATGCTCGACGAGGAGCACCGCTCGGAGTTCGAGGAGACCGGCGAAACCGACGTGACGGTCAACCTCCAGGGGGTTGGCCGGTTCCGGGCCAGTGTCTACCGACAACGGGGCGAGATGTCCGTGGCCTTCCGCACGATCCGGGCGCGTGTCCCCACGTTGGAGGAGCTGCAACTTCCCCCGTCGGTGGAGCGTCTCCTGGACGCCGTGGACGGACTGGTCCTGGTCGGCGGGCCCAGCGACTCGGGCAAGACGACGACCGTCGCTGCGATGCTCGATCACCTCAACGCTCGCCGAGAAGGCCACATCGTGACGGTCGAGGACCCGATCGAGTTCATCCTTCCGTCGAAGAAGTGCCTGGTCAGCCAGCGCGAGCTGGGGCGGGACACGGCCTCGTACCGGACGGCCCTCAAGGTCATCCTGCGGCAGGCTCCGGACATCGTCTTCATCGACGAGATGCCCGACCTCGAGACCGTTGCGGGCGTGCTGAAGCTGGCCGAGACCGGGCATCTCGTCATCTCGACTCTGCCCGCGCGCACGGCGGCCCAGGCCGTCGATCGCCTGATCGACATCTTCCCGCCCTACCAGCAGCAGCAGATCCGCGCGCAGCTCGCGCTGACCCTGCGGGGCATCGTCATCCAGCAGCTCCTGCCGGCGACCAACGGCAGCGACCGGATTGCCGCTCGCGAGGTTCTCGTGGCCACGCCGTCGGTGACCAGCCTCATCCAGGAGAACAAGACCCACCTGCTCCCGAACGTGATCGCCCAGAACGGGTCCGACGGGATGGTCTCGATGGACACCGAGTTGCGCCGCCTGGCCGAATCCGGCACCATCAGCGAGCCGATGGCCCTGGCGCGCGCCAGCGACCCGGCGGCGCTGGCCAGCGCTCACCCCGCCGACACGAGCTTGGCCGGCCTGGAAAAGGCCCTCTACGACCACGCGGCGGAGAAGCGTCGGGCCGCCGAGATGGAGCTCAAGAGGCTCGCCGCGGGAGGAAACCGCAGCGCCGCCGATATCCTCGAACAGTTCGGGCGGTTCTACCAGACCAACTTCGAAGAGCGCAAGATCGGCCTCCGGCGAGGCTAGCATCCCTGAAACGTGGGAAACCGCACTGCGCGGTTGTCCTCTCCGGTGATCGTAGCGCGGGGGCTTGTCCCCCGCCGGTCGTGGGAAGCCGCTCCA
>JACQZL010000380.1 GCA_016213865.1 Candidatus Rifleibacteriota bacterium
AGGTTCCTCGAAAACTAAACGATGATCCGGGGCCGAAGAGGGCCCGTCCCGGGGCGATCCGGGCAGGTCGGCGCGAAAATGGACCGAGCGAAAGCCGCATGAAGCTCATCAAGAACACGGGTTCGGACCGAGTCGTCGACGAGCTTCGTCAAGTCCTTACCCCATCAGCATCCCTCGATGTCGCCTCCCCGGCGTTCTCCCTCTTCGCCTTCGCCGAGCTGCAGGACCTCCTCTCGAAACTCGACGCCTGCCGCCTCGTCCTCCCATCGGCGAACGGCATCGACCTCGGCCTCACCGGCACCGACGCCGACCGCGCCTCCCGAAACACCCTCCAGGCCCCGTGGCTCGCGCGTGAATGCGCCAAATGCTACGGCGTCAAAACTCGGTTGCGCCGAGTCATGAATGTCACAGGTGGGCCCGGTCGGAGCGTTATCGACGGGGTGCGCGGCTCCTGGCCGCCGCCTTGATTCGTCGGCACAGGGCATCGTGCCGGACGATGCGACGGTCGGCTCTGGGGAGGGAGGCGCTGACGACGTCGCACTCGGTCTCGGTCCGGGATCTGCGGGAGGCAGCCGCCATCACGGCCGAGCGGCGTGTGTTGGAGGCGTCGAGCGCGGCGAAGGAGGACGGGAGCTTCTCGAGGGACCCAGACAGGATCGCGACGTAGTCGGGCGAGCGGAGGTTCATCGCCAGGGCAGCGGCAGGCGGGAGCTGCTCGAGGTCTTGCGTGAGGATCTTGCGGCCGCTGCGACGACGCTGGTCGTGCTTGAGAAGGTGGAAGAACCCTTCGAGGGCGTTGTTGGTCCGATCGACGAGGCGAATGCCTCCGCCGAGGCAAGCCGGCCGGGCGATCACGTGGCCGAAGAGGTAGTGCTGGTGCCGGTCCAGATGAGCCAGAACGACGTCGATCGCCTCGCGACGATCCTGCGCTGGGCCCCTTTCGGGGCGACGCTTTTTCAGGGACACGGTGAGCTCTTGGAGGGCGGCCTGGATGTTCGAGAGCTCGGCTGCGGCCTGTTGTGCGGAGACGATGGCCGGCGGCGGCCCGTTCCTGCCGGCGGGCTTGGGCCGCAGGCGCATCGCATCTCGCAGCTCGGTGAAGAGCTGGTCGCGCGAGCGGAGGGTGACAGCCACCCTGCTGAAGGGCACCTCGCTCTCGACAGGGCTGACGGCGGCGCGCAGACGCTCGAGGGCTTTGTGGATGCGTGGGTCGGCCGGCGGACGGCGAAGGAAGGCATCGGCGGCTCGGGACGCCTCGCGGCAGCGGTCGTGGAGGTGGAGGTACGGCAGGTCGAAGGGAAAGCCCTCGTCGCAGCCGTCGGTCCCGTAGTCGAGGACCCACTGCGCCAGCGCGCGCACGCTCGCCAGTCCGGTGGGCCCGCCGGCCAGGGCATGCCCCTCCTGGCCAGGGTCCTGCGGGAGGAGAAGCTGCTGGCGTGCCGTCTCGATCTCGGTCCCGAGCGCCCGGCCGAGATCCCGGGCCAGGGCGCGCAGACGAGGCTTGACCTCGAAACGGCGGAAGAGACCACGCAGCCGGTCGTGGGCGGGCTGCAAGATGCCCTCGCCCACGTCCTTGAGGAAGTGCAGATGGCAGGCCAGCACCGGGACGTCCCCGGGAAGATCGGAGGCCAGCTCGTCGCAGGCGTCGGTGACCGCGCGGCCGAGGTCACGCACGATCGCGCACGGTGGCCCGAAGCGCTTCACCACCCCCCGCAGGCGAGGCAGGATGACCTCCGCCCGTTCGGTCGGGATCTTCCAGGCTCCGAGCACCCATCGACGCCAGCCCGCCAAGGCGACGAGGAGCGTGCCCCGGCCGTCCTCCCCGGTGGCGTCCACGTGAAGGGGCCAGCCACCGTCGTTGTCGAGCGCCTTGCGCAGCTCCGGCGCCCGCGACTCGTGCAGCGCCTCCAGATACACCAGGAACCGCCGGCCCAGCACGCTGATCTCGCCGCTCGACAGCTCGATACCGTGCTCTCCTCGCAGGGCCTCCTGGATCTCGTCACGCTGCTGGTGTCTCACGAACCGCGCCATGCCGACGAAGACCATGACGTCGTAGCCCTGCCTGCAGACCGGCGGCAGCAACGCGTGCAGCGCCTCGGTGCCGTGTCGTCCCGGGCAGCCCGCCACGCAGGCGGTCATCGTCTGGTGCGCGACGAACTGGCCATGAGCCAGTGTCGTTCCGCGCCGTCGGCTGGTCTTCTTCACACGCATCGCGCCGCCGCACACCGGGCAGCTCCCCGACGAGTCCTGAGCCTGCACCAGGATCCCGTCGGTCGAGCGCACCTGCCGCTGGGTCCTCGCCGAGGACTCCGCCAGAAGGCGCCTCACGATCGCGAGCGTCTCGAGCGGGACCGTGCCGTTTTTTTTTCCACCCCGTGCCGCCAGAACACCTACGCGACCTGCGCCACGCTCGCCGACACCCCCCGGGCGGCCAGCCGTCCGGCCACTTGCTCGGCGTCCGCCGCCAACCCGGCTCCGTGAATGACCTCGAGCAAGACCTCCAGCACCACGGAGGGCTCCACCTCGACGGGGGCTCCTGCGGGGATGACTCCAGCCCCCTTCTCCCGGCGCCGCGCCACCTGCATGGCCGCTCGCTCGGCCTGGGCGCTCACGTACAGGTACTCGCCCTCGAACCGATCCCGGCCCAGCTGACCGTGTCCCACCAGATCCGCGAGCGTGTTCTGCACCCTGAGCCCCAGGCGGGCCTGAAGCTCCCGATGCAGACGGCCATCCTCGGCCTTCTCCACCAGCACGACGACGCTCTGCTTGAGCGTCCCGGCGGCGGAGAACCCGATCCCTGCGTACTGCCAGAGTCCGTCGGCGTCGAACTCGGGAACCCGCCTCAGCGTGTAGAAGCGGCCCGTGTGGCTGTAGCTCGAGTAGTACCCGATGCTCGACAGACGCCGGAAGACGGTCATCCGCGAGCGGGTGTGGATGGTGGCGTAGAGCTGCTCGAGGTCAGCGACCTTCTGCTTCTGGAACAGGCGGAGGAGGGCGCCCTGGGCATCTTCGGACAGCTGCATGCCCGAGTATAGATACAGTTAGGATGAGAGGCCAGCTTTCCGATCCTATCTATACCCTTCGCGGGGTCGAGAAGCCCTTTCCAGCAACGGAAACATGCGGGTTTCTCTCTTCTCTTCCGATACGATTGGGACTGCCCATATCGACGAAATCGCCTGGAATCAATCGATTACGTACCGCAACCGACTATTGACGCCGTAAGCCAAATGGATTCAGACGAAGGTCGAACTGCGCGGCGCGCCGTCCGGTCTTCCGCAATCGATCCTCAGCGCCGGTCAGCCGGGGACGGAGCGTCACCGAGTGATTACCGGGACCTGCCCGTTCACGACCGAGGGCCTTGGGACGACCCCAGGAAACCAGTTCAGCCTGATCCAGTGCTCGGAGAAGGCCGAGGAGTCCGCGCTCCTCAGCACATGGTTCAGCGGTCTCTGGAACTCGCTGCCCCCGGCCGACTCCCACAAGGCCGCCTTCATCGCGCGCCTCCAGGAGCTCGCGGAGCCGAAGGCCCCATCGCTCATTTACTTCCTGATCCTCTACCACCTCTTCAAGGACCTGGGAGACGAGCTGGACGAGGAGCGGATCGTCAAGTCGGCGACGGGCATCTGGAACACGATCGTCTGGAAGAAGCTATTCAAGTTCCAGCGCGACGGCATCATCGGTGCGATCGACAAGCTCGAGCGCCACGGCGGCTGG
>JACQZL010000381.1 GCA_016213865.1 Candidatus Rifleibacteriota bacterium
CGGGAACGTTCCCGGGAACACTCCCTCACCCGCCGCAACTCTGACCACAAAACACGGCCCCACCGAGCGGCGTAACACCTCCGCGCGCTCTCGGCAAAAGCCGCACTCCCGTTCCGGCTCATCCCCCACAGCCTCCGCCACGCCGCCGCCACCCACCTGCTCGCCGCCGGCTGCGACCTCCGCTACATCCAGCTCCTCCTCGGACACGCCTCCATCGAGACCACCCAGCGCTACAGCCACGTCACCCCCGACGCGCTGGCTCGCGCCCACGCCCGGTTCCACCCGGCCAACTCTGGGCGCCACCCGCCCGCTCTCCGTCCCCATGAGACTTCACGACCTGGCCGAGCGCTTCCTCGCTGAGCGCCGCCTCACCGCACCCTCCGAGTGTGCCTGGCTGGGCCTGCGCTCCAAGGTGCGCCTCCTGCTCGAGTTCCTCGACACCGAAGAGCTCGAGACCGCCGGCGAGCTCACCCCAGAAGTCCTCGCCCACTTCCAAAACTTCCTCTTCTACCGGCCCACGCGCTTCGGCAAGCCCCCCACCGCTGGTTACCAGGCCGCCGTCCTGGGCGTCGTCCGCAGCTTCATGCGCTACCTCCTGCGTGAAGGCTTCCTCCTCATCGACCCCGCTTCCTCCCTCGAGAACCCCCATGTGCCTCGCCGTCTGCCGCGAGCGCTCTCTCGCGCCCAGGCCGAGCGGCTGCTGGCCACCCCGGACCCGGAAAATCCGCTCGGCTGCCGTGACGCCGCCATGCTCGAGATCCTCTACGCCACCGGCTGCCGCGCTTCCGAGCTCCTGAACCTCAAGCTCTCCGACCTTGCCCTCGACGGCCCCTGGCTCCGCATCGTCGGCGGCAAGGGCGGGAAGGATCGGGTCGTCCCGCTGGGCACTGCCGCCGCAACCGCCTGCCGCCTGTATCTCGACACAGCCCGGCCTCGCTTCCGCAACGCAGCCTACTCGCGCCTGATCTTCCTCTCCTACCGCGGCAAGCCTCTCTCCATCACCGCTCTCAACAAGTTGCTCCGCGGCTACGCCGGCCGCGCCGGCCTGGCCGAGCGCCTCTCCGCTCACCGACTCCGCCATACCTGCGCCACCGTCATGCTCGCCGCCGGCTGCGACATCCGCTACATCCAGGCGCTCCTGGGCCACACCTCGCTCGCCACCACCCAGCTCTACACCAAGGTCGAGATCGCCGACCTCGCCCGAGCCCACGCCCGCTACCATCCACGCTCATTCTCTCGCCAGACACCCCGGCCTCGAAACGACGACAACCCTGCCTGCGCTGTCCCGCCGGCCCCACGCGTGCGCCGTCGAAAGCGTCGATAATCAGCCCCAGTGACGTAGAATGCTCATGAAGACTTGAAAGCAGAGGTGCCCTCGTGGTCAGGACTCTCACCGTTACCGCCCAGATCCCCGTCGACCGTAAGCTCCAGCTACAGCTCCAGCTCCCCGACGACGTGCCCGAAGGCCCCGCCGAAATCGCCCTGGTCGTCATCACCCCGCAGGCCGACGTCAAGCCCGCTGCCGAAGCCCACGCGTGGGCCAGGTACTGCATCGAGAACACTCTGGAACTCGAGCGCACCGACTTCTCTTCCCACATCGAGGACTTCACGGGACGGAGGTTCTGACCTGTGTTCTCCAAAGAACCCTTCTTTCTCGATACGAGCTACTTCGTGGCTCTCGTCGGGCGTAACGACGAACACCACGAACACGCACTGGCCTGGGCCTCCTCGATCAGGCAACTTCGTACGCAGCTTCTCACGCACGAAGGCATCCTGACCGAGATCGGTGACGGCTTCTGTCGGCCCACACGTAGAAATCTCGGAATCCAGTTGCTCGACCAGTTGACCGCAGAGCCCCTCGTCGAGATCGTCCCCCTCGACGCCAGCCTACGGACTCGGGCCCTGCAGCTCTACCGCTCCCGCCCCGACAAGGATTGGGGCCTGACCGATTGCATCAGCTTCGTGCTGATGACCGCCCGCGGGCTTTCCGCCGCACTCACCACCGACCAGCACTTCGTCCAGGCCGGCTTCCGAGCCCTGCTCGTCGAGCCGCCTCCGCGCTGAGCTCAACCCCATGCCTTGCCACGCGCCAGGGCCCCGATCGCGCCGGCCCTGGCTTCTTCTCTTTAACCGCCGCTCCCCTGCCCGCGAAATCCCTGTCGGCTTCCTTCAACCACGCCACCTCCTTCGGGACCTCGACGACCAGCGCCTCGGACCGACGGCCGGCCCCGTACTACCCGACGTGCCCGTGTGTTCACGCGCGCGCCGCGCCCCTCACGCTCTACTCCCAGACTGGCTTTCCACCCCCTCTGACTTGATTGACGACGACGACACTCAACTCCTGGTGTCCGTTGCCCCTGATGCTGGCGCTCCATTTCCCAGTACCGTCGTCGTTTCGCTGTGGGCCACCGACGACGAGACCGCGCCCGCCGACGTGCCGAGCTCGCTGGCCAACTACGTGTCCCTCGGCTCGCCGCCGCAGGGATGGAGCTGGAACATCCCTAGCAAGCCCTGGTCACTCGATGCCGTTGCCCAATTCACCGAGGTCGGCGCGTCACTGCCTCTCCCGCCGATCTCGCGCATCGCCCTGCCGCCGACCACACACGAGGTACATGTCTGGGCCATCGGTCACATCGCTCGGCTCCTGCCGCCGATGGCCAAGGCGTAACAACGGGTGGCAGAGTTGCGCTCAGCCAAGAGGAGAAGCCCAAGCTGGTGCCGGTTTTCAAGACGGGTGTCGTCCCCGGACCCACGGCCTCGTACATCCGAGAGGTTCGCCGCGCAGGCAAGCTGATCGACAGGGCTCATGCTGTTCTGTGCACCCGCTCGGGGTTTCCTCCTGGACCGTGGACCCTCGATCTTCACGCACTCTACCCCACC
>JACQZL010000382.1 GCA_016213865.1 Candidatus Rifleibacteriota bacterium
ACCCCTCACTCCTTCTCCCGGTCCAGCCCCAGCTCCGCCACCAGCTTGCCCAGATCCTGCCGGTTATAGCCAATCTCGGCCGCCGTCCTCGAGACGTTGAAGCCGTTCCGCCGCAGGTGGTGCAGCAGGAACCGTCGATGAAAGAGCCGGACGACCGAGGACTTCGCCTTCTTGTAGCTGGTCTCGGCCAGGGGGAAGTTCACCTGGTAGCCCTCGCCGCTGACTTGCAGCAATAGTTCGACCGCGGCTGCGTCGATGACGTTCGAGTCCGAGATGATGAACAGCCGTTCCACGATGTTCTTCAGCTCCCGGACGTTCCCTGGCCAGTCATAAGCCGTCAGCAGGGCGATCGCTTCCGGGCTGAACTGCTTGCCCTCCTGCATCTCTCGGTTGAAGATGTCCGAGTAGTACACCGCCAGCTCCGGCACATCCTCGGGATGAGTCCTGAGAGCGGGCACGTGAATGGGAAAGACGTTCAGCCGGTAGAACAGGTCCTCCCGGAAGCGGCCGGCCTTGACCTCCGCCGCCAGGTCGCGGTTGGTCGCCGCGACGACCCGGGCGTCGGACTGCCTCGACAGTTCGTCCCCGACGCGCGTGAACTCGCGGTCCTGGATCGCCCGGAGCAGCTTGGACTGCAGCGCCAAGGGGATCTCTCCGATCTCGTCCAGGAACAGCGTCCCGCCGTCGGCCTGCTCGAACTTGCCGCGTACGTCCCGCACGGCCCCGGTGAAGGAACCTCTCACGTGACCGAAGAACTCGCTCTCCAGCAGCCCCTCGGGGATCGCCCCGCAGTTGACCACGACGAACGGCCCCGAGTTACGAGGAGACTGCTGGTGCAGGTTGCGGGCGACCAGCTCCTTGCCCGTTCCCGACTCCCCCTGGATCAGCACCGTCGTCGAGCCTCGCGGAGCCACGCGCTCGATCAGCTTGCGCACCGCGCACATCGCCTCGCTCCGACCGATCAGCCGGTAGCGAGACAGCAGCTTGGTGCTCATCTCCTGGAGCTTGGCCAGCGACTCGAGCTGCCGCAGGACCTTGACGCGGATCTCGGGCCAGGGGGCGTCCTTGAAGATGTAGTCAGCCACTTCCTTGAACCGAATCAACAGGTTCACGGCGAAGGTCTTGGTCTGGCTCGAGAGGACGATCGTGCGCGAGCCCGGGGACTGCCTCGACACGTGTTCGAGTAGCCGCACGCCGGCCTCGTAGTCGAGGCGATCGGCCTGGGCGTCCTCGGGTGTCATCGGGAAGATGATGTCGAGCAGGATCAGGTTCGGGTGCAAGCGGTCGATCTTGCGGATCGCCTCCTGATAGGTCGAGGCGTAGTGGAACTCGGCCAGGTCGGCGGCAGGCCGGACCAGCTCGTCCTTCATCTCGTAGGTGTAGTTGGTGTCGTCCTCGACGACCAGGACGCTCAGGGTCATTGGCTCACTCCATCATCGTCGTCAGCGTGACGACTGCTTGCGCTCCCGGCCTGCCGTCGGTCCGATTGGAGAGCTCCAACGTGCCGCCGTGGCGCTCGACCAGGCGCATCGAGGAGAGCAGACCCGTTCCCGTCCCTCCCGCTTTGCTCGAGAACCGCTCGCGGGCCAGCCGCTCCAGCATCTCGGGCGAGACCCCGCGACCGTCGTCGACCAGACGGACTTCGACGTACCTCTGATCGAGCCCCCGGAGCAGCGAGACCGACACGGTCCTGGCGTCGGCCTCGAAGGAGTTGTGGAGGCAGTTCTCGAGTGCCGTCCTGAGGTTGGAGCGGAATTCCTCCGGACGCGTCACGCGGATGGCCATGGCGGTTTGGTTGGTCGCCGCGAACTCGATCATCGGAGCATAGACCGAACCTCTGACGATCCCCTCGATCAGCTTGTCCAGTGCGACCTCGTAGGTCTCGAGCAATCGGGCGATTCCCGTGGAGAGGCCCACGAACCGGTCGGCCAGCTCGGTCAGGAGCGCCCCGGCGTCGGGCACCGGCAATTCCTGGATGCGCCTCAGGCGCGAGCGGATCTCGGCCACGTCCAGGCAGTCCAGCTCCTCGATCAGGGCCGTGAGCGGCGGGCAGCCCGCGGTCACCAGTTCGCCCCTTCCCGCAATCTGCTCGGCCAGGCCGGCCAGCATGCGGTCCGTCTCGGCCAGGTTCGCGGGCCTGCCAAAGATGGAGACCGCCTTCTCCCCTTCGCCCGGAAAGCGCTTGGTCACCGCGAACTTGCTCTTGAGGCCGTGGATCCACTGGCGATGGGCCCGCTCCAACCAGCGGAGCGAGACCCCGAAGGCCGCGCGATCTCGCTCCTCCGACTCGAGGCGCAGACACCTGTCCAGCCACTCGACGGCCCGGCGCAGCTCTGCCGGCGACGCATGGGCCTCCAGCAGGGCCTTTGCGCTCTGGAGCGCCCGAGCGACGCCGGGGTGCAACCCGCTCGCGCTCTCGAGCAGACCGAGGAGGAACGTATGCGGGACCTGGGTGTTGGGGACCGGCGCCGCCGTCAGCCGTACCTCCCCACGCTCCCCGACCAGGAGGTGCGACGGCTCGAAGCCCCCGACGGCCTCCGCCAGGTCGACGAGCCGCATCAACACGGCCACGCGCTGAACCAGGGGGCGGTTCGCCAGGGCATGCTCCGCGGGTTGCCCTTCGAACGTCTCGACCGAGAAGTACGGCAACCGGTCCTTGCGGATGTCATAGACCTTGAGGATGCCCGGATGGTCGAGCGCCGCCAGGGCCTTGGCCTGGGCCAGGAACTCCTCGATCCCCTCCTCGGAGGCGTGGCCCGGCGAAAGCACCCGCAAGACGACCGGGCGACCCAGGTCCCGGTCGAGCGCGGTGCAGTGAAGGACGGGCCCCGAGCCGGCCACGACACGCAGGTCCCCGTAACGCTCGGCGATCGCCCCGCGGAGGAACTCATGGGCCGGTTCGAGCCCCGAGGACGAGCGTTCGAGGTTGCCGATCTCCTCGAGCTGCTTGCCCACGTCGCGGAATCCGATGTCCATCAAGAAGAGCTTGAGGAACAGCTCCTTGGCCCGTCCCAGGAAGTTGTGCTTCTTGCAGGCCAGCGCCAGGTTGTAGCGCTCGTCGCTCGTGAGCTCGTCCGACGGAAGCTCGCTCTGGAGGCGACTGGCCTCCTCGATGCGCCCGCTCTCGACGAAGGCCAGCAGCAGGTGGTAGCGCGCCGATCGACAGAGACGCTCGTCGGGCGAGCGGACCTGTTGCAGGTACTGGACCGCCCTGTCCCACTCACCCGATTCGCAGCAGAAGACGCCGGCCTCGTGGAACCGCTCGGCCGTCGGGTCCTTGCGGAGCAGCTCCTCGAGGAAGGTGTAGATCTTCCCGGGGCTGGCGGGTTGGCGCTTGCTGCGCTGGATCAGGTGCCGCAGTACGAGCGACAGGATGACGGTGACGACCAGGACGAAGACCAGGAAGTAGGTGAAGAGTGGATTGCCCAGGGGCCAGCGTCCCTTGGTGACCGGATGCTCCCAGCTCAGGACAAGGAGCCACGGCGCCAGAATCATCACCGGCCAGAAGGCGTACTTGAGGAAGTCTTGGAGCTGCTTCATCGCTTCGGTCGACTGCCGCGACGGAGCAGCCGCCCCCACGGAATCGCCAGCAACGTGGCCAGGATCCCGGCCAGCGCCAGTTGGCCGTGAAGCCGCTCTCGCTTCTCCGGGTCGGCCCACCACCGCGGGTCTTCGAGCTCCTCGTCGTGACGGTGTCCGGTCTTGTCGGCGGGCGGGGGACCCGGTGATTCCTGGCGGTGGCTGGGTGGCTGGGTGGCTGGGTGGTTGGGTGGTTGGGTGGTTGGATGGCTGGGTGGTTGGGTGGTTGGGTGAGGCAGACCCAGCGCGTCGAAGAGCTCGCTGTCGCGAGGCAGCAGCGCCGGCGCCTTTAGCCACTGGCGGGCAGCCGCCGGATCGCCCGTCCGGAAGGAGGCCGTCGCCAGCAGCCCTCGCAATTGCGGCTCCGAGAAGACGAAGCCCTGCGGGACCCGGTCGTCCGCGAGCTTTGCCCGGAGCTTCAGGGCGCGCTCGAAGTACGGGATGGCGCGTGCGGGCTGCTCGACTTCCTTCATGTAGTAGACGCCCAACTGGCCGAGCAGCTCGGAGGTGAGCGGGTTGTCGGGATTGTAGCGAATGCCTGTCTCCAGCAGGCCCAACCCCTCGTCGACCTTGCCCAGGCCGTAGAGCAGGTGCTCGCCGCCGAGGCTGAAGGCCTCCATGAAGTGCGGGTCCAGGAACGTGACGAGGCCGTAGAGTGGCACGATCTCGGTGTTGCCGACCATCGTGACCCCGAAGGCGCCGTGGCCCAGGTCGAGTCTCTTGCCCTCGTGGACGTATCGATCGATCTTCAGGTAGAGCAACCGGGCCGCCAGCCCCCGGACCTCGTAGGAGAGGTTTCCGAGGAAGCTGCGGACGAGGTCGGCCCCCGTGGGCGGGCGGGCCGAGTCGCCGCCGTAGAGGTCGAGGACCAGGTCCATCCCCAGCCCGGCCAGGATGAGCGCCACGAGCAGGGCAGCCTTGCGCATCAGTACTCTCTGGCCTCCAGGACCCACCGGGCAGCCAGGAGGAAGAGCGCCGCGTAAACGGCCGCATACGCCAGGAGCCAGAGGACGAATCCGGCGGGGACGTCGTAGTCGTGGACGACCAGGTAGCGGCTGTCGAAGTGCGAGAGGTCCGGGACGACTGCCAGGACCACGCGCGCCGGCTCGCGGAGCCAGGTCGGAGACGAAGCCAGGAAGCTCGTGACGATCCAGTCGGAGAGGTGGGCGCTGACGTACAGGAAGATCGAGGCGAAGAAGGTGATGAGCCGCGTCAGCAGGGTCGATAGCAGCAGGATGGCGGCGCCGAAGACGGCCAGTTCCACCCCGATCAGAGCCGCGCCCACGAGAAGTCGCCACTCCGGCTGGCCTGAATAGAGCCAGACCATCCCGAAGAGCTCGGCGCTCAGCGGCACGAGGGTCGCGGCCAGCACGGCGAGCAGGGCGAGGTACTTGCCCAGGACCAGGTCCAGGCGGCGAACGGGCTTGGAGAGCAGGAAGTGCACCCCGCGGGTCTCCAACTCGTGGGGCAGCAGCTCGGTTGCCTGGAAGAGGCAGAGCAGGAAGCCGAACCCCGAGATGCACAGGAACGCGACGTCCTTCTGGAACTTGAGCTGCACGCCGGTATTGTGGAACGAGAGCGCTCCGCCGCCGGCGATGAAGACCAGCGTCATGAGAAGGAAGAGAAGGTAGACCCGCTCTCGGAGGGCCTTGACCAGAGTGAAGCGGCAGATGGTGAGCGCGGCCATCGGCATCAGCCTCCCGAAACGGCGTCCGGGCCCACCAGGTCGAGGAAGATCTGCTCCAGCGTGCGACCCGGATGGCGCTCGATGATGTCGGGGAGTGGGGCGTCGACCAGCAGCCGGCCCCCGTGCAGCACCGCGACGCGGTCGCAGATCTCTTGAGCGTCCAGCAACTGGTGCGAGCTGAAGAGCGCCGTGCCCCCCTGTTCGCGGTAGTTGCGGAGGAGATCCTTGAGCATCGAGCGGCCTACCGGGTCGAGGCCGGTGAACGGCTCGTCCAGGAGGAGGAAGTCCGGTTCATGGATGAGCGCCTGGGCCAATCCCAGCCGCTGGATCATCCCTCGCGAGTAGGTGCTGACAGGCTGGTCCGTCACCTGCTGGTGCAACCGCACCCGAGCGAAGCCCCGGGCGACGCGATCGGGCCGT
This sequence comes from Candidatus Rifleibacteriota bacterium, assembly GCA_016213865.1. The sequence continues at coordinate 5,687 of JACQZL010000382.1, forward strand.
TCGACTGCCGGGACGCCCGAGAGCCGGGCCGCGTAGTCGAGGACTTCGCGGCCGGTCAGGTAGCCATAGAAATACGGGTTCTCAGGGAGGAAGCCCAGGTGCCGGCGGGCCTCCGGATCGCCCAGGGGCAGGCCCAGCAGGGTGCCCTGGCCGGAGGTCGGCCGCGCAAAGCCGAGCAGGATGCGGTTGGTCGTGGACTTCCCGGCGCCGTTGAGCCCGAAGTAGCCGAGGATCTGACCGCGCGGGAGCGTCAGGCTCAGGCCCCGCAGGACCTGGCGCCGCCCGTAATCCTTGGTGATATCGCAGAGCTGAAGGACCGCATCCATGCCGTCCAATCATTCTACAATGGTGCGGGCGAGGCCTGCGGGTCGCAGTTCGCGGCGCCTGTCAGAATGGCTGGCCCACGTTACCCGTACAGTTCGGGCGTCATTCCCGCGAAAGCGGGAATCCAGGAGTCCTGATGGTCACAGGATTTCTGGACCCCCGCTCCCCGCTCTCGCGGGGACATGCTTCGCAGGGGTGACGGAGTAGACTGTCCGGAAGGCGGCCTTGGGTTGACCGGTGCCCAGGCCGCAGTCCTGCAGCCCGCCGGCGACCCGGCGCCAGCCCAGCGTGGTCGGCTGCTGCCACTGGAAACAGATGCCCTGCTCGTCGGCCGCGGCAACGGGGAAATTGCGGTGCTCGCCGGAGGTGCGGAGCGTCAGTTGACCTCCGTTCATGGCAACCGCATCACGCGCACCTGCCCGGCCGTGTTGACCCAGAGCACCCAGGCCCATCCCGGAGGCGTCGCCACCAGCGCCGGTTGCGGACTGATCTTCTCGACGGAGTCGAACCTGTGCGCGGGGCCCCATGTACGTTCCCCGACCGTGCTGGCCGACCAGCAGATCTGCTCGATCGCCTTGGGCCGGTAGACGGACCAAAGACGGCCGCCGCAGGCCGCCAAGGCCGTGCCCGGGTCCTTCGAGAACGGCTCGACGGTACCGATGCCGTCCACTATCAGGCCGCTGTCCTGCAGCCTGCCGGCGACCAGGCGCGAGCCCAGGGTGGTCGTCTGCTGCCACTGGAGGTAGACGCCCTGCTCGTCGGCCGCGGCGACTGGGAACTTCCGGTGCTCGCCGGAGGTGCGGAGCGTCAGGAGCGCCGGCGTCGACCACGGGGCATCGGGGCCGGCTGCCCTCGAGGCCATCAGCTCCGAGATGTTCGGCGCGAGGCGCCATTGTTGCCAGGTGATCAGTGCTTCGCCTCGAACCGAGATGGCAGCAGTGATGCCGCCGTTGGCGCGACCGCGGGCAATCGCCTGACCGCTCGACCAGGTCCCGCGGGACGGCTTGCCCCAGGCCGCGAGCGGCGACGAGTCGCCCGGGGCCTCCCAGACGGCTAGCATGGCGTCCACTCCGCAGCCTGCCGGCCCGGCCACGAGCTCGAGCTGGCAGCCGAGATCGAGTGCGGGGCCAAGGACCGTGGAGGTCTGCCAGCGGCTCGCGTCCGCGCCGCACGCCGTCGCAAAGGCGAAGGGTCTGCTCTCGGGACCCGGTCCCAGGTACAGAAGGTAGTGACGCTCGCCCCTCCCGAGGATCGCGACGGAAGACCGCGGGTCCATGGCCAGCTTGCCGTCCGCCGCCGGACGCTTCCAGGTCCTTCCCAGGTCCTCGCTCGCGGCCAACCTCAGCCGCCCGTGGTGACCCGTCCAGCACGCCAGTAGAGCCTGCCCGGTTGCCGAGAGGGCGACGTGACCGGCGGGTCCACTGTCCTGGCCGAGAAGCACCGGGTCCAGCGGGGGCCGGGGCCGCGGGAGCGGTCCGGGTTTCGGCTGGGCCTGAGGGTGCGCCGCCAGGCCCCCTGCCGTCGTTGCCCCGGAGGCGCCGGCCGGCGAGGCCGCCGCCGCGGTGGCCCTGGGGCCCGGCGGACCCGTGGCCGCCGGTTCTCGAAAGGCGAGGGCCGTGACCAGAGCGAGCAGACCCAGCGCGGCGAAACCGCCGCCGGCCAGCACCGCCCTGGAGCGCGACCGGGAGGGTGCAGCGGACGGAGCGGGCGCTTGCCTTGCCGCCACGAGCTGGCTTCCGGATGGCGTGGCCACTGCGCGGAGTCCGGAAGAGACCGACGAACGCACGGCCAGGCCGCGACCCTGCGACTTCTGGCGAGCGCGGGCCAGCACCGAGTGCAACTCGCGGACCGAGCCGAAGCGCCGCTCGGGCTCACGCCTCAGGCACGTGTCGATGACGATCGCAAGCGTCTCCGGCACCTCCGGAGCCAGCGTGGCGACGGACGGCATCTCCTCGGTGACGCGTCGCATGAGGATGTCGGGGCCCTTGCTCTCCTTGAATGGGACCTCGCGCGTGGCGAACTCCCACATGGTCAGGCCCATGCTGTACAGGTCGCTCAGAGCGTCCGGAGGGCGGCCTCGGACCTGCTCGGGAGCGATGTAGCGCGCGGTGCCGACGACCGCTCCTTCGCGCGTCAGCTTCTCGTCGCTCTCGATCCACGTGAGGCCGAAGTCGGTGAGCACGGCCCCGCGCTCGGGGACGTCGCCCAAGATGTTGGCCGGCTTGATGTCGCGGTGGATGATGCCGTGCTCGTGAACGACGGCCAGCGCGTCTACCACCGGCGCGAAGACGTCAAGGAACTCCTTGGCGTCGAACGGCGGAGGCGGGCCCGCGGCCGCCGGCTGCTTCACGCGGTGGTCCAGGCTGCTGCCGGCCAACAGCTCCATCACGTAGTACAGGCACCCCTGCTCGTCCCCGCCGTCGAAGACGTGGACGACGTTGGGGTGACTGACCCGGGCCAGCGTCAGGACCTCACGATGGAACCGTGCCGCCACCGCCGGATTGGCCCGCAGGTGGGCCGGGACGAGCTTGACGGCCACGTCCCGCTTCAACACCGGGTCGTGGGCACGCAGCACCACCCCCATGCCGCCCGCTCCCACCTTGCCCACGATCCGGTAGCGGCCCAGAGCCTCCGGAAATCCGTCCACGGCCATCGTCCGGAGTCTAGCAGCGCGCCGCCGAGGAATCCTCGTAGACGCACCCGGTCATCAGGGTGACGGACAGAGCCGTCATTCCCGCGCAAGCGGGAATCCAGGGGTCGCATCGATCCTGGACCCCCGCTTGCGCGGGGGGGACGAAACCGGGTTGCCGAAGTCCTTTCCGAGGACTTTGCCGCGACCCTGACTCAGTCATGCGGCTCCCCGAGAGCTTCGTTCGCGCCCCTGGCCGATCGGCGCGAACGGAGGCAGCCCCGGGGCCCCTCGAGTCCCCTGGACCCTGATCCCCCAAGGTCCTCAGACCGCCGGCTTCTCGATGCAGTGCCGGCAGTACCAGCGGTCGTTCTTCTTCCGCAGGCCGTGGACCATGTCGTACTGATTGCAGGTCGTGCAGCGAACAGAGTCCGTGAAGAGCGTGATATCCATGCGCGGGGCCTCCTGGGGGCGACCGGAAGAGGAAGCGGAACGGTCGCAATCAGCTCATCGGCACATGACCCGGGTCGCTGAAGGCGACGCGGATGCGAGGACGTCGCGGCACCACAAAAAGCCGTGAAATCAGCCTCTTTTTTCGCGGGACCCACTTGTCACTCTCTCTGACGAATGCTATTTTCATTCGCCTGCCATTCCTGGCCATAGTAGAGAAGAGCAGCAAGAAGGCCCGGGAATGGGGTGCTGGAACCGGCAAAGGCCGGAGAGTAGGTCGCGGACCTGAGCGGCCGCGGAACGGAGAATCCCATGAGGCACCTCGGTAAGCTGGTTAGTCTGGCGATGATGGCGGTCGTGCTCACTTCTGCGGCCTGGGCCGACAGCAGCGGGCAACTGATACGGTTGTACTACACCAGCAAGGACGAGGTGAAAGCCCTGGCGCGCT
>JACQZL010000383.1 GCA_016213865.1 Candidatus Rifleibacteriota bacterium
GGCCAGCGAGTCCAGATAGCAGGCAGCCAGCCTGCCCAGGCCCCCGTTTCCGAGGCCGGGCTCGACCTCTGCTGAAAGGAGAGTGTCCAGGTCCAGCCCCAACTGCCGCATCGCCTCGAGGGTCTCGTCGACGATGTCCAGGTTGACCAGGTTGTTGCCCAGGTGCGGCCCCAGGAGGAACTCGGCCGAAAGGTAGCAGACCGTCCGGCTGGTCTTGCGAAAGTAGGTCTCCGCAGTCGCGATCCACCGCTGCAGCAGGCGATCGCGCACCGTGTAGGCCAGCGCGGTGTAGTGGTCCACGGGCGTGGCCACGGCCGGGAACTTCCCCAGCACGTGCAGGAGGTTGTCCTCGAAGCCGCGCCGGATGGCCTGGGCGGTGAGGCCGGTCCGTCTCATCGACGGGCCTCGTAACTGGTCGAGCCCCTCCGGCCCCTGCCGGGTCACAACACCGGGTGTTCGAGAAGCAGCCTTGTCGGACACGATATCCTCCTGCGTTCGCTGGTCCCGTCGGCCGGGCCACTATAGGCAGATCGGAGCCCCCGGCGCCAGGATACCCCATAGCGCCGGGGGCGACGGACCGCGAGCTGCAGCTTACTGGGCCGCTTCGGCCGGGGCTTCCGGCTTCTCCGTTTCGGACTTGGCCCCGTTGGCCGCACGTCCAGCGAGCGCCGGCAGGTCGACGCCGAAACCCTTCAGTATCGAAAGCAGCTCGAGGATGTTTCGAGGCACGATGCCCATCGGGCTGTCGCCCGAGGCGGCCATGTTGACCCAGTGGATGTCGTGGACGCTCATGCTCTTGGCGATCTCGGGGAGCTGGGCGATGAGCTGCTCGTGGATCTGGTTGGCGTTGACGGCGTTCTGGGCCTCGATCTTGAGGCGGGCGGCCTCGGCCTCGGCCCGGCCGAGCTCGGCGATTGCCTGGGCCTCTTCGCGGGCCTTGGCCAGTTGCGCGGCTGCCAGCTCCTTGACGCGCTGGATCTCGGCTCGCAGCGCGATCTCCCCTTGCTTCGCCTCGGATTCCTTCTGATCCAGGACCTTGGCCAACTCGATGGCCTCGCGCTGGCGGTCCAGCTCGGCCGCCTCGATCCTGGCCTTCTCGGCCATCTGGGCCAGGGCTTCCTGCGTACGGGCCTCGGCCAGGCGAAGCTCTTCTTCCTTCTGGACCTTGTCGACCATCACTTCGTGCTGACGGGCCTGCTTCTCCACGGTGTCCTGCGCGACCTTGATCTCGCGCTCGTGGGCCAGGCTCTGCTCGGCCACCTGCGCCTTGTGCTTGTTCTCCCGATCCTGCAGGTCGAGCTGGAGCTTGATGGTGGCTTGCTGCTCCTGCACGGCCCTCTGGTTGGCCAGCTCGGCCATCCGCGCCTTGTGGGCGTTCTCCTTCTGTTGCAGCTCGAGCTGGTGCTGGACCTGCGCCTCCTTCTCTTGGAGGTCCCGGCGGTTGGCCAGCTCGATCTCGCCGGCCTTGAGCTCTTCTTGACTGGCGATGACGCGCTTTTCGCGCTCGGCCGCGGCGGTCATCATCGCGATCGACTTGTCGCTCTCGAGCTGCTTGGCGGCGATCTCCTTGTTCGTCTCGGAGGTGTTGTTCTGGGCTTGCAGCCGGACCGAGTTGCGGTACTCGGCCTGCAGGTTCTCGAACAGCTCCTTGCTGCGAATCCAGACCTCGGCGAACTCGATCGTGTCCACCGAGAGGCCCCACTCGCGCACGGTTCCCATCACCTGCTCGCGCATCGACTGGACGACGGCCTCGCGCTCCATGACCATCTCGTTCAAGGTCTTGTTCGAGACCTCATGGCGCACGACCGCCTCGGCCAGGCGGCGGATGATCTCGTCGGTCTTGGCCAGCGGGTCGCTCGGGTCGAGCTTGATGACCGTCTCGCGGTTCTTGCTCTCGAAGTCCTTGTTCTTGACGTTGTCCTCGATCTTGGGCAGCGTCCGGATGATGCCGGAGCGCAGGTCCAGGTTCTGGTACGCCTTCTCGAAGTTCGCGATCTTGTAGGCGAGGAAGCCCTGGACCCGGACGCCCTGCTTCTCCTTCGTGATCTGGTCCGCCACGAAGTTGATCTCCCGCAGCGAGGCCGGCACCTTCAGGTACGTGTCGTGCGGAAGGCAGAAGAAGGAAAGGCCGCGTCCGATGTGGCAGACCTTGCCGTCCCGGTAGTGGACGACATACTCGTCCGGCCCAACGGTCACGTAGTAGCGCTTGAACCCAAGAAAGCCAGCCAGGGCCAGCAGGAGGATCCCCACCGGTACGATGTACAGCCACGGAACTACCATCTCAAGGCCCTCCTCGTATCGTTCTGTTACACGGGACTGGTTCGAACACCACGGCGTGCAATTCTGCAGCCATCATACACCTCCGGACCGCCGCGTCACCGTCGCATCCACGCCGACAGGACTTTCGACGCCATCGACGAGAGGCCGTAGGCGTTTAGCTCAGGCAGCGGCACCCAGCGGGCGGTTTGCGCCCCGCGCCGCCCCGCGCCCGTGACGGTTCCCTCGACCGCGTGCAGCCGGATGCGCCGGACTGTCACGGCATGTCGCAAGGCGGCCAGCGGTCTTGCCTCCCCGAGCGACAGCCCGTACTTGGCGGCCAGGGCGCTTGCCAGTCCGGCCGCGCTGCCTGGCACGTGCGGGCCGCCGTGCTCGTCCCGACAAGCCAGTGCGCCAGGCACGCCCTCCACCCAGGGCAGCTCCCACATCCCCGCGTACAGTCCAGGCGTGGCGCTGCGCACCAGGAGGACCCGGCCTCGACGGATCGCCAGGAGGACCGTCCAGTCGACCGCGACGCTCTTTCGCCGGGGCGCTCGCCTCGGATACTGCTCGGGCGGCCCATGCCGGCGTGCCCGGCAAACCCTTGCCAGAGGACAGGACGGGCAGGCCGGCCCCGTGGGCAGGCAGACCGTGGCCCCCAGCTCCATCATCGCCTGGTTGAAGTCGCCGGGCGCCTCCGGAACGAGGAGCCGGTCGGCCAGTTCCTGCAGCGCCGCCCGATTGGAGGGCGTGCGATCGTCGCCGGCGAAGGCCTCCACCCGGCACAGGACCCGGGCCACGTTCCCGTCCAGCACGGCGTGAGGCCGGCGAAAGGCGATGCTGGCCACGGCCGCGGCCGTGTAGGGGCCGATCCCCGGGAGGCGCGCCAGCTCCTCGAAGGTCCCCGGGAGCTTCCCCCCGTGCCGCTCGACGACCTCACGGGCGGCTCGCAGCATGTTCTTCGCCCGCCTGTAGTATCCCAGGCCTGTCCAGCAGGCCATGACCTCGTCCTCGGAGGCGGCAGCCAGCGCCTCGAGTGTCGGGAAGCGTTCGAGGAAGCGCAGGTAGAAGGGGACCACCGTCGCCACCTGGGTCTGCTGCAACATCACCTCCGACACCCAGATTGCATACGGATCGCCGGTCCGGCGCCAGGGCAGGTCCCGCCTGGCGACGCGGTACCACTCGAGGAGGCGACCGCGCAGAGCCGCCGACCTGGCAGGCCTCATGGTTCAACGAGTCGGTTCGTCGAGGGCCGCGCGCGCCACGATGGCGACGCGGTCGTGCTCCCGGGCCAGTTCGGCCAGGCGCGCCGTGGCCGCTGTGCCGTTTCGCGCCAGCTCGATCAGGGCCGTCACGAGCTGAGCCTGGCGATTGGTCGAGTCGAGTTGCAGCAAGGCCCTGGCATGTTCCATCGCCTCGTCCAACGCCCCCGTTCGAACCAGGGCCTCGGCCAGCACCCCGCGGCAGGGGAGGTGGTCCGGCGCGAGCTTGTGAGCGAACTCCAGTTCGTCTCTTGCCTGGGAGTACAGCTCCTCGTCGAGGAAGAGCCGGCCGATCAGGTAGTGCGATAGGTGGTAGTTGTTGCGCAGCGCGACGGCCTTCTTGAGCGTCATGTAGGCCCGCAGCTTGAGCTTCTTCTGGATCAGGACGTCGGCGAGGTCGGCCAGGACGCGATAGTCCTTCGGGGCCAGTTCGGAGGCGCGCTGCAGCGAGGCCTCGGCGCCGTCCAGGTCTCCGCTCTTGGCGAGGATCCGCGCCTGTTCGAGCGAGACCGCCGTGTTCTTCGACTCGACCGCGAAGGCCAGACCCAGCTCCCGGATGGCCTCCTGCGGCCGGCCCACACGGTCGAGGACTCGGGCCAGGCCCAGCTTGCCCTCGGCGCTCGACGGGAAGTCCCGGGCGAGCTGCTCGTAGGCCGTGCGAGCGGTGTCGAGCTCCCCGCCGCGCAGGTAGACCTCCGCCCGCAGACAGCGCAGCCGCAGGTCTCCCGAGTGCTCGGCCAGGCCCTGGTCGGCCCACTTACCGGCCGACCCCGTGTCCCCCAGCTCCAGGTACAGCTCGGTGAGCTGCTGGAAGGTGGTCGGGTCCTCGTGCGAAACGCCCAGCGCCCGCGCCAGCAAGGCTACCGCGGCAGGGCCTTGCCCCGACTCACGGAGCGCCTGGGCCAGGCCGTTGAGCGTATAGACGTCGTCGGGCTTGAGGGCCAGCGCGTTCCGGTACTGCTGGATCGCAACCTGGAAGTTGCCTTCCCGGTGAAACGCCCGGCCCAGCAGGAAGTGCGTGTAGAAGTCTCGGTGCCCCTTCGCGATGAGGTTCTGGAGCACGTACTTGGCGGCCCGCGACTTGTTCAGCTCCAGCAAGACGAAGGCGTACTTGTTCATCGCCTTCAGGGAATCCGGGTTGAGCTGGATGTACGCCTCCAGGGTCTCCCGCGCGCGGTCGAGCTGGCCCATCTTGAGGTACGTCAGGGCCTTCTTGAACTCCTTGCTCTCATCCCGCCCGGACTCCGGCTCGGGAGGCGGCACGGGTCCGGGGACGTCACGGGGGAGCTCCATCGCGGTTCAGAGTCTACGGGAACGGCGAGGCTGCGACGCGACGGCTTCGGGGCCGGGGCTGAGCTTGGGCCGTGACTCCCGTTCGGCGTACCAGACGGCCAGCCAGCCGCAGACGGCCGCCGCCGGCAAGGCCAGCACGAGGATGGTCTCGGCCGTCGTCGGAAGGAAGAAGACGATGGAGAAGAGCGCCGCCAGGTACCCCGCGAATCTCTCGACCCTGCGGCGCACGCGAGGATCCGCAACGGCCCAGGGCACGGGCAGGCCGCTCGAGGGCACGGGGACGGGCCACTGGAACGCGAGCTGGACGCCGGCGGCGAAGACGACGAAACCGATGAGGTGCAGTACCGACACTCAGTTCACCGATCCCCATGTTAGTGCGTGGGCGCAGGAGTGGCCAGGGGGAAGGGGCAGGGCCACGGCCAAGGTCGTCATTCCCGCGAAAGCGGGAATCCAGGGGTCGCATCGATCCTGGACCCCCGCTTTCGCGGGGGTGACGAAACTGGGTTGCCAAAGTCCTTCTCGAGGACTTTGCCGGGACCCTGGGGGAAGGGGCGTGGGGGAGCGTACCTGAAACGTGGAAGGCCGCGTCGTCGAGTGACCACGGCGCCTGTCTTCAACGCAGCTACGACGGGCCGCCAGCACGCCCCCAGAAGTGAAAACGGGCCGTAGGGCTCTGGACCGTGAGGTAGACCGCACCTTCCTTCGCGTCTTCGCGTCTTCGCGTGAGATCCGTTTTCATACCAGGA
>JACQZL010000343.1 GCA_016213865.1 Candidatus Rifleibacteriota bacterium
CCGCGGCTGGAACCAGCTTGCGAAGGGGGTCCGGACGCACCAGAAGGCCCTCTCACCGCTTGCGGCCGGCGGGCGTCCCACGGGCCAGTGCACTCGAGCTCGAACCGAGTTCGAGAGTTCTCTGAAGTGGAGTGACCATCATGTTCCGTCTTCTGTTCGCGCTTGCAGTCGTTCTCGTCATGGCTGCCTGTCTGACCCTGTCCGGATGCACTGAAAAAGCCGAGGGCAAGGGCGGCAATGAGCTTGCCGGCGACCGCGGCGGCCACGACGATCTGTCCCTTGAAGCGCTGAACGACAATAGCGGGCGAAGAGGCGGTGACGCCATCGGGAGGCACGCCGAGCACCCCGAGGATGGTGACGGTCTCCACCGCGACCACGTCGCCGGGATGCACATCAAGCGCCACGGGGATCGCCGCGACCCCCCGGGCGACCGCGCCGGCCGAGAGCCCGCTCACAGCGCCGAGGTCACCGCTGCAGTCGAGCCTGTCGACGCCCCGGCGGGCCTCGTCAAGGTCGAGCCGGTTGAGGCTCCGGGGGTCGAAGATGTCGTTGACCCTCCCGACGCCCCCGAGGTCGAAGATGCGGTTGACCCTGCTGAGGCCCCCGAGGACCTCGGCGGGCGCGCCGCCCGCAAGACCTTCCCGGACTACAACGGCGGGCTTACAGGGCCGCGCGCGCCGGCAGCGGAGATGGTCAGGTGAGCTCCGGCAGTCGAGCTCGCGAACGCTCGGAGCGCCGGCTGCCGCGGGGCCGCTACTTCCACTGGCTGCTGATGAACTGCCGGGTCTCGGCCAGGCCTCCCTGGAGGATGAGGAACCCGCCGTGAGGCTCGCGCTCTGTGATCTCGTGATTGACCGTCTGGCGCATCAAGCGCGTGACCTCCTCACGATCGTGCGTGTGCCCGAGGACCCAGCCCAGCTTCATAAGGGCCGTCTCGGGCAGCATGTTGTCCAGGGGGACCACGCCGAGGTCCATCAGGTCGCGACCGGTGTCGTACACGTACATCTTAGCGTAGCCCCAGAGGGTCTGCACGGTCATGACCACCTGGACTCCCTTCTGGACAGCCATCTCGAGTGCCGGATAGAGCGGCTTGTTGACGTGGCCAAGGCCGGTGCCGGCGATGACGATGCCGAGGTAGCCGTTGTCGACGAGGGCCTCGATGAGGTCGGGCTTCATCCCCGGGTAGTAGTAGAGGATGGTGACGCGGTCATCGTAGGCCGTGTCGATCCGCACCTTCCGGTGGGGATCGCGCGGCAGATAGTCCCGGTTCAGCATCTGGAAGTCGGTGCGGCTCACGCGGCACAGGGGAATGTCGCCGACGGTCCGGAAGGTGCTTCGATACGAGCTGTGCATCTTGCGGCAGCGGGTGCCCCGGTGCAGGAGCCCGTAGCGATCCGAGGTGGGGCCGAACATGCAGATCTGGACTTCGGCGATCTCGCCGTGGCCCGCGGCCCGCACCGCGTAGATGAGGTTGAGGGCGGCGTCGCTCGAGGGCCTGTCGGAGCTGCGCTGGCTGCCCACGAGGACGATCGGGACCGGGCTGTCTTGGACCATGAAGCTGAGGATCGCCGCGGTGTGGCCCATGGTGTCGGTACCATGGCCAATGACGATCCCGTCCACGCCCGCCTCGAGCTCCTCGCCGATGGCCCGGGCCAGGGTGGCATACTCCTTCCAACCCATGTTCTCGGAGAAGACCCCGAAGAGCTTCTTGGTCGTGAGGTTGCACAGGTCCGCCAGTTCGGGCACGGCGCCGTAGAGCTCTCCAGGGGTGAAGGCGGGGATGACGGCCCCGGTGCGGTAGTCCAGGCGTGAGGCGATGGTGCCGCCGGTTCCCAGGAGAGTGACGGAGGGGAGGTCGGGGCGGCTGGGGAAGGCCTTCTCCGGGATCTTGTAGATCGCCTCCTTGTAGCCGAGCTTCTCGACGCTCCGGACCCGGTCGACGTGAATTCCTACGTTATAGCCGTTCTTGAGCTTGAGCACGACGTGGAACTCGTCGAAGCTCTCGCTCCGCGGGAGAATCACTCCCTCGAAGACGCTGCCCGCGACGTTCACCACCCGGACGTCGCCCCAGACGCTGACGCCCCAGCCCTGTAGCTTCTCG
>JACQZL010000050.1 GCA_016213865.1 Candidatus Rifleibacteriota bacterium
CGAAGTTGTGCACGCTTGCCGAACGACTAGCTTCACCAGCCCCCCGATGGCTGGGTCGTTCTATGCGGCGGCGCCAACGGGGCCTCGGGTCCGGTCGGCACCCCCGCCGCGGCACTGGCGCACGCCTGCCGAAAGCTCACGTTCGTTGCCGACTCTGGCAATCATCGCGTGCTGATATGGAGAACAATCCCAACCACCTCGAACGTTCCCGCTGAGCTAGCGTTGGTGGAGAATTAGTTTCTCACGCATGAGCCGACGTCTAACACGGCATGGGAGCGACGTGCTCGGGCCTCCTTGACCTGACACGTCTTGGACATCTGGCCTCCATGGTGGGTTCTGGCTTCTTAGCATTCTGTTGCATCGTGCACGGTGGGTATGTTAGAGTTCGGCCTATCCCTCACCGAATAGGACGACCTCTAACATTATGCGAAACAGAGTCTTCCAGGCTTCCAACCTTGTCACCGTGCTCCAGGAGCGGAAAGCAGCCACGATGGAGGAGTTGAAGACAGCGCTGGGTAGTCAGGTCGATATGACCGTGTTTCGCAAGTTGCGTGAGGTCGAGTACTGCACCAGCTACTCACACCGAGGGAAGTTCTACGCCTTGAAGGCTGTGGCGCGGTTCGATGCGCAAGGGCTTTGGACCTGTCCGGGCCGTCGAACTCGAACTCACGGGGCATCACTACCTGGCACGCACAGAGCTACATGGGCATGCTCACGCGGCTTTCCGAGCCGTTGGAATACGTCCCCCACCCAGGGTACAGCTCCGACCGGACCCCACCCCGCCAAATGTAGTGGCAACGACTTCGAGCGACCCCGGAAACCCGCTCTAGGTGCGGCTTCCACTTTTCATGCTGTCGAAGATGGGTCTGACCGTCTGGAGTCTCGGGAAGAAGCACACGAAGACTCATGAGAGCCGCGAGATTCCCCTGCATCCTCTGTTGGTCGAGGAGCTGAAAGCGGCGGTTCGTCGTGGCCCGAGGGTCGTCGGTTCGGTCAACGGCCATACACGAGATTTCAGGGGGATCATCGAACGGTGCATCGAGAAGACCAAGATCCCGCATTTCAGGTGGCATGACCTGCGGCACTCATTCGCGACGAACCTTCGGCGGGCCGGGGTCTCCTTGGAAGACATCGCTGTCCTCTTGGGCCACAAGGACATCCATACGACGCTCATCTATGCCCACTCCGACCTGACCAGCTTGGCCCGCTGCGTCGAGCGGCTGGCCGGGCCGCCGCCGTCTTCAACCGCCGCAGCCATCGCGTCATGCTCCGAGGCGCCGTCAGCGACGGCGGGCCAGCGGTCTGCGGCAACCATGACACCAACGGAGGCCGCGCCGCCAGCGACGTTGGCCTCGGCGGGAACAACGCCATCGCCGTCCGTGTCCCCAACGAAGACCGGCGACGGAACTTCCGTCGCGTCCGCCGATCAGACCGAGGCCACCTCAGCGGCGATCCCCGCGCCGCCGTCCGTCCCCCCGCCTCCCGAGGCCGAGTCGAGTTAGGCCGGTTTCTCGGCACGAGCCGGAAGCAGCAGGTGGCAGCAGACTGCCCCCCCCAAAAACGCGGTTCCGAGGTGGAGGGGGTGCTGGCTGATCTGGCTCCGCCAGTGGTTGGGGTTTTGATGTGACCAGGGAAAAACTCCCGCCCCTCTCCGGCCTTTCTGGAAGCGGATTTTTGGGGCTTGCCATCATCCGATTTGGTCTGATTTTGGTCTGATGAAGGTGTGACGCGAAGATGTTCGAGCCGATTCGTCCACCGGACGAAGATGTGCGAAAGGCTCTCATCCCGCTTCTAATGTCACATCTCGCGGTCGACGCACATCAAAATCGGGGCGAAACAGGTTCGGGCCGAGGCGAAGACGCCAGCGGGTCTACGGGCCGAAATCCCCAAAAGCGAGAGCGGCTTCCGATCTCTCGGAAGCCGCTCTCAGACTGCGTTTTGGTGCCGAAGAGGGGACTCGAACCCCTACGGGATTGCTCCCACTGGTCCCTGAAACCAGCGCGTCTACCAATTCCACCACTTCGGCGGGCGCGGACAAGGTATCAAAGGGCGCGCCGGAAGTCAAGGCTCTGACGCTCTCCGGGAGCGATGCACACAGGTGGAAAGCCGCGTCACTGCGAGGGCAGGAGGAGACCAAACCACGAAGGCACGAAGGACCCGAAGAGCGGCCCAAAGGGCCTCCTTCGATCACGCTTCTCTTCGTGCAGTCCTTTGGGCTTTCGGGTCTTCGTGGTTCAAGGGTCTGTGGATTCCCCCATGAGTTGGCGTCGCTTCCCCCGCGAAGGTGTGACGTCGGCTGTCGCCGGGATCATGGTACTCTGACGCTTGGTCGAGGAGGTGCGCGTTGAAGGTTCTCGTAATCGGTGGAACTCGCTTCTTTGGGTTGGAGGTCGTGCGGATGCTCGCCGGGAGGGGCGACGAGGTTGTCGTGCTCTCGCGCCGCGAGGCACCCGAGCTGGCGGAGGCCCCCGTGCGCTGCATCCTGGGCCCGCGGTCGGACCGGGCGGCCCTCGAAGCGGTCGGGGCCGAGGCGGCGCGCCGGCCCTTCGACGCCGTCTTCGACAACGTCGCGATGGACGCAGGCGACGTGGCCGCAATTCTGGACGTGCTCTCGGGCCGGGTCGGCCAGTACGTGCTGACCAGCACGGGGTCGGTCTACTTCGCGAGGGATCACTCCAGGCCGGTGGCCGAGCAGCAGTGGGAGCCCCACCACGACCTGGGCTCGCTCCAGGACGAGGGGGCGTCGCCGTACGGTCTCGGGAAGCGCAGGGCCGAGCGCACGCTGCACGTGCGCGGCGGCGAAGTCGGTAGCTTTACGATCCTGAGGCCGACCTTCATCTTCGGCCCGGGTGATCCCACGGGCCGCCTGGCCTGGTACGTGAACACGCTGCTGGACGGCATGCCCGTGGGGCCGATGGAGTTCGTCTCCAACCCGGTCTTCTCGCGCGATGCCGCTCGACTCGTCGTACAGGTGCTCGACTCGCCGCCTCCGTCGGGGCGGTGCTACAACGTCGCGGGCCGCGAGGTCGTCTCGCTCAGGGACCTGTGCATCCGCATCCAGGGCATCCTCAAGATCCCGGGACCCGGCCAGGCGATGCCCGGCCAGCCACGCACGCCGCCCCCGATGCCGCCCGAGGGGAGATTCGTGATGGACACAGAGCGCCTGCTGGGCGAGCTTCGCTTCGAACCCACTCCGCTGGGAAGCTGGCTGGAGTTGACCGCGGGCTTCATCCAGCAAGAGAGAGAGCGCGGAGCCCGCGCTCTCCCGGCCCGGGGTTGAGCCTGCCGCGCTGGCCGCCCGGCAAACGACGTGTTAAAGTGGTTACGGGGAGACTGACATGCAGGATTTCGAGCTGGGTGAACTCCTCGACGGCGTAGACGAACAGTCTGCGCTGGCCGCTCTGGACACCGTCGCTCGCGGAGGGCAACGCGAGATGATGGGGGTCGTCGTCGGCCGGCTAGGGCGCCCTGCCAGTCCCACCCTGCTTGCGGCGATGCTCCGGGTCCTCGGGTACCTCGGCGGCCCCAACGACGGACGGATCGTCGCGGCCTTCATCGAGAACGACGACGAAGTGGTCCGCGCAACCGCCCTGCGGGCCATGGCCCGCATGCGCGCCTCCGGGGCCTTCCCGTTGATGATCCGGGCCGTCGCCACCGATCCGTCCGAGCGGGTCCGCGCGGCGGTGGCGCAGGTGCTGGCCCCCATGCCCGCCACGGCCATCCAGAACGGCCTGCTGACGATGCTCAAGAGCTCGCGCGACTGGCCGCCGCTGGCTGCGGTGCAGTACGCCGAGAGCGTGCTGGGCGAGCGCGGCTCAGACCTCCTGATCGCGGCGCTCGAGGCGTCCAACAGCGCCGCTCGCGACCTGGCGACCCGGGCTCTGCAGCAGTTGGCCAGCCGCGGTCACCAGGGTTCAGTCGACGCCCTCAGCAAAGCCATGCCGGCCGTCAGGCCTCCGGCCGCGGTGTCGCGTGCGCCCGTCGTGCCCGGGCCCACGCCGACGCCTGCCGCCGGCAGTCTGCGATGGGAGAGCTTTGCCGACCCGAAACCTCCCGATCCGGCCTCGACGGCCTCCGATTCGCCACACCTGTTGGCCGACCTGCAGTCACCCGCGATCACGGGTCCGCAGGAGCCCGTACCCGAGGTCGCCCCCCCGCTTTCCACCGCGCCCAGGGCGCCCCAACCGCTCCGGCGCACGCCTTCGATGGGCAGGACCGCTCCGCCCCCGCTCGAGCCGGAGGCCGCGCCCGAAGCCCCGCCACCTGAAGAAGCTCCCGCCGTCGTCAAGCCGCCTCCGCGCAGGCTTCGGCCCCCCGCGGCCAGCCCGGGTCTGGGTGGCCCGGGACCAGCCGTGGCGCCGCCGATGGGCCTGCCGATGGACGAGCCCCCGCGCCCCCAGCCGCGCGCCCGCGCACCGGGCGCCGCCGGACTGCTACGAAAGTGCCCGGTCTGCGGGACCGAGTGCGACACCAAGGCCACGTTCTGCTCGAACTGTGGCGAGTCGCTCGCCCCGGGCGCCGCGCGACGCCCGGTACCGGCCGGGGCAGCCGCCGCGGCCAGCGGAGGACAACCCTCTCGTCCGGCCGGCATCTTCATCATCGGGGCGCTCGGCATCCTGGGTGGATGTGCCGTCACCTTGGGCGGGCTCTTTGCGCTCGACAAGTCTCCGGGCGTGGGCATCTTCCTGATCGCCCTCGCCGTCGTCCAGTTCCTGCTGGCCTTCGCCCTCCTGCGCGGCAGCAACACGGCACGGCGCATCCAGATTGGCCTGGCGTGTTTCGGCCTCCTCAGCCTGCAACCGGGCGCCATGATCGTCAACCTGATCTTCATCTGGTACCTCCAGACCGAGACGGCCAAGGCCTACTGCTGCAACTGAGGCCGCGGGCTCGAAACCGAGGGGGCCGAGCTGCGGGCTGGAGTCTTGATTTCGGCCTCTTTCTCCGGGGGGGAGTGCGGCCTCGAGTTCAGGGCGACAGCAACTCGGTAAGGTCGGCCGTGGCCGGTGTCGACTGGCTTCCCAGGTAGTAGTAGCCACGGCCCGGCTCGAGCTCCGTCGCCAGGGCCGCAAGCGAGCCGGGTAACAGGACGCGAAACTGCCCGGGCTGTCCCTCGCCACCCTGAGTCACGAACAGCAGACGCGCCTTCAGAAACTGGAGCAAGTCCTGCGCCGTCTTGCCTGGCAGGGCCGGTCCGGGTAAGGCCAGCCCGCCGAACTGGTCAGACAGCGGCACACTCAGGCGCTGCTGCGCTGGCCAGGGACTCCCTTCGAACGAGATCATCCGCACGCTGGCACCGGGCACCTTCACAAGGTACGCCTGATTGCCCGTTGCCTGCGGCGGGGCCGGCGGCGTTCCGGGCAAGAAGACCCTCCAGCGGTGAGCTCCGTCCTCGCCCATGGCGTCGTAGGCCACAAACGGAGAACCAGTCTTCAGGGCCAGCGAGGCCAGGTCGTAGGGAGCGCCCGTCGTTGAAGGGTTCACGGGCAGGCTGACGAGGTTGAGTCCCGACGAGAGCAGGACCGGGATCGGCTCGCCCGGGGCCCCGCTCGGCAAACGCACCGTGACGGTGACGAGAGCCTCGTCTGACAGGAACGTCCCATCGCGAACCGTGAGACCAAAGACAAGGGTGTCGGCCCGCAAGGGCGTGAAGGTCGGGGCGCGGCTGGTCACCTCGGAAAGCACGACGGATGACCCCGATACCTGGCGCCAGGAGTAGGTCAGGGCCGCGCCCTCCGGGTCGTGTCCCCCACCCAGGAGGGTTACCAAGGTCCCGGCGAGCACTGCCTGGCTCTGGCCGGCATCCGCCGCTGGCGGCAGGTTTCCGGGCTCCAAGGCCCGGATGGTGACGAAGTCCTCGTCGGAGGTCAGCACCCCGTCGCTGACGCGCAGCCCGAAGACATGGGCGTCAGCTCGGCTCGGCACGAAAGACGGGCTCGCGACGGCGGTGCGCGACAGCGAGACCGTGGGACCCGCCACCTGCCGCCAGAGGTAGGTGAGCGGCGCGCTCTCGGGGTCCGACCCCGCGCCCGAGAGGGTGACGGTCTGCCCCATGCTGACATACTGGTCAGCCCCCGCGCTGGCCGTGGGACGCTGGTTGACGGGTCCGTAGGTGGCCGTGACGACGACCAGGTCTTCCACCGAATCCTGGGTCCCGTCGTTCACCGTAAGCCCCAAGACATACTCGCCCGCCTCGGCGGCCAGGAAGGTGGGGCGGGCCTCGGTGGCGCTCGAGAACGACGCTGGCGGCCCCGAGACGCGCCTCCAGCGGTATGCGAGCGCGGCACCTTCCGGGTCGATGCCCGAGCCGCTCAGGGTCACCAGGGCCGGAGGGCGCACGGTCTGATCTGGACCGGCGGCGGCCGTCGGCGGCTGATCGACGATCTCGGGTCCGCCGAGCAACTCCACGACGGCGGGAGAGCTGCGCGCGTTGCCGGTTGCGGAGTCGTCGACGAAGAGCTGGAACGCGTACTCCCGGGAGGCACTGTCCCCGAGGTCCGGCACGACGAACGTCGTCACCGCGGAGAACGGGTCCGAAAGCTCCACCACGGGGCCTCGTACCTGCACCCAGCTATAGCCGAGGGCCGCTCCGCCGTGCGACCAGGTCCCGTCGAGCGTTACCACCGTGCCGGGCGTGAAGTTGTCGAGGGCCGAGCCAGCGGGCTGCGTCGAGAAGACAGCTTCAGGCCTGTCGTCGGACGCTTTTCCGGGAACGCGACTGGGGCGGCTGGCGATGGCGGTGGGCAGCCACTTCGTGGCGCCGTCGACGACAACTCGGAGCTGGCGCTGCACCTCGGGACCGAGGGCCGAGCCATCGGTGCCGGCCGAAACGTGACGACACTGGAACTCGTACACCCCCGGCGCCTCAGGCGTGAAGGTCACCCGTGAGCGCAGCGGCGGTGTGTCCGACTGGACCAGCCTCACGGCCGAGCCCTTCACCTGCTTCCAGTAAAAGAGGCCCTTCTGGACTCCGCTGGCCAGGTCGTCGTCGGAGGCCTGGGCCTGGAGAATCACTTCCGACCCGGCCGCCACCCGCAGCGTGGGCGCCGAACTGGTCGCCGGGTCGGCCCCCAGATCGGCGCCGAGGGAATCGGTCGTGCTGCTGAGGGCCGTGACGGAGAGGCCCGGCGGAGCGTCGCCCGGGTCGGTGACGACGATCAGAGCTTCCGCCGGTCGGCTTGCCAGCCCTCTCGGGTCCAGCACCGTCAGCCGAACCCGGTAGACGCCCGGGACGACGGCAGCAAAGGTGACGAGTCGGCGGGCCTGCAGCGGCACCGGCACGGGCCCTTCGACGAACTCCCAGCGATAGGTGAGCTGGCTCCGGTCCTGCCCGTCCGGGTCCGTCGAGGACCCTCCGTCGAGCGACACTGTCGTGCCGGCGGCGACGGTAAAGGCGCCGGCACTGGCGGGCACCCGGGCGACTCCGGTGACGCTCGAGCCAAGGGTGATCTCGGCGTATGGCGGCTTCTGGGCCCCCGAGAGCAGCACCGTCACCACCGACGTCGGGCTCCGCAGCACGCCGTTCGACACGGTCAGGCCGAAGCTGTAGAGCCCGGGGCCCGCCAGACTCGCCCTTGGCACGGGGCTCGACGGGTCGCTCAGAGCCGATCCGGCACCGGGCGACGCCAGCACGCTCCACGAATACTCGAGAGGCAGGGAAGGGACATTGGAGTCGCTGCTCTGCCGCCCGTCGAGCCGGAGGTAAGACGCCAGTGGCCGCCCCGGCACCGTCATGTCGGGCACCTGGCCGTCCACGATTCCCAGCGACAGCTCGAGGCCCGCGTCGGCGCTGGGGCGGAAGGTCGATACCCGGGCCAGCGGCGGAGGCGGCGTGGCCGAGACGTAGATCACGTGGACCTCTGCCTGCAGCGGGGAGCGGCCGCTCCCGGGCCTGAAGTCGAGCGTCACCAGTTCGCCCGGCGTCACCGGCCGGGGCGACCCCGCGGCCTGCAGTAGCGTGTCGACGAAGGGTCTGCTGTACTGCTGGGCGTCGAGGCCGAAGCCTGAGGCCGAGGCCTCCGCCGTCCGGCCGAGAAGCGTCAGGTCGGCCCCGTCGTACTCGGTGAGGAACTGCAGGAAGGAGAGAGGCACGCTGGTCCCCTCCGTGTGCACCGTCGCCTCGAGCTGTCCTGCTACGAGCCGCGTGGTCAGCGTCAGCGCCGGCGGTCGGATGAAGACCTCGTCCTCCACCTGGACTTCGAGCCGGTAGCCCCCCGTGGCTGCCGGGTTCGCCGACAGGACCCGCAGGTAGACCGTCTTCGCGACCGGCGCCCGGAAATCCGGCAGGCGCAGAGGTGTCGCCGCCGTGGCGGTGCCCCGGGAGATCACGGTCAGACCGTTGGAGTCGAGCAAGCTCAGCTCGACCGACGCGATCCCCTGGCTGTGCAGGCCCAGGACGTAGATCTTCCCGGGCGAGACGGCCAAGCTGAAACAGTCGACGTCGGTGTCTGCCTGCAAGGTGGCGATCCGGCTGCCGCCCTGGGATGGCAGGGCCTGGGCCTCGCCCGCCTCGGCCGGCGTGCCCGGGTGGTCGTCGGCGACCACGTGGGTGACGCTCGTGGCGTCGAGACCGCGGGAGTCCCGCACCGTCAGCACCAGCGTGTAGACACCCGGCAAATCGGGCGTGAAGACCGGCGAGAGAGTGCCGCCACCCGCTCCCTGCGGGAGAGGCCCTGTCGTCAGGTCGCTGCCCGGCGCCGACAGCGCCAGGGACCACGAGTACACGAGCGTGTCACCGTCGGGATCGTTGGCGCTGCCCTGAAGGGTCGCCGTCCTCCCGGCGAGGATGAACGAGTCCGCGCCGGCATTCGCTTCCGGGGCCGTGTTGGCCGTCTGGCCCGGGGCGACAGCGACGGCAAAACCCGACGGCAGGCTCGGGGCACCGTTGACATCGGTCACCACGAGTCGGAGGCTGTAGGTGCCCTCCAGGGTCGGCAGAAAGGTGGTGCGCGAACTGGTGGGATTGCTGAAGGTCATGGTGCCCGTCGTGGCCAGGGAGGGGCCTACAGCCAGGGCCACGGGAGGGTTGTTGGCTATGTTCACGACAAGCGTGTTGCCAGCCGGCTGCGCGTCCAGCGGGTTGCCCAGGTCATCCGCTCCTTCCAGCTCGATGGAGTAGGTGCCATTGTCAGCGTAGGAGGCCTGGAAGCTGTACTCGAACCGGCGTCCCGAGGCGTCACCCGCCCTGGAACGAAGGAGACCGCCCGGGAGACTGCCCGTGCCCGCGGTCCTGACGAAAGCAATCGAGGCTGTCGGATCCGCGGTGCGCAGTCGCTCCGAGAAGTCGACCTCGACGAGAAAGGAGCCCCGGCTCGTAACCTGGCTGCCCTGCGGAAAGCGCAGGGTGGCCACCGGCGGCGTGCCGTCGACGTCAAAACTCACCGTTGCCGTCGCACGCCCGCCATTCGGATTGGAGACCGTGAGACTGAAGCCCAGAGCTGCGTCGGAAGACGGAGACGGGAAGGTCACCACGGGCGACGCAGCAGACGGCCGGAGTGCCACGCCGGGTCCCGCGGTCTGAGTCCACAGATAGGTCAAGGTGCCGCCGTCCGGGTCTGTCGAGAGACCTCCGTCCAAGCTGACGACCTGGGCGGCACCGACGGCCACGGGCGCGACGATCCGGGGGACCGGAGCACGGAGAACGGCGACCTGCGCGGTTTGCGTGCAGGTTCCACCTCGACCGTCGGAGACGGTCAGCTCCACGGCATAGGTGGTGCCCGAAAGGGGACTGAAGCTGGCGAGAGGAGCCTGAGCGTTGGCAATGGGGACCCCGGCCCGGGGCGCCGACCATACGCCAGGAATAGGTCAAGGCGTCGCCGTCAGGGTCGACGCTATCGCGTGCATCCAGGGTGACCGAAGCGACGGGGTTCGTGACCCGGTCGCCTCCCCAGTAGACTATCGGCGCCCGGTTGACCAGCACATGCACCGTGGCCGTGCCCGTGACGGTGCCGCTATCGGTTGCAGCGACCTGGAAGGCGTACATGCCGCCCGTGGCCGGAGTGAAACTGGCTGCGTGCGTGGCGGCGCCTTGAATCGCGAAACCTGTCGGGCCGGCCGTCTGGATCCAGTGGTACGAGATGGGACCTGGCTCGGGACTGGAAGCCGTCGCCGAGAGGTTCACGACCGAACCGAGGTCGGCCGTGAGATCGGAACCGACGGCCACCTGGACTCTCGACGCGGCGGGCAGGTCAAACCGCAGGCAACGGAAGTTGGAGACGTCGTTAACCCCAATACCGCTGAATTAAGGAGCTGACCGGACCATGGCAACTCTGCCGCGCCCGCATCAATACTGGGAGGCGAGGACTCCCAAGGGAGACCATGGTACTTCTGCCGCAACCAGCCGAGAAGCATGTCCACGACAGGCGTGACGTTGCTCGTGGGGATCCGGTCCCAGAGCAAAACGCGATGGTTCTTGGTATCGGCCACGGCAAGGCGAACCCCATCCGTGTCCAGTCCCCGAGGGAAGAACAGGCTGGAGGGCCCCGGCCCGCCGGCATTCTCGCCGCTGCCGGTGAAGCTGCTCTGACCCAGCACCACGTTGGCGGCCCGACCGTTCTCCGCCGGCAGTCCGTTCCAGATCAAGACCCGGTTGTTTCCGCTGTCGGCTACCAAGAGCTTGCCGCCGGCTAGCTTCACGTCATAGGGGGTGTAGAGTTTCGAAGCACCGGCGCCACTGCCGCTCGAGGTCATGGTCGTCTGGCCCAGAACGAGCGACGCCGACGCCTGCGAGCTCACGGGCAAGCTCGAGAAACCGAGGACCCGGTTGTTGTCCGAGTCGACAACGAACAGCCGGATGCCGTCGGAGCCCAACCCCCTAGGCCTGTCGAGCGTCCGGCCCGAGATCCCGCCGTTGTCTGCCGTCGAGGAGGTGAAGTTGGGCTGCCCGATGACGACCGTGGCGCTCGCGTGGTCCGCCGAGGGGACCGAATCGTAGATCAGGACCCGATTGTTGCCGCCATCGGAGACGACCAACCGGCCGCCGATGACCTCGGCCGCTGTCGGATTGGAAAGTGACCGTCCCGAGAGGCCACCGTTGTTGTTGTAGGCGGTTGACGCGTTGGGCTGTCCGACAATCACCGATGCCGAAGCGTGATCCGTCAGTGCCGCGGAGTCGAACAGGAGCACCCGCGAGAGGAAGTCGGTCACCGCAAGCTGCTCGGGGCCGAGACCGACGTACCAGCAGTTCTTGAACATCCTGCCGTCCGGTGTCCCGGCGTCATTGCTGTAGGACGAACCGAAGGTCTGATGACCGATCATCCGAACAGCCGAGGCCCCGTTGGAGGTCGGCACCGGGTCGAATACGAGCACCCGCCTGACGTCCGTGTCCACCACCCAGAGCCGGACTCCGTCGCTGGCGGCGGAGAAGGGAGCATCGACTCCGTTGGCCCAGCTCCCGGCGTTCGTCGTCGAGAAGGAACCCTGGCCGACCACGACGCTGGCCGGAGTGGACGACGACGACGGAACGTCGTTCCAGATGAGCACCCGGTTGTTCCCGCGGTCGGTCACGATGAGCCGGAGGCCATCCGACTGCACCGAGCTCGGAGCCGAGAGACTCCCCGCCGACACCCCTCCCGGATTCGCGGTCTGCGACGTGAAGTCGGATTGGCCGAGCACCAGGTCCGCGGAAAGGAAACTGGACGACGGGATCGAGTTCCAGCCGAGGACTCGATGATTGCCGGCGTCTGCCACGAAGAGGCGGGCCCCGTCCGACCAGACGCCCTTGGGACTGTTCAGGGACCGGGAGCTGACGTTCCCGAAGTTCTCGACGGCCGAGCTGAACACCCCCTGTCCGAGCACGAGGTCTGCCGGGGTGTGGCTGGCCGACGGCAACGATCTCCAGATCAGCACCCGATGATTACCCGTGTCGGCCACGTAGAGGCGCTGCCCGTCGTAGTGGACATCGGTGGGCTGGTTCAACGACCGCGCGCCGAGCCCGCACTCGTTGGCACCCTTCGTCGTGAAACTGGGCTGCCCCAGGACGAGGTCGGCCGGGGTGAAGTGGCTCGTGGGGATCCGGTTCCAGATGAGGACCCGATTGTTCCCCGTGTCGGCAACCAAGAGCCTGGTCTCGTCGCTCCGCACCCCGTTCGGACTCGACAGCGAGCGCGCCGAGAGCCCCCCGGCATTGTCTCCCCCGCTACCGGAGGCAGTGTACTGGCCCAGTACCACCGTCGCGGCCGGGAGGCTCGCCTCAGGAACGGGTTCGTAGAGAACGACCCGGTGATTGCCGGTATCCGAAACCACGACCCGGTGGGCGTCGATACTGAGGCCCCGCGGGTAGGCCAGTCCCCGCACCAGTCCCTCGACGGTGCCGAAGTCCTGCTGGCCCAGCACGAGATCGGCGCCCTCGGCCACCCGCCAGCTCGTGGTGGCCTCGGCGGTGGACCGCGCCTCCGTTACGAGATCGGTCATGCGCATGGTGACCCGCACCGTGACGGGAACCGACGACGTCGCCGTCGCCCAGGGGCGCACAAGGAGCGTCACCACCTGGCTCGCTCCGGCCGCCACGACGAGAGGAAACGCCGGTCGGGTCACGAGGTATTGCCCGTCGACGCTGGCGGCCGGGGTCGCAAAGTGGACCGCGGCGGCGTCGAGACGCAGGGAGCCGGCGCTTCCGTTTGCGAGGGTGACCCGGAGCTGGACTTCCTCGCCCACGTCTCCTGCCCCTTTTTGCCGGTCGACGACCGACGGTGCCTCCAGCGCCACAGAGATACCCGCGCCGGCTGCCAGGAGCACGCCTGGCGCGGACATCGAGAGGGTGAGGGCGAGCGCGATCCAACGTGACCTGAAGGCCCACATCCAGAACCTCCTCGAGTCACGAGTAGTGCTTACATTTTGTCCCTGCAACTTCTCCGCCTTCGTGCAAGAGGATGGTCGCGCAAACCGCAAGAACGGGCTCCAGGCCTGGCGTTCAAGGACCAAGGTGCACTCGCCTTGTCCTCTGGCTGCGGTCGGCAGCCACGTCAGGAACTCCGGCCGGGGGCATCATGAACTGTAGCGCGGGCAGGCGCTCAACGACAGTTGCATCCGTGCGCCGGGGAGCGCTTGCGAAACCTGGGAGGCCGCAATTGCTGTCCCTGTTCGCCCTGCTACGGCGGGGCTCCGCCAACAAG
>JACQZL010000372.1 GCA_016213865.1 Candidatus Rifleibacteriota bacterium
CTCGTCCCAATGGCATCAAATCGTGATGGTTCCCATCTCCTGCCACGGGTTTGCCGGCGAGGCCGCAACGATGGCCACGCCAGAAGGTAGAAGCGGCTTCCAGCCGCTTTTTGGGCGGCCGGGCTCACGTCCGGCACCGAGGAAGCGGCAAGATGCCGCTTCTACCTTGCCGGCTTCTGTCACGCGTCTCCTGGTGCGCGTTTTAACGCCATTGGGCTCGTCCCCGCTTGGGAAGCGGTCTGCCGACCTCTGCGGGCCACACGGTCCCCCCGTCCGGGCCCCAGCCCCGGGCCTCAAGCCTGCAGCCCGGGGGCCATCGGAAGCGTGAAGCTGATGCGGGTGCCGCGCCCGACCTCGCTGGCCACGTCCAGCGTGCCGCTGTGCAGCTCCACGAAACGCTTGACGATGGCCAGGCCCAGCCCGACCCCACGGCGGCCGAACTGATAGGAGCCGGAGGAGTGATGCTCGGTGTCGAAGCTGCAGAAGAAACGATCGAAGATGCGGGGCAGATCGTCGTCCGAGATGCCGACTCCCTGGTCCTCGACGCAGAGGCGCACCCAGCCGTCGAAGCTCGGCCCCACGACCAGCCGGATGACCGAGCCGTCCTTGCTGAACTTGATGGAGTTCGTGAGCAGGTTCACCAGCACGTCGACCACCTTGCTGCGGTCGGCACGAAGGACGATCTCGGGACCCGTTGCGACGATTTCCAGCGTCTGCTTCCTCAAGTCGAGGAAGAGGCCGATCGTGTCGCGGGCCTCCTGGACGGCTTCCGAGAGCAGGAAATCGTCCCATTGCATGGTCCCCTGTCGCAGGTCCGCCTTGAGCAGCTTGAGGACCCTCATGACCGTGCCGTTCAGGTGATTGAGGGTGCGCATCAGGTTGTCGACGGGGGGCCGCACCTGGGGAGAGAGCTCGCCGTAGCAGCCCGTCTGCAGAAGATGCAGATACCCGAGCAGGACCGTGATGGGGGTTTTCAGCTCATGCCCCACGACCTCCAGGAAGGCCGCGCGCAGCCGGTCGAGCTCGCGCAGTTAGGAGTTGGCGGTCTTGAGGTCGGCCAGTAGCTGGTCCCGCTGCCGCAGCAACTCGTGGTGCGCCACTGCCTGCCGAACGACCGCCTGCAGCTCTTGCGGAGCGCATGGCTTGTGGAGATAGCGATAGACGTGGCCCGTGTTGATGGCATCGATGGCCGCCTGGACGTCCGCGTAGCCGGTGAGCAGCAGCCGGACCATGTGCGGGTAGGCGTCTCCCAGCTCGGCCAGGAAGCTCGTGCCCGTCATGCCAGGCATGCGCTGGTCGGTGAGCAGCACGTGGACCTGGTGCTGACCCAGGATCTCGCGAGCCTCGGCGACGGTGTTGGCCGAAAGAACGAGGAACTCGCGCCGAAAGAGCCCGACTAGCGAGTTCGTGATCTCTTTCTCGTCATCGATGACGAGAAGCGTATGAAGGCGCGGGTTAGGCACGTAAGATCGCCGCCGCCTCGAGCTTCAGGCGGAGCGTTTGAATTCCTCCTTGCGGAGTCCGTAGGCCTTCATCTTCTCATACAGGCTGCGGCGCGTGATCCCGCATTGCCGCGAGGCTAGCCCGACGTTGCCGTGATACCGGCGGAGCATCTCGGAGAGGTAGTCCTGCTCCAATTGCTGCAACAGTCGCTGGGACAGGTCCTTGAGGGGCAGGTCGAAGTCGACCGATTGCAGGTACGGCGCCGCTGCGAGCGGCGCTGCGGCAGAGGTCGAAGCCAGCTCCACGTCCTCGATCTCGGGGCTCGTGCTCAGAACGACGGCACGTTCGACCAGGTTCTCCAGCTCGCGGACGTTCCCTGGCCACGGATAGGCCATCATCTTGGCCATCGCGGCGGGGCTGAAGCTCTCGATCGATCGCCCCATCGACTGGTTGAACTGCCCCAAGAAGTGCTTGGCGAGGACGGGGATGTCTTCGGGGCGCTCGCGCAGCGGAGGCAGCCGGATCGGGACCACGTTCAAGCGGTAGAAGAGGTCCTCTCGAAAGGCCTTGGCCGCGACCGCCTCCTCGAGGTTCAAGTTGGTCGCCGCCAGGATCCGGACATCGACCTTGGTCGTGCGGTCGCTTCCGACCTTCTCGAACTCGCTCTCCTGAAGGACGCGCAGCAGCTTGGCCTGCAACTCCAGCGGCAGGCTGCCGATCTCGTCGAGGAAGATGCTGCCGCCGTTGGCGCGCTCGAAGCGGCCCTCTCGAGTCTTGACCGCGCCGGTGAACGCGCCGCGCTCGTGGCCGAAGAGCTCGCTTTCGAGGAGGTTGGCCGGCAGGGCCGCGCAATTGACCTCGACGAAGGGCCGGCTGTGGCGGCGGCTTTGATGGTGGACGGCCCGGGCAACGAGGCTCTTTCCGGTGCCCGTCTCACCCAGGATGAGGACACTGGCGTCGGTATCGGCGACCATCTCGGAGAGGCGGCGGATCTCCTGCATCTTCTGGCTGCGCCCGATGAAGGACCCGAAGGAGTAGCGCTGGTCGACCTCCTTGCGCAAGCGTTCGAGATCCTGATCGGAGTGGGTCTTTTCGACTGCCTGGCGAACCAGGACGCGCAGCTCGTCGAAGTTCACCGGCTTCGTGAGGTAGTTGTAGGCCCCGCGTTTCATGCTCTCGACGGCCATCTTGACGGAGCCGAACGCCGTGACCATGATGATGGGCGACTTGAAGCCTCTCTCGCGCGCGGTGGAGATGAACTCCAGCCCGTCCATCTGAGGCATTCGGAAGTCGACCAGGACGCAGTCATACTGCACGTCGCTCAGACGGCCCAGCGCCTCGATGGCGTTGAGACAGACGTCCACCTCGTAGCCGTCGTGCCTCAGGACGGTGCTGGTCACCTTGAGGGCGCCGGGCTCGTCGTCGATGACCAGGATGTGGGGGGCCGTCGACATCAGGTGGGCTCGCCGCGGGCGCCTTCGCCATCGGGAGCCGGCAAGCCGACCGGCAGGTGTGGGTGCCCGAGCGGCAGCGTCATCTCGACCAGGGCGCCACCGCCGGGCGCCGTACCGACGCGGACGGTGCCTCCGTGGGCCAGGGCCGCTCGGTTGACGATGGTGAGCCCCAGGCCCGTTGCGCCGGGGCGCGTGGAGAAGAAGGGCTCGAAGACGCGCTCGCGATGCTCGGCCGGAATTCCTGGCCCGCTGTCACTGACACGGAGACTGACCTGTTTGCCGTCCGTCATTTCGGTTTCCAGGACTATCTTGCCGTTCCCGTCAATGGCTTGCAAGGAGTTTTCAATCAGGTTCTCGAGCGCCTGAGTCATCTGGTGTCGATCCGCGGTCAGCGTCAGGAGCGACGAGGCAAGCACAAACTCGAGGTCCACCCTGGGCGCGGCATGCGTGCGGAGCAGCCGCAGCGCCGTCTCCCGAACGAAGGCGTTCAGCTCGAGCGGCTCGCGCGCCGCCTCGAGAGGACGTCCCGCGTCCGCCAGGTGCGCCGTCACGTCCGTGATGCGCGACACCTGGTCCTCGACGAGCTGCGTGTACTCGCAGATGTCGGCGTCCTGACCGTGGACCGTGCGCAGGTAGTACATCGCGCCGTCGATGGTGTTCAGGGGATTGCGCACTTCGTGGGCCACCGTCGCGGCGATCGAGCCGATCTCCGCGAGCCTCCGGGCGTCCTCCCGATCCCTGACGGCCTTCTCCGCCTCGCGCATGCGGTGTCTCAGCTCGCCGACCATCAAGCCAAAGCAGGTCCTGACCTGGTCGACCTCGTCTCCACGCTCGTCGAGCACCTTGCGCATGGCCTCGCTGGACGCAATGATGACAGTCCCGCCCGACGTCGCTTGGCAGGAGACGGTCTCGTGACCGCTCGGCGGCTCCGCCTCGGCCTCCAGCGGCGCCGGCCCGTTCCGTGCGAGGTCGAGGAGGTCGGCCCGCAGTTGCTTGAGCGGCAGAGTGACGTGCCGCACCACGATCCAGGTGCTCGCCAGACCAAAGAGCAGGGCCACCACGCCGGTCGCCGCCACGGCCTTGGAGGTCAGCAGCGACTCGCGCCTCAACTCCGAATTCTGACGTTCCACGACTCCATCCAGCATCGCGTGCTCGGGCGCGGACAGCGGCCGGCCCACCAGTTCCAGGAAGACCCGGTCCAGGACCACGTCGTCCTGCGCCTCGTGGTGCTCCAACAGCCTCCGGTGCGCCGCCTCGTAGCTCAGCAAGGCAGCGCCCGCCGCCATCGCGTAGAGCACGGACAGCATGAGGCCCACCTTGAGAGCGACACTCATCCTCTCTCCGAACATCGCATCCTATTTACCGCACACGGTGGGTGCATGTCTCGTTGGTGGTCCCACGTCCGCTGGGAAGGCCCTTGCTTGACTCCTCGACACAGAGACACGGAGCCACAGAGCCACAGAGAATGAGAGACCGTGAGTGGCGACGTCTATCGGATGACAGGACGAGGGACACTCGAGGAGTCGCAGCGCCTGCGAGCGAGGCAGAGAAAGACCCCTCTGTGCCTCTGTGTCTCTGCGTCTCTGTGTTTCTCCTGCAACGGGGGGGGGCCACCTGCTGGACACGCACCCCCGCACACGGTCGTCAACTTCCCGATTTTTCTCGCATATACTGCATTGGGCCGTCCGGGCCACAGGAGGTCTCTGCCATGAATCGAAGGTCCTTTGCTCGAGCCGGCTTGCTACTGCTGGTCGGCCTGCTCGTTTTAGTGACTGGCGTCACGGCCGAGCAGTACACAATGCGCGAGGGTGACACCCTCTGGGAGATCGCCAGGACACGCTACGGCGATCCATCCTTCTACCGGGATCTACAGCAGGTCAACAGCATTGGCGATCCCAGGCAGATCCCAAACGGAACTGTAATCACGCTTCCATCCAAGGCTACCCTGCAGAAGCTGCGGCAGACCACCGATCCCGCCGAGAGGGCACGCATCCTCCGCAACGAAGGGGCCCAGACCAATCCGCAGCAGCCGACGGGGCCGACGCCCTTCAACCCGGTCCAGGGGCTGGGTGCCAGGCAGGAGGTTCCGAGGACAGGTGCCGGTGGGAACTGAGACGAGTTGCAGCCCGCACCCGGCCTCGCCCTGGCCGAGCGCTCGTCTCGCCGTGTCTGGATGCCTCCGTGTTGAAAAGCCGTTCTGAAGCCGCCCGCCCGCCGGGCGCAATCCCGCCTTCCTCCGCGCGTTTCTTCCCTGATCGCCGGGGAATCGCCACCGTCGTCGTCTTCTTCGTCCTGCTCGTCCTGACGATCGGCGTCTTCAGTTATTTCTCGTTCATGCGGGGCAGGCGCTTGCTCCAGTACCGCCAGTTGTTCGGCGAGTTCGCTTACGAGCTGGCAAAGGCCGGGCTCGAGCTGACGCGCAGCGAGGTGGAGGCGTCGCTCGCCAATCCCGACTCCGACCTCTACAAGAAGCTCCTCTTGGCCCAGAACGAGGGCGCCTGGGGCGGTGGCGGCCGCACGCTCCTGGGGCGCATCAACCTGCTCTCGTCCAGCTACTCCCCGTTCATCGATCGGGTGGCTTCGAGCTTCGGCGGCCTTTCGACCGTCGACAGGCTCGAGAGCGAGATCTACGCCCTGGTGGAGGATGTCGACGTCTTTCCGCCGCCGCCGTGGGCTCCAGCCCTGCCCGACACGAGGCAGAAATCGGGCCGCATCTTCATTGAGGTCGAGAGCGTCTACAAGGCCGGCGCTCTGCTCGAGGGCGTCAGCAGGAGACTCGAGGGCTACTTCGAGTTCCGCGTCCTCTCGGGACTGCTTCCTCTACTCAACCACTTCACGCTGTACCTGGGAGACCCGTCGGCCGGCGGCAACTCCCCGGCCGATTTCAACGCGTCCGACACGGACTTCCGCGGCATGCTCAGCAGCGGGGCCGGGCCGATCGTGCTCAACAACGGCGAGACCCTCGACGCCGGCGAGGCCCGCTCGACGATGAACGCGCGCTGGCTGGCCCGCCAGGGCTTTGTCTACCTCGGCCGCAAGAACGAGCTGCGCCTCAACCTGGCCTTCAGCCACGATGCCAAGGAGCACGCCCTGCAGGCCGGCGAGGACTTCCTCTTCTACCAGGAGTCGACCGACCCCGCGGTCAAGGAATCCCAGCGCGCCTACGCCGACGCGCGAGTCAACGCGAAGGTCAAGAGCCCCTTCTGGGAGGTCCGCTTCTGGGACCAGGGGGTGAACAAGCTCGAGGACAACGAGCTCAAGTTCTACAAGGCGGCCTACGACCCGGCCGAGTTGCCGGCCTTCAGGTCCAGCCTGCTCCACCTCTTCGGCGCGCCTCCGCGCGGCATCAGCCCGACACCCGTTTTCGGCCGCGTGGCGGCCGGCTTTCTGCGACTGTCGGCCGCCAACCCGAAGGGCGCGCCTGACGAGCCGACGTTCCAGACGCTCTTCACCTTGCTGCCCGGCAACGGCAACGTCGCCTCGTTCTTCAAGCAGTACCACGACGAGGTGCCGGTTTCGGGCCCTGCCCTGGACGCCGCCGCTTGCCGGCAGAACCCGATGCTGCCCGGCAAGTTCCTCTTCGGCGACCCGGCCACGCTCGACCTGAAGCCGGAGAGCCAGCCTCTCGTGCAACCCGCCGTCTATTCCGAGCTGATGTCGCGCTTGACCACACGCCCTTACAACCAGGGCCTCCTCTTTTTCAAGGCCGAGAACCACGACCCCGAGCCGACGGCCGCCAAGGTCGGGATCGGCATCCCGTCCGCCTACTTCGAGTCCGGAACCGAAGTCGAGACTCTCTGCAAGCTCCCCAAGGAGCTGATGCTGGAAGCGCCGGACCAGGGCAATTTCGACGACGTCGACCTGGAACCGATCCTCGGCCAGGTGAAGGACCCCTTCCCTCACCGGGCCCGCGTGGCCCGCCAGTCCAGGGAGGCGACCCACTCGGTCCGCTTCCTCGAGAAGCAGGGATGGCTGAACAACGGCGTCCTCGATCTGGGCACCCTGCTGGTCTGGGAGCAGCCCGGGACCTTCACCCTGCCCGAGATCCGCAAGCTGAAGCGGGGCGGGATGATCGTCGCCGACTCCTTCGAGCTGCAGGGGAGCATCGAAGGCGAATCGGACACGCCGCCGCTGGTCCTCCTGGCCCGGACCGGCAACATCCGCATCGCGGAGCCCAAGCCGATCTTCGCGGTCCTGATCGCTCCCAAGGGTGTGCTGGAGGCCCCAAAGGGCCTCGACGTGAACGGCGCCATCCTCGCCCAGGCGATCGACTTCAAGAGCTTTCAGGGCCGGTCGCTGTCGCACCTCCAGTACAACCCGCGGTTCAAGGTCGGACCGTGGTCGGCCACGCCGTCCGGTTCGGGCGGCACCAGTCCGAGTTGGTCCCTCGTGGTCGATCACTCGCGCGACTTCGTGGCGGTGCAGTGATGCGAAACCGCGTCGCCATAAGCCTGATCGAGATCGTCGTCGCCGTCGTCTTCCTGGCGATCGCCCTGATGCCGCTCCTGGGCCTGCTCATCGCGGGACACCAGGGGACGGCCATGACACTCCATCAGACCCAGGCTTTCCACCTGGCCGACGACATCGTGGAGGCCGTGGGCGCCTTGCCCTTCACCAAGGTCGACTCGGGCTTGCCGGCCGAGCTCGACCGCGTGATGCCGCTTCCGGCGCCCCCGGGCGGGCCGTCGCCTTACAAGCGCACGGTCGAGGTCCTCGCCACGGTCGAGACCCCCACGGCAGACGGCAAGGCCACGGTCCGGGTGAGGCCGGTCGTCGTCACGATCGTCTGGGATGGTGTCGGTGACGAGGAGCGGCGCACCATCCGTCTGACCGCCCTGGCGACCGAGGTCCAGCGATGAGCCCCCGGCGGCGTGGCTTCACGCTCGTCGAGGCGCTGCTGGCCTTCGGCGTCGCGTTCGTCCTGATGGCCGTGCTCTACACGCTGCTCGTCTCGAGCCGTCGAGGCATGGTGCGCGGTGAGGGCAAGCTCGAGTACATCGGTGAGGCGAACCTCTTCTTCCAGTCGCTCAAGCGGGACGTGCAGGCGCTGCGCCAGAAGCCGTCGTGGAACCCGGCGACCAAGGAGCTGAAGCTGGACCTCTGGAAGGTCCGCCGCCAGCCCTACCTCCTGGTGAACGAGCAGGTCTCGTACAAGCTGGAGAACGGCACCATCCGCCGCCAGGTCGTTCCGTCACCGGGCAGCCCACCGCCTCCGCCCAACGACCCCGGAAACCGGGCCTTCGGGCTCGACAAGATCCAGTCGCTCCAGATCTTGCCGGGCAAGCTCCTCGACGCCGACTTCCTCGCGCTTTCGGTGGTCTTCCAGACGGTCCACGAGCCACAACCGACTCGGTTCACCAAGTCGCTCTTCTTCCGCAACCTGAGCCTCGACGCCACCTGGAACCGGCTCGAGTAGCGCCTGGGGTGGTTGGGTGGCTGGATGGCTGGATGGCTGGGTGGTTGGGTGGCTGGCTAGGGACTCAGACGTTGAACCGGATGTTCAACACGTCGCCGTCCTGGACGAGGTACTCCTTGCCCTCCAGCCGCAGGACACCTTCCTTCTTGGCTGCCGCGTAGGAGCCCTGAAGCCGCGCCAGGTCGTCGTACGTCACGACCTCCGCCCGGATGAAGCCCTTCTCCAGGTCGGAGTGGATCTTGCCCGCCGCCCGCTGGGCGTTGGTTCCGCGCCGGATCGTCCACGCCCGCACCTCGTCTTCTCCGACGGTGAAGAACGAGATGTAGTGGAGCATTTCGTAGCACGTCCGGATCAGCCGCGCGCGGGCCGGCTCCTTCATGCCCAGGTCCTCGAGGAAAGCGGTCCGCTCCTCTTCGGAGTCGAGCCCGGCGATGTCGGCCTCGATCCGCGCCGACAAGCGCAAGAACGGCTGCCCGGGCAGGGCGGCCTGGAAAGCGGACGTCGCAGAGTCCGCGGCATCGCGAAACTGCTCCTCGTCCAGGTTGAGGACCGTGACCATCGGCTTGGCGGTCACTGGAGCAAAACTGCGCATCAGCCCCTCTTCGTCGGGCTTGATCGCTAGCTCGGTCAGCGGCTGGCCGCCGTCCAGCGCAGCCTTCCGCTTCTCCAGCAAGTGCTGCTCGTGCTCCTCGCGCTTGTTGCCCTTTTTCACGCTGGCGGCGACCTTCTCCAGGCGTTGTTCGACCAGGATCAGATCGGAGAGGTGCAGCTCGTCCGTCAGCTTCCGGTAGTCGGAAACGGGGTCGACCGGACCATCGTGGTAGACGTTTTCGTCCCGAAAGCAACGTACCATCTGCAGCAGCCCGTCGACCGTCTTGACCTCCGAGAGCAGCTTGGCGGCCAGCGCGGACTTGCTGGCGCCCGACGAGATCGGCGCGAAGTCGACGAACTCGATGTCCGAGTAGATCGTCTTGCGCGGGTTGAACAGCTTCGACAGCACGTCGATCCGGGTGTCGGGGACCTTGATGACGCCGGTACGACCCTTGCCCGGATCGACCGCTGCACGTGAGGCCGCGGCCCCCTGCAGCAGGTCGAAGGTGGCGGACTTGCCGGATTGCGCCAGACCAATGATGCCGATTTTCATCCGCGGGAGACTCCTCAGAGATTGGGGCCGCAGCCGGCCAGCGCTTCGATCTCGCCGGCCAGGTCCCGGCGCAGAAGGCCCGCGCGGCCCAAGTCCGGCAAGCGGAAGTAGCGGCCGTCGCCCGCCGGATTCGAGGCGCCGAGGTCCAGATGATAGGTGCGCGAGGCGCGGATTGTCAAACGGACGGCCGGCTTCTCGAGCCCGAACTGGGCCCCCGACACTTCTGCAGCCGGCAGCGTCAGCACGGGAGGACGCTGGCAGAGACGGTCCAGCACCCAGTCCAGGCGGGCCGTGACCTCGTCCGTGGTCGGCGCCGCGACGCCTCCGTAGGCGGGGCCCGCGCTCTCCGGCGAGACTGCCACGGTGGCCCACGCGACCCACCGGCCGGCCCTGCGCTCGAAGCCGATCCGCCGGGAGGCCGTGTCCAGGACCAGCGCTTGCACCGCCGGCGCCGCCTCCGGCACCGTCCACTCCGCGGGCCCCGGGTCGACCCGGACCAACCAGGCCAGGACCAGCGCGAGCGCGGCGGCAGCGCTGAGGCCGAGCAGTCGCCCGCGGCTCACGGCTTACGGGCCTCCATCCAGAAATAGAGTGCCACCAGGAGCAGCATCGCCGGCACGCCCAAGAGGGTCACCGCGGCGAGCGCCTTGAGGTGTCGTTCGGTCAGGTACAGGCGCTGACCGGCGCGCCGCTCGGGGAACTCGCCCAGCATCGCCTCGCGTTGCGTGAGCCAGTTCACCAGGCCCAGAAGGAACTCCCGGTTCGCCGGAAAGCGCGCCAGCGTTGCGTTGGCCAGGAAGTCGCTATCGCCCACGACCGCCAGTCTCTTGCCGTCCGAACCGGCGCAGGCCGCCGCCACGACCAGGCTGCCCGCGGGTCCCTCCCGCCCGTCGGGCATCGTGGAAGTGCTGCCCGCCGACAGGATCACGAGAGGTTTCCAGGGCGTCCGGTCGCCGGCCTGGAACCCGAGTGCGGTGACGCCCGGAAAATGGGTGCTGGCGAGCCCCAGCGTCAGGGGATGATCCGGGTACTTCTCGACCAGGGCGGTCCCCGGGTCGCCCGGAAGGTGGCTGTCCAGGTCGTGGGCCTTGGCGCCTTCCCACAGCACTCCCCAGTCGGCGAGCAACCCCTCGAGGCGCGGGTGCACGGGGCCCGGCTCGACCAGTGCCAGGATGGAAGCGCCGGCGCGGTGCAGGCGCTGCAGGTTCTCGACTGCCGCAGGGCCCAGGTCCTGCCGCGCGAACGGCAGCACCAGCAAGGCCGGAGCGGACGCGACCTGCATCAGGTCGATCGACCCGACGCGGTAGTTCTCGTGTTCCAGGACCGCCCGCGCCATCGTGCAGCCCAGCGGCCCCTTGTCGTCGACTTCGGGTTCGCCGCTCCCGGTAGCGAAGGCCACGAGCGGCTGGCGGGTCTTTAGCAGCGAGGCAATCGCCAGAGTCACTTCGCGTTCCGACGGCCAGCGCACGATTCGCTCGCGGCCAGCCAGGCGGACCACGATGGCCCCGCGGGCCGTGCCGGGGAAGTTGCGCGCCAGCGAGGGTTTGAGATCGGGATCGAGGAAGTCGACCCGGATATGGCCCGACGCCTGCCGGTACTGGCCCAACAGGTCCCTGGCAAGGTGCCGTCCCGGCGAGTTGGCGCGAAAGATGACCGTGATCCGGAGCTCTTCCCCAAGCCCGCTCAGCACCTTGCGGGTCTGGTCTGACAGCGTGAAGACCTCCCGGGCCGTAAGGTCGAAGCGGACCCGGTGGCGCTCCAGCAAGATGTCCAACCCAGCCACGATGCAGAGACTGAGCCCCAGGTACAGACCGAGGAGGATGCCCGGTCCCAGCGAAGGGCGCAGTCGGTCCCGGGCGGCGAAGAGAGCACCGGCGGCGAGCCCGACCCCCGGCCAGATGAAGCCAGAGCCCGAGAGCCCGGCGGCCGCGGCCACGAGCCCCAGCAACGTGAGCCCCAGGCCGAGCAAGAGGACCAGTGGTGCCGCGAGCGTCGTTCTCATCGACCGGCCTCAGTCGCGCGCCGAGCGCGCCGCCTCCAGGGCTGCCGTCGCCATCGCCAGAAAGGCCGCGGCAAAAAGGACGAAGAACGCCACGTCGCCCGTGTCGACCAGTCCTCGAGTGAACAGCCCGAACCGCAGGTAGAAGCTGAAGCGATCCGGCAGGTTGCCCTCGTCGATGCCGAAGACCAGCCCCAGGCTGTGAACGAAATAGAACCCCAAGGCCAGCGCGAACCCCAGCAGCGCGGCCGCGGGGGTCGAGCGCGTCGCCGCGGCTGCGAAGGTGCCCATCGCCGCCACCGTGGCCCCCAGGAGAAAGCTGCCGCCGAGACCGGCGACGGCCGCCCCCGGATCGGCCTGTCCCACCACGGCGACCCAGAACGGGAACTGCACCGAAAGGACGGTCGCCAGGGCCAGGACGCCGACCGCGCCCAGGTACTTGGCCAGCACGAGGTGCCGCGGCTTCACGGCGGACGTCAGCAGGAGCTCCATCGTGCCTTCTCGCCACTCGGGACCGAAGGCGGCGGCCGTCAGCATCGGGGCCAGGATCAGCGCGAGCATCCCCAGATCGAAGTAGACGCCGGCCAGGTCGCTGGAGCTGGTCGTGCCGAGCACCACCAGGAAGAAGACGGCAGCCAAGAACTGGAACCCGGCGAGCAGCATCCAGGTTCCCGGGCTCCGCAGCATGCCCAGCAGTTCCTTGCGGCACAGAGCGCCGAACGGCGTCATCGGTGCCAGGATACCAGTGCAGCGGGTGCGGCGTGACGAGACGCGGTGCGCGGGTGTTGTACCGCTGCCAGCCGTGCTTCGACTCGGAGGCTCGCAAACTCGCCTCCGGCTCAGCACGAACGGATCCCGGTCCTCTCGTGACCCGTCGTTGCGCCCTCACCGACTCGCCAGAGCGAGGTAATCGTCCAGGCCGATCGTTCCTGCCAGCATCGCCTTGCGTGCCGCAGGGAGCACCGGTACCAGCAGACCCTCTTCGAGCAAGTACTCCTTGAGCGGTCGCGAGTAGAGATCGACGCCGTCGCGATCCAGGCGCTCTCCGTCGAGCCGCAGGACCTCGTAAAAGTGGACGGGGCCGAACCGACCGGCGTTCTGACAGACGTCGCAGCCGCGGGCCCGGTAGGCGATCTTGCCGGCCAAGGCCTGAAAGCCCCGGGGCAGGCCGCCGGCGGCGATCGGGAACCCCTCGCGGCAGAACGGGCACAGGCGAGGCAGGCGGTAGGCCGTGACGAAGAGCCCATTGTGGACCGTCGCGCCCGCGGTCTGCTCGAGCGACCGGAGGGCTGAAAGTGGCGAGAACGCCGCCATCGTGAGGATCAGCGTTGCGTCGTGACGACTCATCTCGAGCAGGTAGGGCAGGTGCGCCGGAAGACGCTCGGTCCGCAGGGCGATCGCCTCCGAGTGCGCCGGCACGATCGCTTCGCGCTGCGAGGTCGAGAAGAGGATCTGCTGCGTCGGGTCACGCCCTCCGAGATCGTGGTGGAAGACCCCGGGGATCTCCGCCGCGCGGCCGTTCTCGAAGGCCAGGACCTTGCGGTCCTTGGCAGCCAGATCGGAGAGGATTGCGACCCATGCGGCCAGACTGTCCAGAGGCGTCGGCCCGGACAGGACCACGAGGCCGCACGGATCGGAGAGGACGGACGTCATCAACTGGAGCGCCGCGAGCGGCAGGCCGGCCTCGTCCAGCGTCCAAACAGGTCGATCGGGCGCAATCAGGTTGAGGTCGAGCTGCGGGCTCGAGGGCGGGAAGAAGACGGTTTCGAACACGGCCGCGCCGCCGTCGTGGGGCCAGAGGAACCTCCGGCGCACCGGATGCATCAGCGTGGCCTCGTCCAGCCCCACGATGGTCGCCAGGACCCGGCGCAGCCGCGCTCGCCGCTCGGGCGGGATCTGCGTCCGATCGCTGCGTCCGCCCGGGCGGCGCGCAACGACCCAGACCGGTCCCTCGCCCGGGGAGAAGGCGACGTTGCAGTAGCGCTCCCTGAGCGACGTCTGGAGCAGCCGGTGGACGAGCGGATCGACGGCCTGCGGGAACGGGACCACAACCGGCTCGCCCGCGCACGCACTCACCACCGGAAGCTCGGAGGGGCCGTGAACGGCTGCAGCGGGCGGCGCGGCCGGCTGCAGGTGACAGCTCGCTTGCGGCGAGCCCGAGCCCCTGCCGGACGGCGTCGCGGGGCCGCAGGCAGTGGCCGGCACCTCTGGTCGCGCTCCGGGGCCGGGTGCCCCGCGCTCGGAGGCGGTCCCCGCGTCGCCTGTCGGCTCGAGGACTTCGACGTCGAGTTGCCGGGCGCAGAGCGAGGCCAGGTAGACCTCGCGCAACCCCTCGAAGCGCCCGCGCTCGATGAACCCGTGAGTTACGGTGAGGCCCGTCACGCTCCGAAGCAGTTCGGCCAGGTCCGGCTCGTCGAAGTCGCTGACGCCGATCGTCAGGGTCTCCTCGTCTCGGCCCAGAGGTACAAACCGATACGAGCGCACGAGAGCGGCCGGGATGTCCGCAAAGAGCTGCGGTCGGACGTTCTCGGGCTCGGGCTCCAGGTAGGGGCAATGGTGCTGGGCAGCCAGGGCGCGTGCCAGTTCGGTCTCGTCCACGAGCTGATACCGCAGCAGCAGCTCTCCCAGCCGCGGCCGCTCCGTTCGAGAGACGGCGAAGTCGGCCTGCTCCTTGAGCAAGCTGCGCAACTGCAACGTCGAGACCTTGCCGTCTCTGGCCAGGATCTCTCCCAGGCGCTCGGTCTTTCGTACGGCCGGCATGACAGTCCTCCGGTGCGCTGGGCACCACCCAGATCATCGGCGCGCTGCCGGATCGCCCGAAGCAGGGGTGCCGTCTACCGACTACCGGTCAGATCGACCCGCCGTCCTGAGGCACCTCGATGCGCAGCTCCATGTTGACCCGCCGTGGATAGACGGTCGTGGCCGTATGGACCACGTCGCGAGGATCGATCTTGCTCGGGTCGGTCACGACGCCCTCCTCGGCTTCCATCTCTTCCTTCGACTTCTTGGGCTTGAGCTTGACGTCGAAATGATCGATCTGGACCACGACCCGGTAGTACTGGAACAGGATGCGTTCGTTCTCGCTGGTCGCCGTGGCGTAGAAATTGAGCACCTGCGTCTTGCCGCCCAACCAGAGCCGTTCCTCGAGCGGACCGCCCTTGTCCCGGTTGAGCTTGCGGTAGATGATCTCCTTCTGGTCGGGGTTGTACTCGTACTGGCTGTAGTAGTACCGGTTGAGGTGCTCGGGCTCGAAGCGACGATCCTCGAGCGGAATCGTCAGCAGGCGGCCGTTCTGCTGGATCTCGACGAGGCCGACGGCGGCCTTCAACTCCTGGCGGATGCGCGCCGTCAGGATGCGGACCGATTCCTGCCCGTCGGCCCGCTTGCCCAGACCGATGGCGCGGATCGAGGTCGTACTGAAGATCTGCTGGAAGAGGATGAAGACGATCGTGGTCAGCACCATGATGAAGAGCATCTCGATGAGCGTGATCGCCCGGCGCTGCCGGCGGCAACGCAACCCACCCAGCCCGCTCGTCTGTCTTGCTCTCATCGTCCGGCTGTCGACCTGTCCACTGCCGACTCTGGACTGTCGACTCTCGACTTCGTCTTGGGCGGCCCCGCGGAAAGGTGTCTCATTTGGGCATCGACCACTCCGGTGTGGATTATCCGCACACTTCGCTCGCGAGGAGGTAGGGGCGGGGCTCGTCCCCGCCCGCTCTGGGCGCGCCTTGCGGGCGGGTACAAGCCCCGCCCCTACGTCGCGGACTGTGCGGCCAGTGAGGTTGGATTTGACCGGTGCCCTCATTTGTGATGATCTCGGTGGCACAAGACGGCTAGTCAGGCGGACCGTAGAACGTCACCAGCTTCAGTTCGCGCTTGTTCTGAGTCGACTTGTCTTTCCAGGCCACTCGCACGCGGACCATCTTCATGACCTTGGGAGGGATGTCACCCGCGACCGTCACGTCTGCCAGGATGGTGAAACGCTCGTCGTATTTCTTCAGGTCGTCCCGCTGCGGGATCGGGTGCTTGGTGTAGATGTCCTGCAGCGTCATGTTCAGCTCTTCGTCCTTCCAGAAGAAGGCGTCGTAGGGCGCGCCGCGGATCACCTCGATCACGTCCGAGGCGTAGATGGTCGCCAGCGTCTCGTCGCCGCCCCAGTAGATGGCCCGGCTCGAGGTGACGATCCACGCGAAGATGGGGCCGAACATCAGCCCGATGATGACCAGCGTGACCAGGATCTCGACAATCGTGAGCCCGGCGGACGCTCGGCCCGCGGATAGAGAGGTGCCCGGGCGCGTCCAGGCCCGCGTGGCACGGCTCGCGTCTGGCTGCATCATCGGGTTTGGCGGGTCGTCATCGCACGGGGCCCGGCGTCACTGCGTCGGGTCCAGGATCTTGTAGTCGCGCTTGATGGTGTACTCGTACTGCTTGATCTCGTTGGTGATCGCCACGTAGTAGTAGTTGTCGCGATCGAGCTGCTGGGCCTTCGGGTCGATGTGGTAGCCGTAGTCGAACACGATCCGGCCGCCGTCGGGGATCTTCGACAGGTCGAGGAAGTTGCAGCCCAGGCCGCCGAAGAGGTTGAGCTTGGTCCCCGCCGCGACGTTGACCGGGTAGATGTAGCTGTAGAGTTGAGCGTCGATCCGCTCGGACGTCTGCACCTCGATCCCTCCGAGCGCGACGATGGTCAGAAGGGCGTTCTTCTCGGGGTTGTCGGGTTTGTCGTACTCCTCGTGCTTGACCATGAAACCCTTGAACACCACGCGCCCGAACGTGATGATGATGCACTTGCCCCGGTACTTGTTGTTGGCGAAGACCAGGTCCTCGGTGCCGGTGATGTAGACCACGCCATGAAGGTCGAATAGCTTGTCCTTGGGGTTGTAGTACTTGCGATAGAACTGGTTGACCTTCGGATTGCGCGGGTCGATCAGGCTGGAGATGTAGTCCGTCGCCTTGCTGTAGAAGAGGAACGGGTTGAACTCGGCCAGGGGCTTATCGTACTCCTTGAACGGCGAGCACTGGGGCGCGAACTGGCGGTCCAGCTCGTTCTTGAGGAAGAAGAACCCCTTGCTGGCAAAGGTGTCCAGGTAGGAGCGGATGGGCGAGTCTTTCTCGGGGATGAGGAACTCGAGCAAGGCCAGGTTGTAGGGCGCGAAGATGGCCGCGGCCGGTATCTGGTTGAGGTACTCGGGCCCCAACCCGTAGGTTTGCTGGGCCAGGATCGTCGCGTTCAGCGTGATGTAGAACTTGGGCTTGCGAAGCTCCTCCGGGAGCTTCAGCCACTTTTCCTTCACGTCCTTGGTCCAGGCCGCTGGTAGGTCGTCGGCCTTGGCGATCGGGTCTTCGGGGTTCTTGCCCTCCATGAAGCCCTTGGGGAAGTAGGGCAACTGGAACTGGTTCGGGTTGAGGGTCAGCGTGTTCTTGACCTTGTCCAGCCAGCCCGTCTCCATGTAGTCCCGGACCATGAAGTAGGTCTGGACCACGTCGCCATAGACCAGCGTCGGGCTGATCCGGATGCGATAGTTGGAGTAGAGCTTCTCCATCAGGTCGGAGGTGATCTTCTTGATGCCAGCCCAGAGCTTGCCCCAGAACCCCTCGGCCTCGACGGCCTTGCCCTTCTCCTTCTCGACCACGTTGCCGAACAGCGCCAGTCCGGAGAGCGCAGGCGAGGGCCTGCGGCCTTCTTTCCACTCGCCGTCGGCCAGGGCCGAGAAGTAGGCGCTATAGCTGGCCACGGATCGGCCCCCCAGCGCGTCCTTGAGGGCCTTCTCGTTGTCGAACAGCTCGCGCCCGTGCCCCACGTACCGGAAGATCAGGTCGCCCTTGCCCGGGATGGCACTCGAAGTGACGCCCGTGTTGGCCGGCTCCGAGCTTGAACCGGGACCCGTCGTGAGGGACATCTCGTCGGTGCCGGCCGCGGCGGCCTCGAGCGCGGCCTCGTTGAATTTCTTCTCCAGCACCTCCTTCAGGGCCTTGAGGGGGATCTGGACCTGCTGGGGAAGGAACTCCGACTCGGCCGAATGGAAGGTCTTCTGCAGAGCGCCGCTCGAACGGTCGCCGTTGGAGAGCGGCACGATCCCCTTGTTGATGAAGATGCGTCCGGGCGGCACCTTGCCGTTCCGAACCACCTCGTTTTCCATGTAGCTGGTGAACTCGGACTTCTTGAAGGTCTTTTGGCCCGTCCCGGCCCACCCGTTGTCCAGCACCAGCGACTTCAGTGGACTCGGGAAGTCCTTGTACTGGTAGCCGAAGACCGACTCCTTGGCGCCGTAGTAGTCCACGGACATGTTGTTGACGAACAACGTGCACTCGGACATCACCGGGATCGTCGTCCGCACCACTTTGAACGGACGAGCAACCGCCACGGTCTTCGCCAGTGGAGGTTTCTGGTCGTGCTCGTACTCCAGCGAGATCTCGATACGCAGACGGCCGTTCTTCTCGACCGGATCGGGCGGGTTCTTGAACCCGGGGATGTCGAAGGGCTCGATGTCCGTGATGAGGCCCTTGACCCCGAACTTCTCGTCCGGAATGCCGAACTCCTCGACCGCGATCTTGCGCGCGTTGGTCGAGATCCTCTTCAGGTAGTCCTTGTCGATCTCGATCTCCTTGGCCCCCGACTGGCGCACCTGGTCGTAGATGCGGTTGCCGGCGCTGCGCGTGTTCAACTGCTGGACGATGTTGAAGAAGATCTCCTCGCTGGCGGCCTCGGCCAGCGTCGTGATCACCTCGGACTGGTACACGTAGATCGACTGGTCGATCTCTCGCGTGCTCAGAAACATCAGCATCCCCGCCAGGATGCTGAGTGCCACCAGCAGCCCCATGGCGTAGTAGAGGACGATTCCGCGCCGGTTCGTGCCAGTCGTCACGCCATCAACTACGAAAGATCGGGGTCCCATGTTACCGGTCGGCCGGCGGCGGCCCGTCCTCCAGGATGGCGAAGTAGTAGTCGAACTCGGTGTCGTGCTGGAGCACCAGGGGCTCTCCGTCCTGGCGGAGGCCGAAAACCGCAGCCTCGAGCGCCTGGTCGTCCGTCGAGAAGAAAATCTTGCCCCCCGTCTCGGCCTCCAGCTCGAGGACCTTCCCGGCTTCGGAGCCTTGCAGCTTCTTCAT
Source organism: Candidatus Rifleibacteriota bacterium (assembly GCA_016213865.1). The sequence goes on from JACQZL010000372.1 coordinate 18,567, forward strand.
GAGGACCTCGCTCAGTCGAGGCTCGGCGGAGGGCCCGCCGGCTCGCTGCTGATAGACGCTGGCAGCCGCTGCCTGGGCGGCCTTGCGCAACTCTCCTTGTTCCCGGGCGGCCTCGGACTTGAGGTAGTCGGCCTGCAGTTGCTGAAAGCGCTTCATGGTCTCGGCGGCCTTGTCCTTCTCGCCGGCGCCGGCATAGGACTGTGCCAGGAGGAAGCAGACCTCCATCCGAACGGTCGGGTCCAGGTTTGGGCGGCCCAAGAGCGCCTCGGCCATCGGGACGATGTAGGCGTAGTTCTTGGCCTCCCAGAGCTCTCGGCACTCGGCCAGCTTCTGACGGTCGCCGAGCGGATCACCCCCGCCCTGGGGGCCCGTCGTGGGCTTGCCCGTGCCCTCTGACGAGGCCGGCTGGGCTGGCGAGTCGGAAGGCTCGGGCAAGGCGGGTTCGTCCCCCCCGGCCTCCTCGCCGGACGGGGCATCGGAGCCGCAGCATCCGGGTACACTCAGGCCAAAGGCCGCAATCGCCGCCAGCACCAAGAGCCAGTATGCCGCGCACCGCTTCATCGCAAACGTCAAGCCTCGGGTCGAGTCGCGCTCAGCTTACTATGACCGCGTCCGCGCGGTCGAGTTCGGTTGAAGTCGAGGGGAGCGCGCCCTGGCACGCGGAGGCCCGAGGCGATATGATGGAGGACGTTCCGCTGGCGGCCGGACGCGGCCGGGGCAATGCGGGTTCTTCCCTCTCGATGGGCGCCGACTTCTACACGCCAGGCCAAGACCTCTCGCGCAGGGCCATCCTTCAGATTCTCATGGAGGAGGTCTACCGCAACGGCAGGCCCACCGACGAAGAGCGCAAGACCGTCCAGTATCTTCGCAAGGCGCTGAAGCTCTCGGACGACGACTACAAGGCAGTCAAGGCCCGCATCAAGGAGCTTTACAAGGCGGGGCAGCTCGAGAGCGGCCGGCCGATGGACCCGTTGCGGGCCTATCGGCGCGCCATCGAACTGGCGTACGCCGACAGCAAGGTCTCGGGCAAGGAACGTATCTACATCAAGATCCTGGGCAAGGTCCTCTGGATCACCCAGGACGAGCACAAACAGGTCATCCGCGAGATCAAGGAAGGCGCCGCCGCCGGTCCGACAACCGACGAACCCCTTCCTGCGCCCGAGATGCCCGACCAGGGCGAACCCGACCCCGACATGCCGGCGGCGCCGCCGCCTCCACGCCCATCGGCCATCATGCAGGCGCTGCCCGAAGACGGAGCCGCGGACGACGACGGCGACGAAGCCCTGGATGCCGGTCCCCCTCTGCCCCCGCCGGCCCCGACTCCCCCGCGTGGCTCCGCGACAACCCCGGCTGCCGGTCACCGGCCGTCCGGCGCGCACGACGCTGTCCGCGCCGCCGCCTCGGAGCCACCCCCCGCGCCGGCAGCCGAGCGCGGGACCACCGGCGCCAGCTCTCCTCGCCAGCGCGAGCGCGCACGCACCAGTCCCGTCCTGGCCAGCGCCGTGCCCCCCGCCTCGCCGGAGGTCTCAGGACCTGCTCCCGCTTCCCATCCGGTGGGCGGCAGTCGCCCTTCCCGGCCGACCGGCTCCTATTCCCAGAAGCCGGCAGCCGGCCCGCCGGGCCCCACGGGCGACCGGAGCTCCCGCTCGACGACCGCCCCCGTTCCGGCGGCCGCCCAGCCAGCCATTTCCAAGCCCGTCCTCTACGGAGGTCTCGGCGCCATGGCCGCGGTCCTGCTCCTCTTCATGGTGCAGCAGGTCTTCCTGAGGCCCGGGGCCCAGGATGAAGCCGCGACCTCGACCGAGCAGACGGAGCAATCCGAGCCGCCGACCCGACCCACGACGCCCCCTCCCGCCAAGCCGCCGCCCCTCAACCTCGAAGTCGACAAGCACCTGGCTTCCGGTCTCCAGGCCCTTCAGGACGGTCGCCTGGACGAGGCCATCGCCGCCTATCGCAAGGCTGTCAGCGTGGAGGACAAGCAGGCCTTCGTCCACAACAACCTGGGGCACGCCTTCGAGAAGAAGGGTGACGACGACTCGGCCATCAAGGAGTATCAGCGGGCCATCGAGCTGGACCCGAAATACCCGCTTGCCTACAACAACCTGGGGACGATTTACGAGCGCCGCGGCCGCACGATGGAGGCGATGTCGCTCTATCGCAAGGCGACCGAGCTCAAGCCGGACTACGCCAACGCCCACTATAATCTGGGCGTCATGTACGGCCGGGCGGGCCGTTACGACGACGCGATCGTCCACTTCAAGAAGGTGACGGTCCTGCGGCCGAAGGACGCCTACGCGCACAAGGACCTGTGGCTGGCCTACACGCGCAAGGGCCTGGACGCCGAGGCGAAGAAGGAGCTCGAGGCAGCTCGAGAACTGGGGCTGAAGATCGGCGAGTGAGCCCGGCCGCCCGGACGGTGCCCTGAACCCGGGGGGACCCAGGCGCGCAGGCAGGAGCTGCCTCAGTTCCCCGGCACCTGGATGACGCCGCCGGCCGGTCGCGGGATGACGTGTAGCCCTTGCCGGCCTCGAGGGGCCAGGGCGCTCCGCCTGGCAGCCACGTCTCGAAGCACCCGCGGCCCGAGGTCCCCGCTCGGGTGCGAACGACCACCGAGGAGCCCGTGAGCTGCGAAAGCGTGTCGCACGTCGCTTGCGGGCCGAGCGTCCCGACGGTCCCGAGCAGGTTCGGCCCGGCCCATAGCCGGCGCGTCCGCGAACCTGCCGGCCACGGGTTTCCCTTCAGGACGACCGTGCGGGCCTGCGGGGCGAAGAGCAAGTAACCCTGGCCGGCCTGGACCGGCGCGGGCGCTCCGGCAGTGCCGGGAAGCTCCAACACTGGCTGACGGCCGCCGGCTCCACCGAGGCGGACCAGGAAGCTCGCCTGGCTGTCGGTCAACAAGGAAGCGGTGTCGTAGGCCTGGCCGCTCCTGGAAATGGCGAAAGGCAAGGAGATCAGGTTCAGTCCGCGCGCCAGCGAGAGAGTCGTTGCGGAGAGGTCCACCAGGGTCAGGTCCTCTGAGTGCCGGCGTGACTGGAGGTCGCGGGCCCTGACCGTGAGCATCGACGGAGTGGTCACGCGGTCCAGCGCCGTGGGGTCGCGGACCACGACCGACAACGTCTCGCTCTGCGCCGCCGCCAGGCTCGTTGTCGACGAGAGGGTGAGCAGGAACTTGCCGTCCGCGCCGGTCGCCACGCTGTCCGCGACGTTCCGGGTGCCGTTTCGGACAGTTACGGAAAATCCGGAGCCGACCGCGGCCCCGGCGGCGTTCCGGAGCGTCCCGGCCACAGCCAGCGTCGTGACCGGGGGCTGGGGCCCGTCGACCCGCAGGAGCAGCGTGGCCGACGTCGCCAGACCGCTCGCCGCCGCGGCCCTGAGGACGATCATGTGCGGACCCGCCGCCAACGTGACCGGCAGGTTGTTTCCGGCACCGACGGCGTTCCCGTCGGCCGTCCACGAGAGCGCCGACGCCGGCAGGACGACTCCCGTATCCTCGGCCACGGTCGCCGAGAGGCGCGCCGGCTCGTCGAAGAAGACCAGGCCGGCCGTCCCCGGCTGCGCCAGCGTCACCAGCAACTCGCCGAGGCGGAAGGTCGGTCGCAGGGCCTGTGGCGCCTCGGCCCGGAGCGCTCCGCCCGAGTTGGCGTCGCGCAGCAGGGCGGTTGCCCCGAGGGCGAGCGTGCCGATCCGGGCCACCGACGACGGCACGGCCGTATAGCGGACAACCGCCTGGCTCAGCCCAGCCAGGATCGGGGGGTTCCCTACCGCTGCCGAGAAGGTGTAATCCAAGCCGTTGCTGGCCCCTCCCGAATCAGTCATCGTGAACTGGATGCCATCGAGTTGCGCCGCCGCCTCCCCGGTGTTCCGGACCGTGACCGTCAGCGCGAGACTCTGCCCCCGGGAAACGACCGCGGGTCGTGCTGTCACGCTCGAGACGAAGACCGTGGCCGGGAGCTGGACGGTCCAGCTCGACGTGAGCGAGCTGGACGGGAGGACCGCCCCGGCATTCGCGTCCTTGCCGGAGGCGCTGGCCGTGATCGAAACCGGCCCCGTGGTCGCCCCCAGCGCCACTGCCACGTCGAACGTGAACTTGCCGCGGGTGCCCCCCTCGACCCGGACGGGGTTCCAGGCCCTGGGGAACACCGTGAACTGGGAGTTACGCGACCCCCCGCCGGCACCGGCGAAGGCGAGCTGCACTCGCGCGTCTGCTGCCGCCGCCTGGCCGTTGTTCTCCACGGTTACTGTCACCTGGGCCGTCTGCCCGCGTGAGACGAGTGGGCGCGAGACCTCCAGCGTCGCGGCGTTCAGCCCCGCGGGTCGCTGCACCGTGAACCGCGGCGAGAGCCCCGCGGTGTACGTCGTGAACGGTACGCCGGAGTTCGCGTCCTGGCCGCGCAGCGTCGCGCTCATCATCACCATCGTCGTGGCCGCGGTCGGTGAGACGGCCAGGCTGTAGCGGAACTTCGCCGTGCCGCCGCCGGCCACGGAGGTCGGGTTCCCTGCCAGCGGCGCGACGGTGTACTGCAGGGTCCGGTCGGTTCCCGCCAGATCGACAAACGCGAAGGACGCCGTCGTGAACCGCAGAGTTGCCTCGCCCGCGTTGGCGATAGTAAAAGTCACCAGCGACGTGCGTCCGGCCGAAACGCCGGCACCCGGCCCGAGAACGCCGGTCAAGGCCATCTCCGCTGGCTTTTGGACCGTCCAGCTATCAGGAATGGCGACCGGGCTGTCGGTCCCGATCGTGAGGCCCGAATTGGCGTCCGTGCCCGCGGCAGTCGCCTTGAGCGTCATGAGCCCCAGCGGAGCGTCGGCCGGGACGACGACCTGGAAGACGTAGTTGGCGGGCTTGCCACCGGAGATGAAGTCCGGGTTGTCGCCCGTCGTCGAGGGGGCCGGCGCGACGGCGTACGCGACTCTCTGGCGCGACTCGGCGATCTCGACCTCGGGTTCTACCCGCGACACGAGGGCCGTCGCCTCTCCCATATTGGCCACGCTCACGGTCAGCGTGACCGACTGCCCGCGAGACACGTAGGCCGGCACCGCGGTCACCGAGTGGATGGCGAGGATCGCGGGCGTCTGCAGCGTAAACGTGTCCGTCAGGGCCGAGCGCGGGTCGCTGATCCGCTCGTCGGTGGCAACAGGGAGCGCGGACACCGACGCGTCGAGCGTCACCAACCCCGATAGCGCCGTCGGGCGCGAGGCCACGGTATAGCGCAGGACGGCGGTCGCCCCCTGACCGAGCGACCTGGCGTTGGCCGGGTCGGCCTGCGGAGTCAGGTATTCGACCGTCCGATCGCTCCCCGCGCGCAAGAACTTGAGGCTCGCGCCGAGGCCACCGAGCGACGCCGTGCCGCTGTTGGCGACCGTGATCGTGACTGGAAACGTCTGACCGCGGCTGACGCGGGCCAGGTCCACACCGACTGCTTGCACGTCCAGCGCCGCGTTGCGCCGAACGACCGTGACGCCGTAGCCCCCGGTTGCGGTCGCCGAGACCGGATCTGCGTGCCGCACCCTCAGAAAGTAGGTCCCCTTTCGAGGGGCCTGGAAGAGCTGGATGAACGACGCGAGGCTTCCGAACGAGTCGGCAGCATCGTCGTTCGACGTGAGCACGGTCTCTCCGTCGGTATCGAGCAACTCGAGGTACGAATCGCTCAACCCAGCCGTCAGGCTGACCCGGATGTCATAGACCGCTCCTGACAGGGCATCGAAGCGGAAGTGGTCGGCGTCGCCCGGGTACTGGATGGTGCCGCTGGCCGGTGTGCCGTCGACAGCCACGACGTCGCTCGGCACCCGGGCCGCCAGGGCGGCGTTCGGATGGTCGTCCGGGGCCTCGGGGTCCACCACACTGATGGTGTAGGTGCCCGATTGGCCGGTCTGCAACTCGACCCGGGCGAAAAAGCTAGTCGAGGCCGTCGTGAGGCCCGTCGCCGCCACGGTCACCTCGCTGGTCCGATCGCCCGAGATCGGGTCGCGATCGTCGTTGCTCCCGAGGACAGTCGTTCCGTCGGCCGCGAAGATGGTCAGGATCGTATCTCGGGCCGTCCCGCCGCCCGTGCGGATCTTGTAGACGTGGGGCTTCTCCGTGCCACCCTCGAGCGGACCTCTCACGACGTTGAATCGGTAGACGTCCACCTCCTTGACCGTGGAGCCGGGCAGCGTCTTGACTTCGACGTTACCTCTGACCGGAGAGCCGTTGATCAGGAGCAGATCTCGGGCCGCGGCCGTGTTGGGAGCGGCCTTTACGGCCTGTGGCGAATTCGGATGGTCGTCCACGGTGATCCGCGCGCCGGAGACCGGGCTGGTCGTCGCCATGTTGGCCACGATTGCGGAGAGTGGGATCGGCACGTCGCGCGGAGGAAAGGTGGCGCTAATGTGGGTGTTGTCGACGACCTGGAAGTCGGTCACCGGCGTGCCGTCCGACAGGCTGACCCCGCTGGCACCCGCGAAACCCTCCCCCTGCAATTGGACCGGCGTGGTGGAGCCCAGCAACATGAACGTGGGGCTTATGGAGGTCACGCGTGGCTTGAGAAACCCGCGCTTGATCGCCGCCTGCACGACGGTGCGCGCGTTGGCGCCCTTGCTCAGACGCTGCTCGGCCGTGACCATCGCTCGGGCAGCGGCGAAGAAGGTCACCGACGGCGTGAAGAGCGTGTTGGCCGTCAAGGCCAGCCGCGCCGTCACCTCGTTGCCGAGCCCCGGCACGCGCTGGCCGGTGCTCGTATCGTCAAAGCCCTGGCGAACCTCCCACAGGTACCTCGACCAGACCTCACCGTCGGCGTGGACCTCCCTCTTGGGATGGAGATCTTCCGGGTAGTGCTTGTACTCGGGGCCGCGGTCATCGACTCGGCGCAGGGACTTTCCATCGTACGACGCCGGAACGGCGACCCCGCCGCCCCGGATCCACCACTCCGCCAGGCCGGCTGGGTCCGGATCCAGGTAATTCGCGTCCTGGACCCTTGTCAGCACGGAACTGACCGAGCACGAGAAGAAGTCCGCCCAGCCTTCCATGATCGCTCCCGAATCACCGGCGTACACCAGCCCCGGAACCTGCTGGTCCTGGATCGCGTGACCGTACTCGTGCATGATGACGTCTCCGTCCTCGGCAGCGTCGATTTCGCCGTCACCGAAGACGATGGCCTTTGCCAGAGGGGAGTAGTACGCGTTCTGCGCGCACGTCCCGTGGGCATACACGAGGATGGAAGGAGGGATCGGTTCCAGCATGCCGACGCTGTCTCGCACGAACCGTGCGGCCTGATCCACGTGGAAGAAGGCATTGGCCTCCTCGAAGTGCGGATTGGAGCGAAGAAACGTGTCGAAGAGCCCGTTGGGCTGGCTGGCGCGATCGGACGCCTCCTTGCCAATCACGTCCACGAACTGGTTTCGCAGCCACGGAGAGCTATCGGTCTGCACCTGGATTCGCCGATAGGCCCCCGTGAAGGCTTCCGTCGCGGAGTCGGCCTGGTCGGTCAGTTCGGGCACCGGTCCGAGATCCTGCTTCACCACCACGGGGTTCCCCGGAAAGACCTTCACCCACGCTTCCCGCAGGAGGTTTCTCGACTCCAGTACCGTGCCGTCCGCGGCGCTCACCAGGACTTCGCGCTCCGTCCACGGCTCGCGGCCTGCCACCTCCAAGCGCCAGACGGGTAGCCCCAGGCCGCCTTCAAGCACGTGCAGCCCCAGCTCGGCCGTGGCCACCGTGCCCGGTTTGCCGGCCGGGCGTCCCACCTGCACGGCAACGCTTCGCGCAACGTCTTCGCCGACCCGCACCCCTCCCGGCACCAGGCGTGTCGGGGGTCGATCGTCGTTGTCCACACCCAGCACCCGGCCCTGTCCATCTGTCTGGACGGCCAGCAGGTGCCCCAGTACGGGCAGGCCGAACGCCTTTCGGCGATACCAGACGTGTGCAGTGAAATCAGCGACATGCTCGCGGACCTGCTCCATCTCCGCCGTCTCGGCGCCGAGGCCGAAAAGCGGAGCGTTCTCCTTCAGGAAGGCCCGCGCCACCTGCGAGGCAGTCCCGGGATACACCTTGGAAACGGACCCGCAGAGCTTGGTCACAACCCCGCGCTCGTCGGTGTCGACGAGCCACGGCTGCCGGCTGGCCGCATCGAGCTTGGCCAGGCCCTGCGTCACGGCGTCCGGCGTGGCCCCGGGGGCCGCGAGTGCCGGGCTCACCGCTGGCAGCACCAGCAGGGCCAGGGCCAAGAGGCTGCTGACCGCTGTGCGACCCGACCACGCGGACCAGCCTGAGACACTTTCGATTTTCGATTTCTGGTTTTCGAATGCACACGCGCTGCCGCGGGCGCCCCAAATCGCAAATCCCAAATCTGAAATCGCAAATCCCCGGGGCGTGGCCCCAAGACCCGGAAGTACTTCTCTTCCCTCCGTGTCTCCGTGTCTCCGTGTCTCTGGGTTGAAACGTGCGCTGTGCATTCAGTCCCCGTACATCGCCGTTGTCCTACTGCCCCGCCGGCAGCACCATGTCCCCGCCGGACGAGACTCCGATGAGGTAGCCGCGTCCAGTCTCCAGCGGGAAGGTGGCCCCATCGCGTACTCCGATCTCAAATCGCGACATGCCGGTCGAGTCTGGCAGCAATCGTCCCACGAAGCTCGAGCCCGTTGCCCGCTGCAGGAGGTTGTCCGAACGCAGCCCTGCGGGGACTCCCAGCGGCAGTCCGATGAAGCTGACACCCTTTCCCAGCTTGCGGTACAGCAAGAGGCCCGACCACGGCGTGCCCCGAAGCCTGAGGACCTTGTCCGCTGGCGAATCGAGCAGGTAGCCTTCATTTGCCTCGATCGGGAAACCGCGACCCGACGACGACCCTCGAGTGTAACCCTCCATTCGCATTCGGTGGGTCACAGGGTCCTCTGCCATCCGCGCCACGAAGGTGGCCCCGGCAGCAACAGCCAGGTCGCTTGCCAGGTACCGATCGGTGCCCGTCGTGGAGGGCTCGAGCGGCAGTCCCACGAGATTCAACCCGCGGGAGAGGGACAGCAGCCCTTCGCTCAGGTCCGCCGCGGCGAAGTCCTGCGTGCGCGAGCCAAGGACGAGGTCCCGGCTCCGCAACACGAGTGCCGCCGGAGACGTCGCGCGACGCAGGCCTTCGAGGTCCCGGATCTGGGCGGTCACCGTGTCGCCGGCCGCCAGGCTCGCCGTGGCCGCGGCCAGCGTCAGCGAGTAGCGCCCTCCGGCGGCCGTCCCGCTGGCCCAGACCCCTCTGGCCCCGTCGGTCAACGTCAACGTGAACCCGGTCGGGAGCGGCGAGAGCGTCCCGGTCCGCACCAGCGCTCCCGAGAGCGAGAGCGTGGAGACCGGCGCCGGAGCGGCTTCCACCTTGATCGCGACGGTGGTCGAACTGGTCAAGGCACTGCCCGAGGCCGCCGCGAGACGAAGGGTGTGCGTTCCCGCACCGAGCCGCGCGTAGCAGCTCGGACCGCTCCCCAGGGCCCCCGACACGTTCGAGGACCACGTCAGACCGCTGCCCGTGATGACTGCCCCCGAACGTGTCTGCGCCCAGCCGACGAGCGGGACCGTGTCATCGAAATAGTAGAGGTCCGCCGCCCGCGGCGAGACGATGCCCATCAGGAGCTCCTCCACCGACAGGATCGGCTCGGAGAACGCCTGCGATGCCGCCTGCACCGTGAAGCCCGAGTTGACGTCCCGGCCCTCCACCGAAGCGGCTGCCCGCACCGGCCCCGCAGTGGCCGTCAGTGCGGCGGTCGCCGTGAAGACCAGGTCGGTCGTCGTCTGCCCGGCGATGACGGACGGCAGACTGCCGGCCGCTCTCAGGACGAACTGCCCTGTCCGTTCGGCGCCCGTATCGAGCGCGAAGAGCTGGAAGGCCGCCCGGACCAGCCGCAAGTCGCTCTCGCCGTCGTTTCGAACGGTCATGGACAGGACCGTGGAGCCGCCGCGAGAGAGCGTCGTGGGCCGCGCCGAGAGAGCGACCAGGGAGAGGGCCGCGGGAGCTCGAACTGTCCAGATCGCTGGCTGCGAAGCCCGGAACAGCTCGATCGTCTGGCCCGTCCGGTCGTCTCGGGCCGTTGCCCTGGCATCCAGGACAACCCGCCCCCGCTGCGCCGCCGCCCCGACGAACACGTTGAAGGCGACGGCCAGGCGAGACTGGCCTTGAACCGTGAAGGGCCCGGGCAAAACGAAGGTCGACCCGTAACTCCCCGTCAGGTCGTTGCCCGCCTCGTCCAGGAAGCGGAGGCTGGCCCCTACCAGCGTGGCCGGAGCCTGGCCGGGGTTCTCCAGGTTCATGACGACGCGGGTCGTCTGTCCTTGACTGACGACCGAGGGTGCCTGGACCGACGCGATCACGAGGCCCGCCGCGGTCTGAACGGACCACTGGCCGCGGGTCGTGGCCGTGTCGTCAAGGACGACGGCACCCGAGTTGACGTCCCGCCCCCGGAAGCTGCCGTCGATGGCGACCACCTCGGTCAAGGCCGCCGGCTTGACGTCCACGTTGAATCGGAGGTACGTCCGGGCCGGTGGCGGCGTGGCCCCCGTCGCGAGACCGGCCGCGGCGGTCGGGTTCCCCGTGGCGAGGACGGCCCGGTAATCCAGGTCCCGGCTGACGCCGCCGGAGCCGAGGAACCGGATGGCCGCCGTCTCGATCGACGCCGGGGCCTGGCCGGCGTTGTTCAGGACCATCGTGACGACGATCGACTGGCCCAGCGAAACCTGGGCCGGCGTCTGGAAGGAGAGGACCGTGACGCGCGCGGGAGTCTGGACGAGCCAGCGCGTGGTCGCGAAGCTGGACGGGCTCGACAGGGAGCCGCCCCCGCCGGTGGCCGCGGCCCGCGCATCGGCCGTCACCGTGCCCAGGCTGGCGGACGCAGCAAGGCGTGCGTTATAGACCAGGACGCCCGACTGACCCGCC
>JACQZL010000395.1 GCA_016213865.1 Candidatus Rifleibacteriota bacterium
CAGGCGGGTCTGTCCTTCGATGCGCGGCCTGACAGCCGCTACTCAGGATGCGCGGGCACCCGCCACCACCAAGACAAGGAGAAGCCCCGACGCGGTGATGCGGTTTCCCACCTTTCGGGGACGCTCCCGTGGGCCCGGGGCCACCGGGGAGGGTTCACGCCGTCTGCTATCATGTCCGTTCCAATGCTCGATACTGTCGTGAACCTCGTCGGGTTCGGCCTGAAGGCCCTCGAAGAGAACCTCGTTGGAAAGCTCTCCGGCGCCTTCATCCCGGCGTTCTTCGTCGCCGGTGGGGTCGGCGTCTTCATCCCCAAGGCCGTCGTGGTGAAGTACCTGTCGCCGCAAGCGAACCGCTTCACGGCCTATCTCGTGGCTTCCGTCGCGGGCGCGGTCCTCTCGGTCTGCTCGTGCGGCATCATCCCGCTCTTCGCCGCCTTCTATGAGCAGGGAGCCGGCCTGGGCCCCGCCGTGACGTTCCTCTTCGCGGGACCGTCGATCAACCTCATCTCGATGTTCTACGGCTTCTACCTGCTGGGAAGCCGGATGGGGCTGGCCGTCATCGGAACCGTCATTGTCACGGCGATTGCCCTGGGCGTCACGTTCCAGGCCCTCTTTGGCGAACGCAAGGCGGCCCCCGAACCCGCTCCCGAGCCGCTCCTGGGCGCGGCCACCCGGGGGTTCTGGCCGACCTTCTTCTTCTTCGCGTTCCTGTTGATGATGACCCTCCTCCTGCCCCTTCAGGAAATCCCGTGGAAGGTGAAGCTGGCCTGGGTGGGCGTGAACCTGATCGGCCTGCTCGTGACCTTGAGGCTCCACTTCTCGGGTGCCGACGTCAGGGCGTGGGTCGAGAAGAGCGTCTTCTTGATCCGCCGCCTCCTTCCCCGCATCCTGATCGGGATCTTCCTCTTGGGCATCCTCCAGGGACTGGAGAAGCAGGACCCCACGGCGTTCCTCACCTTTCGACAGACGGTGGGCAACTCGGGCGTGCTGGCCTGCCTGTGCGCGTCACTGGTCGGCGCCATCCTCTACATGGGCAGCATCCTGGCCGTCCTCACGGTGAAGGCGCTGATGGCGATGGGGATGGCCGGAGGTCCCGCCCTGGCCTTCGTCGTCGCCGCGCCAGGCGTCAGCTTCTCCACGCTCTTCGCGGTGGCCGAGGTGATCGGGATGCGCCGATCCGCGGCCTACTACGCGCTGGTCGTGATCTTCGCGGGGCTCGCGGGCTGGGTGGCGGGAGGGCTGGGGCTGGTATGAAGACGGGGAGGCGGCTTGGGGCCTGGGGCTTGGGGCTTGGGGCGGGATGCGGCCGCGGGCTTGGGCTCGCTGCGGTCATGGGGATCCTATTTTTGGGCGTGGCCCCTCTGGTGGCCTGCGATCCAGATCACGCCTGGAGCCAGACCGCCAACTCCTCGGCGCCCATGATGCTCCCCCGGGCAGTGGAGGCGATGGTCGACGTCCTGGTCCGACGGACCGAGCCTCCTCCGACCGCGAAGGACCGGGTGGCCCTTCTCTCGGTGGCGGACGACTCTCCGGCCGAGAGCCGAATCGCGGAGGCGCCCAACCGGTTCGCCGCTCTCTTCGAGCAAGCCCTGCGCCGTCAGACGGGAACCACCGTCCTCACGCAGTCCGCGATCGTAGAGGAGCTGCACCAGAGCGGCCTCGGCGCGGAAGCGCTGTACAGCCCCGCGTTCTTCGCGAAGCTGGTCGCGCGCAAGGGGGCCACGCTCATGTTGAAGGTCCGGTTGGCGGCCTACGCTCGGGAGATACGCTCGTTGACCGATCTCAACCCGGCCAACCGCGGGCTCGAGGCTACCCAGGTCGTCCAGCGCCTCCGAGTTCGACTCTCGCTCCAGGACCCCGACGGCCGCTACCGCTTCATCGACGAGGTCGAAGGAACCGCGTTCGAAAGCTACATCTTCGCCATGAGGGGCGGACAGCCCGTCTCCGCCGCCGAAGCCTTCATCGAGCGCCCTGGCCGGCGGCCCCTGGACTGGACGGCGCTGAAGGACCACCAGCACTTCAAGTTCTAGCGGAGGTCATCGTGGCCCCTGTCAGCGGGGCGCGCGGCTGCGCTAGAATAATCGGCCACGGCCGGTTGGCCGTTTCCCATGCCCGGCAAGAAACCCCGTCCCCGGATCCTGGTCGTAGACGACTCGACGCTGGTCTGCAAGACCATCGGGTCGGTGTTGAATTCGCAGGGCTACGAGGTGAGCAGCGCCACCTCCGGCGAAGAGGGGCTGGAGTGCCTGAAGCGGGAGTTGCCGGACGCGATCCTGTGCGACATCGTGATGCCCGGCATCGACGGCTACGAGTTCTGCCGCCAGGTCAAGGCGCGGCGCAGGACGCGCAACATCCCGGTCATCCTGCTGACCTCCCGCTCCGATCCGCAGGACAAGGTCAAGGGACTGGACAGCGGCGCGGCCGACTACGTCACCAAGCCCTTCGACGCCGGGGAACTTCGCGCCCGCATCGCCGCCCATCTGCGCATCGTGAAGCTGCAAGAGGAGCTCCGGACTCGCAATCGGCTGCTCGAGGACACCCGCCGCCAGCTCGAGGACAAGGTTGAGGCGCTCTCGCTGGCTTACCAGCACCTGTCGGACCTGCAAGTCAAACGACAGAAGGCACTGGAGATGGCGTACAAGGTGCAGCTCGGTTTGCTCCCCTCCAGCAACCCGAAGATCGAGGGCTACGGTTTCGGCTCGGGGTTCCTGCCCGCCGAGAACATCGCCGGCGATTTCTACGACTACATCCCGCTCGACCGCGGCCGCTGGGGCATCGCGATCGGGGACGTGGCGGGCAAGGGACTGCCAGCCTCGTTGTTGATGGTGCTGACCAAGACCCTGCTGCGCACCGAGGCGATGCGCGAATCCAGCCCGGGTCGCGTGCTCGAGAGCGTCAACCGGCTGATCATCGCGAGCTACGGGAGCGCCGAAGCCGTGACGCTCTTTTACGGCATCCTCGACCCGGCCTCCAATTCGCTCACGTTCTCGAACGGCGGGCACGAGTTCCCGATCGTCTGCTCGACCCGACGCCGCACGTGCGTCGAACTGACGACCGGCGGCACCTTCCTGGGCATCTTCCCGGACGCCCGCTACAACGAGGCGAGGGTCTTCCTGACGGACGAGGATCTGCTCCTCTTCTACACGGACGGCCTCTTCCACTTGCAGATAGGCGATCGCCCGCTCGGCAGCGGGACGGGCCTTCGCGACTTCCTGAGCGAGTGCCACGAGGAGGATGCGGAGCCGCTCCTGGCCGCGTTGCTCTCGGCCAAGCCGGCGCCCGCCCTGGGGACCGACGACGTCACGGTCATCGCGATGCGCTGCCGCCGCCCATCCGACCGCCGCGATCTGGGCTACGTGGACATCTACAACACGCAGTCGAGCCTCAAGGACGTGCGGGACTTCACTCGGCTGGTGGCCGATCAACTGGAACTGCAGGCCACGGTCGCCCACGAGCTGAGCTACGCCGTCGACGAGGCGGTCACGAATGCCGTAGTGCACGCCTACGACGGGCCGAACGCCGGACAGGTGCAGGTCCATTTCCACTTCGATCCCGAGCGGCGAACGCTGGAGACCGCCGTGGTCGATCACGGCCGCGGTGTCGGCCCCACGGCGCTCCAGGACCCGCTGGCTCTGCTGACCGCCAACCCGCTCCGGCCGGACGGACGCGGACTCCTCTTGATGAAGAGCCTGACGGATCGGCTCGAGCTCGTGCCGACCGAAGGCGGCGGAACTACCGTCCGCATGATGCGACGAATATGATCCTCCCTCTGGCTGGCGGCCGCCGCGCTGCCGAAGTCAGATAGCGGGCACGGTCCGGCGTCCCCCGGCGCCCGGGGCGCCTTCCAAAGGACAACCTCTCTTGAGCACCATCCTCCTCCTTCTGGCCAGCAACATCTTCATGACGCTCGCCTGGTACGGCCACCTGCGGTTCAAGCAAGTCGAGCTCTGGCAGGTCATTCTGGTCAGTTGGTTGATCGCCCTGCCGGAGTATTGCCTGCAGGTCCCGGCCAATCGCTGGGGCCACGGCCGGTTCTCGGCCTTTCAGCTCAAGATCCTGCAGGAAGTGATCACGCTCACGGTGTTCGTCTTCTTCGCCGTGAAGTTCCTCGGAGAGAGCCCGCGCTGGAACCACCTCATCGCGATGGTCCTCGTCTTCGCGGCCGTCACCTTCGCTTTCTTGCCGGCCGGGGCTCCGCAGCGGGGGAGGCGGTCAGAACCTCACGCCGGGGTACCGCCGCTCCAGGAGAGAGCCCGGTCGGCCCCGACCGTTCAGCCCACTGCCGCCTCGAGCCTGCGCAGATAGGCCTTCGCGCGGGCCGGGTGGTCGCGGATCAGCTCGAGCATGCGGGCGCAGAGCGCCTCGACCGTGAAGCCAAACTTCGTGGCCAGGGCCTGTTCCGGAGCGGACTCGCCGAAGTCGGCCAGGCAGTACTCGCTGCCAAGGTCGCCCGTGAGGGCCTTCCAGCCGTGAGCGGTCGCTGCCTCGACGGCCAGCCGTAGCGGCACCGTGGGCAGGAGGACGGCGTCTCGAACGGCCTGTGGTTGCGCCAGGAAGAGCTCGACCGAGGGGACCGAGAGGACGCGCGCGCGCTTGCCGTGCCGGGTCTCCAGGTGCTGGGCCGCCTCCAGCGCCAGCCAGACCTCCGAACCGGTCGCCAGCACCTGCAGGTCCGGCTGCCCGGGCCCGCCGTCGCGGACCGCGTAGGCGCCCTGCGCGAATTCGCTCGAGCGGCCGCGGCACTGCTCCAGCACCGGCAAGTCCTGGCGCGAGAGCACGAGGACCACGGGCCCCGCATCGGCCGGCCTCGACAGGATGTACCGCCAGGCCTCGACGCACTCGTGAGCATCGGCGGGGCGGATCACGGTCACCCGCGGGATCGAACGCAGCGAGACGAGCTGTTCCACGGGCTGGTGCGTCTCGCCGTCCTCGCCCAGCAGGATGCTGTCGTGAGTGAAGATGAAGGTGACGGGCACGCGGGAGATGGCCGCCAGCCGGATCGCGGGCCTCATGTAGTCGGCAAAGGCGAGGAAGGTGCCCGTGTACGGCAGCAAGCCGCCGTGCAGCGCCAGCCCGTTCGCAATCGAGCCCATCGCATGCTCGCGGACGCCGAAGTGCAGGCCGCGGCCCTTCCAGGTCCCCTCCTCCAGCCCGTCGACGAAGTAGCCGGCAGCCTTCTCGAACCCGTCGGTCTTGGTGGAGTTGGCCAGGTCCGCCGACCCTCCGACCAGACACGGGACGGTCTTTGCCAGGGCCGCCATCACCTGGCCCGAGGCGGTCCTGGTGGCCAGCTTCGGCTTCTTCGATACGTCGACGACCGAGAGGGCCTCTTCGGCCCGGCGGCGCAGCAGGTCCCCGCCTTCCGGGGAGAAGCAGAGGTCCCAGTCTTGGGCGCGCTCGGGGTGCGCCCGGCGCCAGTCGCTCAGCCGTTCCGTCCAGGCGGCCTGCCGGCGGCGGCCGGCCTCGAGCCCGGGCTTCAACACGTCCTGGACGAAAGCAGGCATCCAGAAAGTCTCGTCGGCGGGGTGGCCGAATCCCTCCTTGAACTTGCGGATGGCCGCCGCGCCGAGCGGACTGCCATGGGCGTCCGGCGTGCCCTCCTTGACCGTTCCGTGCGCGATCTTCGTGTGTCCGACGATCAGCGTCGGCAGGCCCCGGACTTCGAGGGCCCGGGCCGTGGCCGCGCGCAGCGCCTTGCGATCGTGCCCGTCCGGCACGTCGATCACGTGCCAACCCATCGAAGCAAAGACGCCCGACACGTTGTCACGCATCGTCTTTTCGGTCGGCGAGGCCAACTGGATGCGGTTCGAATCGTAGAAGACAACCAGGCGATCGAGGCCGAGGCGCCCCGCCAGCGAAGCAGCCTCGTGGCAGACACCTTCCTGAAAGTCGCCATCGCCCGCAAGGGCCCAGGTGCGGTGGTCGATCAGCTCGGGGCCGAAAGCGCTGCGCAGGAGGCGCTCGGCCAGGGCCATCCCGACGGCGTTGGCGAACCCCTGTCCCAGCGGGCCGGTCGACGTCTCGACGCCCGGGCAGAGCCCGCGCACCGGGTGTCCCTGGGTGGGGCTTCCGAGCTGGCGGAAGTTCTGGAGGTCCGCCATCGTGAGCCGGCCCTGCAGGTAGAGCAACGTGTAGAGCAACATCGACTCGTGGCCCGCCGACAGCACGAACCTGTCACGGTCGAGCCAGTGCGGGTCGGGACTGGCCTTCAGGAAGTCGTGGAAGAGCACGTAGGCAAAGTCGATGCTGGACAGAGGGCCGCCCGGATGTCCCGAGTTGGCCTTCTCGACCCCGTCGAGGATGAGGCACTTGAGCGTGTTGACGGCCAGTTGCTCCATGGCGCCGGCGAGCGCGGGCTCGCCGATCGCAGCCGAGCCTCCGGGCAGCCGGGCCAGAGCGGCCCTCGCCGCGGGCTCGAGGGTCTCGGGGGAAGGAAACGGAAAGTTCATTGTCGCAGGCGCCATTCTTCTGCCTCTCCTTCATCGGTTGGGATGCAGCAAGACAGGATACAGGATGACAGCCGGCCGACGGGCAAGACGAGGATGCAGGATGCCACCCACCCGAGTCGGGAACCGCGCGCGACAGGGCGGGGCCACTCCACATGTGAGCTGCCCACCGTGGTAAGGTAGAGCCGCACGAGACGCGGGAGGCTGACTGATGGCAGAGGGCAGCAACAAACGAGGCTACCTCGAGGAGATCCTGGTGCAGTTGCCGGGATTCAAGGGCTATCTTGCTCGGGAGAACCGGCGAGATTCGGACCAGGCCTGTCGCGAGCACCTCGCGTCGCGTCTCAGCGCCGCCAAGAAGGCCGTCGGCGATGCCAAGCGCAAGCGGCTGTCCGCCGGCAAGCTCGAAGGGCTAGAGCAGCTCGATCGGGTCGGCGACCGGCTGGAGAAGCTCGTCTCCCGCGTGGCCCACGCCGAGCGCGGTTACAGCGGGTTCTTCGATCGCCAGCAGATTGGCCCCGAGGAGCTGGACCGCCTCAAGGACGCGGACCTGGCCCTGACCGATCACGCCCTGGTCATCGAGCAAAAGCTGTCAGGACTGGCCGCCGCCGCGGCGGGTGCCGAGATGGAAGAGGCGATCCAGGCGGCGCTGGATGCCATCGACAGATTCGAACAGGACTTCGATCAACGAAAGCACGTCATGACGGAGGTGATCTGACGTGGGTATTTTTCTCGAGGTAATCCAGTATTTCGACGAGACCGGCAAGGAGCTGGTCCACAGGTTCCCTCCGGAGGGCTCCACGGACATCAAGATGGGCGCCCAGCTCATCGTCCAGGAGAACCAGGTAGCCATCTTCTACCGGGATGGGAAAGCGCTGGACACGTTCAAGGCGGGCCGGCACACGCTGAGCACGCAGAACGTCCCGATCCTCACGAAGCTGCTGTCGCTGCCTTACGGCTTCAACTCGCCGTTTCAGGCGTCGGTCTACTTCGTGAACCTGAAGACCTTCACGGATCTGAAGTGGGGCACGAAGGAGCCGGTCATCTTCCGCGACGCCGAGCTCAAGATGGTGCGGCTGCGAGCCTTCGGCAAGTACACGATGAAGATCGCCGACCCGCAGCTCCTCATCAACGAACTGGTGGGCACGCAGGGCAGCTACATGGTCTTCGACTTCGAGGGGTTCTTCAAGGACGTCATCGTGCAGCAGCTCAATGACTTCCTGGGCGAGAACCTCAAGACGATCTTCGACCTGCCGCGGCTCTACAACGAGATCTCGAGCGCCATGAAGGCGAAGGTCGAGGAGACGTTCGGCAAGTACGGCATCGAGGTGCGCGACTTCGTCATCGGCGCCATCAGCCCCCCCGAAGAGGTCCAGCAGCTCATCGACAAGCGCGCCGGGATGGCCGCGGTCGGCGACGTGGGCCAGTACATGCAGTTCAAGGCGGCCGAGTCGATGGCCGACTTCGCCAAGGGAAACAACCCGACCCTGGGCATGGGCATCGGCATGGGGCTGGGCCAGGCGATCGGCGGAGCGATGAACCCGATGGGCCAGCAGGCGCCGGCGGCGCAGTGCCCGGCCTGCCGCGCACAGCTCCCGGCCGGCAAGAAGTTCTGCCCCGAGTGCGGCGCGAGCCTCGCTCCCCAACCGGCGGGCACGGTCGCCTGCCCGTCCTGTGGCAAGCAGACGCTGGCGGGCTCGAAGTTCTGCAACGAGTGCGGAGCCAAGATGCCCGGCGAGTCCGTTTGCCCCTCCTGCAAGGCCGTGGTCCCCGCGGGCAAGAAGTTCTGCGGCGAGTGCGGCACGAAGCTTGGCTGAGGGCCGGCAGCGGAAAGACCGCGAAGGCCCGAAGGAGCTCTCGGGCCTCCGTCATGGAAGGCCGCTGCAGGGCCCGGCAACCACGTGACCCGCATCATCCACATCATCCATAGGGCCCATCGGAGCCTTTGGGTTCCGATGGGCCTCGTTCGGCCTCGTGGGCGCCTCCACGCGATGGTCCTGATGCCGGCCCTGATGATGGTGGCGCTGATGCTCCACCACGCCCAGCACCCGACGGAGGCCAGGCCCCCGACACCGGCCCCGCCGCCCGCGTCGGCCTCTCCGGCCACCACGGCCCCTCTGGCACCGCCAGCCGGCCGGCCCGCCACACCCGCGACCACGGCACCCGGCATGGGTTCGCCGCTCCCGGAGGCTCCCAGGCGCCAGGGCTCGACCGTCAGCGGCATCCTGGTCGACGAGGTGACAGGCAAACCCATCGTCGGGGCGGAGGTGTCGCTGCCCGAACTGGGAACGCAAGTCAGGAGCGGCCAGGCAGGCCGCTGGACCCTCGAGGGCGTCCCTCCCCGCGCCCGCAGCTACGAGCTGCTGGTCACCTGCCCGGGCTATTCGAGCGTCACGGCCGAGGTGACCGTCCACCCCACCGAGGGCCTCGTCGCCATCCCCGCCATCCAGCTCAAGCCCAAGGGGTGGTGAGTCCGCCCCGGAGATCGGGGATCGCCCTGGGAGACGGCTCGCCGGAGCTCGAATCCACGCCCCGCCGGTATCGCTGGGTGTTACGCCGCTCGGTGGGGCCGTGTTTTGTGGTCAGAGTTGCGGCGGGTGAGGGAGTGTTCCCGGGAACGTTCCCGTTGGCATCCTATAGACTCTTCCTCTGTAACTTCTCCGCTTTTGTGCAAGAAGTCGGAGCGAAGAACCGCGACATGCCGCTCTGGGCCTGGCGGTCAAGGACCAAGGACTACGGACCAGGGACCAAGGACAGCGCGGCCCCCCCGTAGCTCCGCCCTTTGGTTGCGGCCGGCGGCCGCGCTATGTGGGAACATGGGAACGACTCAGTCGTTATGAGGCGAGAGGCCCCTGGCAGAGAGGCTTGTGGCTCATCGTGGAGTGTTCCCGTGCAGGGGTATTGACGGGGAGAGGGGTGCGAGCAGGCGCCGTAGGTGCACCTCGGAGAGGTCAGCGGGGTCTTTACCTTCGGGCGGGTGGAGGGTCGCGAGTCGCGGGTGCAGTGCCTGTTGGTGGTAGCGCCTTGCGGCGCGGTAGCCAGCATCGTCGCCGTCGAGCATCAGGATCAGTCTGGAGGCTCTTTGCAGGCACGCGAGCTGGCAGTCGGAGACGGTCGTGCCACCGAGTGCGACAGCGTTAGGGATCCCGGCCTGGGCGAGCGTCATCACGGACCAGGCGCCCTCGACGACGACCAAGGTGTCGGCTGCCTGGGGCCAGACGCGGTGCCAGTTGTAGAGTGTCGAGGACTTCGGGAACCCGGCAGGCCACTTCCGCTTTCCATATCGACGAGCAGCCTCGACGTCCAGGCGGCGACCCGCCTAGCCGAGAGGGTGGCCCTGCAAGTCG
>JACQZL010000396.1 GCA_016213865.1 Candidatus Rifleibacteriota bacterium
CCGTCCGTCGAGATGCGCGCCCATCGCTCCCCGGATCCGGTTGTACTCCTGGTCGAGCCGGGAGAGCTCCACCCCCAGCGGGATGTTCTCTTCCCGGAAGAGCGCGTGGCCGCTCTCGGCGTCGCGGTCGTAAACCCTCCACCGAGCCCGGTCGAGCTGCTTGCGCGCCGGACTGGCCAGGTACTTCCGTTCGAGGGTGTGCCAGCGCGGCGAGGTCTTCGGAGACAGCTGCTCTGCGAACTGCCGCCAGGCTGCCTCGATCTCCGGATTCTCCGTGTCCAGCGTGGTGCGCACGTGGCGCCCCGTCCCTTCCTGCCTCAGCGCCATGGCCAGCTCGTTGCTGTCCATGAGCCAGTTCTCCAGGGCCTCCGGGGTGTCGACCTCCCGTCGCTCGAGGTCGTCGAAGAAGGGCGCCACCTTCTCCCACGAATCGGCGACCAGCTCTTCCGGCAGCCAGCGTCTCGGCCCGAGGCGTGGCAGACGATCGAAGGGAAAGGCTCTCAAGGGGTTACCTCCAGTGACGGCGCTTGGCGATGGCCCAGCGGTAGAGCTGCTCGTAGGACCGTGCGGCGTCCCACCACTCGAACCGCTGCCGCATCGCCCGATGCTGCATTGCGCGGAAGTGTTCCCCGCGGTTCCAGTAGACCTCCATCGCCCAGAGGGCCGTGTCGCGGAGCGCCTCCGGCGAGGGCTCGGCGAACTTGAACCCGGTTCCCTCGCCGCTCTCGGGGCGGTACTCCTCCACGGTGTCGTCGAGACCGCCCGTCGCCCGCACGACCGGCAGCGTGCCGTACCTGAGCGAGTAGAGCTGGTTCAGACCGCAGGGTTCCCACAGCGACGGCATGAGGTAGAGGTCAGCCCCGGCCTCGACCAGGTGGGCCCTGGCGTTGTCGAATCCGATGAAGGCGCCCACGCGCCCGGGACACCGCGATGCGAGGCGGCGGAACCGATCTTCCAGCCCGCGATCGCCCGACCCGACGAGCACGAACTGGGCCCCGCTCTCGACCAGCTCCGGGAGCGCCGCCACGATGAGCTCGAGCCCCTTCTGGCCGCTCATCCGGCTCACGACGCCGAACACCGGGACGTCCGGGTTCTGTTCCAGCTCGAACGTCGCCTGGAGGGCGCGCTTGCACTCGGCCTTCCCATCGAGGTGGTCAGCCGAGTAGTTGGCCGGGATGAGCGGGTCGCTCTCGGGATTCCACTGCCGGTAGTCGACCCCGTTCAGGATGCCGTGGAGATCTCCCTGGCGCTGCCTGAGGAACGGGTCCAGGCCGCCCGAGCCGATCGGCCCGAGGATCTCCCGGGCGAACGTCGGGCTGACCGCGCTGAGCAGGTCGGCCTGCGAGATGCCCCCCTTGAGCAGGTTCACCCAGCCGCCGTCCTCGAACTGCTCGGAGTTGTAGGCGGCCCCGGGAAGGCCCGAGAACGGGAACACCGCGGCAGGCACCAGGCCCTGGTAGGCCCGTCCGACGTTGTGGAGCGTCAGGACCGACCCCGTAAAGCCCAGGTTACGGTCGCGCGCCATGTGGTACTTCAGATAGGCGGGCAGGATGGCGGTCATCCAGTCGTGGCAGTGGGCGACGGACGGATAGAACCCGGTGTCGATGCAGAGCGGCAGCGCTGCCCTGGCGAAGAAGACGAACCGCCAGCCGTTGTCGTGATAGCCCTGGCCGCTCTCGTCGTAGATGCCGGCCCGCCCGAACAGCTCCTGATGCTCGATGAAGTAGACGTCGAAGCCTTCCGGCGCCCGGTAGCCGAGCACGCGGCACCAGACCGTGCGGCTGCCCATCGGGACTCCCATGACGTCGAGCACCGGAGAGAGCCGATACTTGTGGCGGTCGATGCTGCCGTACAGGGGAAGCACGAGCCGGACCTCGTGCCCCATCGCGGCCAGATGCGCCGGCAGCACTCCGGCCACGTCGGCCAGTCCGCCGACCTTCGCATAGGGGACGGCCTCGGACGCCACCATCAGGATGCGCATCGGGCCGCTGACTGCCTCGTCGTGCGTTGCCACCTCGGTCTCCTTTGCCGTCGAATGATCCGCGCCAGGGGTTGGGTGGCCCCACTATAGTCGCCATGGCCAAAGCGACGCCAGCCCGTCGCTCGACGGTTCGCAGCGCCCCGGCAGGCCAGCGGCGTCAGTGGCTGCCGTCACGCCGGGCGATGGGCTCGGACGGCATCTCCGGGAGTTCCGCCACGACCTCCAGGCGTTCCTCCGGCATCGCCGGCTGGAGCCGCAGACCGGTCTCGAGTTCTCGAGCCAGGGTGTGCGCGCAGTACCCGACGTCGACAATCCCGTTCCCTCCCCCGGACTTGAGCACGAGGTCCAGGACCTTGCGGTAGAGAGCCGCGTCGACGCACTCCCGGCCGATGAAGTGGAACGAGCGTGACGTCCGGATCACGAACCCGCCGCCGCGGACGCCGCCGGTGCGCAGCAGGGCGCCGAGGTAGGTCATGACCCGGCCGAGCAGGTCGTGAGGTGCCAGCAGGTCGAGCATGAGGAAGAAGCGGCAACCCTCTTCGGTCACGACCCGGGAGTGGAGCGACAGCAGCCTGTCGGGCCGCCTGTACCGCTCGATGCGAAACTGCTCATGCCCCTGGATCGGCAGCCGCTCACCCGGCGCCAGCGCGTAGGTTGTCGTCCAGATCGCGAACTGCCGGGCGAACAGCTCGGGATCGTCCCAGGAAACGTCGAACGAGACTTTCGGACAGTGCCACAGCACGCCGAACTCGCTCAGACGGTTCGTGCGTCGAAGCAGTTCGATCAGCTCTTCCCAGCCCCATCCGATCACGGATACCACCGGGTGTGACGGCTCCGGGTGTCGCCGGCATGGCGGAGCCGCGGTCGGGTCCCGGAGTTCAGTCCCGGCCGTCGCCTGGCGCTCGTCGATCTGGTCATGGCTCCGGGTCACCTCATGGTCCTTTCCGCATCGGCTCGAGGAGCCGGACCCCCTGCTCGAGCAGGTGGACGCTCGCGTAGGTCCGGGCCCAGTAGTTGGCCCGCGTCCTGGACGTGTACTTGAACCAGTTGGTGTGCCAACGGTATCGGTGGTCGAGGTACAGGTCGTTGATGAGGGAGCCGATGTGCCGGGGATGCCACCCGCAATCCACGAGATCGGCCACGAACTTCTTGAGAACGTTGGGTTGCAGCAGCCGCGGATTGGGCCTCTCCAGGGAGTGCCTGGACTTCTCGGAGAGACGGTGGTCGCGCCGGGCCCTGTGCAGCGCCTCCCCGAGGGCGAGTTCGTCGGTGGCGTCGAAGTCGCACGCGAACCGATAGAGCCCCGTCTTCCGATAGTCGTCGACGAGCGCCGCGACATTGTCGTTGGCGACGGGGATGTGTCCGGTGAAGTGCCTGCTGTGCTCGACGGCCATCTCGAAGTCCCACATGCACTCCACCAGGTGAGGCAGGTCCGGGTGCGTAACGCTGGAGTGACCGTCGTAGAAGGTCCGGCTCACGTCGCAGAGCGGCGGCAAGGGGGTGCCGTACTCGTCCAGCATGTGGTGCTTGTGGGTGTTCTTCTTGTGCAGCGAATGGGGGGCCCTCATGATCCGCATGTAGGCCGGGTCCGCCTGCCAGCTATTGTCGATGTTTACGCACTTCTCCTCGCTGTCGCAGATGGTGATCGGCATCTCGTCGCTGCGGAGTTCCTGCTTGGCCAGGAGGGCCACGTAGTGCCAGAGGCGGCCGATGCCCGAGAAGACCGAGCCGGCCTCGAACCCGCAGGGGTCGTGACGCTTGAGATCGTCCGGGTCGCGGAAGTCGTAGGCCTCCACCAGCTCCCGCTCGAGGTAGCCGATGCTCGCGAGCGCGCGGTAGGCCGGGGTTCCGGGCTCCACGTGGAAGAGCACGTGCCCGCCGCTCGGGGTGAGGTCGAGCAGGTAGGGGATGGCGTAACTCTGCATGAAGCGCTCGAAGAAGTTCGACACCGGCTCGATGTGCTTCTTGTGGAAATGGCACTGGGAGCCCGGGTCGGCGTAGATCTGCATGTTCTCGTGGGAGAGGAAGATCTCGAAGTCGATGGGCGCCAGGATCGACCTGTCCCTTCCCACGATCGGGATGAACACCTCCATGCCCTCGCGGACGGTGAGGTCGTGGAGGTTCTCGACCGGCTCGAACGTCACGAGCAGACCGTCGGGGTTCCACCCTCTCTTGATCAGTTCGGGCCCGTGCGCCAGGACCAGATGGGAGTGATCGAACGAGTTGCACAGCCGGTCGAAGACCTGGGCGTAGTATTCACGGTGGTCCATGACGCTTCACCAGCCCTTGAACGCCTCGGTGAACAGGATCGCCGGCCAGCGTGCCCGCTCCGCCTTGCTATAGAAACGGTGGATGTCGAGGTTTTTGAACTGGTCGTGGTACACCGCGAGGGTCAGGTGGACCATCTCCCACATGCGGATGCCCCTTCGCGCCATGTGGGCGTAGACGTACTCGAGCTGGGCCGGGTCGAGGAAGGGGTGCATCTGGCCGCTGGGGAAGTCGAGAAGCCGGTTGATCTCGGGGACCCGCTGCCGGTACTGCGTGAAGTTCGTGCCGATCAGTTAGTCGATGAAGAGCTGGTCGAAGGGCTCGTCGAGCGGATCCCACAGCTCCCTCTTGATGCGGCTGTTGTTGTAGCTGTCGATGAGCCTCTCGATGCCGTGAGTGCTCTCGGCGATCCGGCAGCCACGCGTCGCGAGATGTCCCAGCGCGGCGTCGGGATCGCTGCGCGTCCGCACCATCTCCTCGATGCTGCCGCCGAAGAACTCGTCACCATCCCTGGATCTGGGGATCCGGATGATCCAGTACGGGCAGTTCTTGTTGTAGACCGAGCCCGGGGAGCCGAAACAGCTCATGTTGACTTCCCGCAGACCGCTCGTCAGGTCCAGGGAGATCTGGTGGGGTAGGTTGTCGGTGAGCCCGACCCGGTCGGTCATCCCGCCCCGGCGCAGTTCCGCCCGGATCTGGTCGATCGTGTTGGCCACCACGTACTGCGAGAGCCGGCAGCAGCCCTGGTAGGCGAGCTGCGAGAGCGCCGGCGTCGGCTGGTGGTGTTTCTCGCCGCGGCTGAAGGCGACCAGGTGGTCGAGGGTCTCGGGCTGCAGGTAGCCCCCGGCCTGCATCAGCATCATCATGGCGTCGGTCTGGCGCCCGTCGGCGTAGAGGGGCACGCTCGTCAGGATGTGGTAGCCCTTCCCGGTGGCGTTGACGCTGGTCGACACCCCGTGGCCGTGGAGGAACTCCTGGATGGTCCTGAGCGCCGGCTCCATCCACCGGAAGTGGCCGACCGGGTCCTCGAAGATCCGCTGGGGGTTGTACTTGTCGACGGCCTCGATGTCGAAGAAGAGCAGCGCCCTCACCGGCTTCTGGGTGAGGTAGGCGGTGATCATCGACCGCATCTCCGGGTCGGTGTAGCCGAAGATCTCGCCGGCGCGATGGGCCACGAAGCCGTCGATCGGCTCGCCCCGGGGCCTCCACCGGAAGGCGTCACGGTACAGGCTGTTGATCTCCTCGCCGTGAGACGTGATGTGCTGGGCGAACTCGTCCCGCCGGAACTTGTAGTCGACGTCCCACTCCGACCTCTGCATGTGGGACTGGTAGAACTCGACCGGCTTCCCGCAGGCCTCCTGGCCGTGGGCCCTGACGAGGACGCAGCGGTCGGAGAAGTTGATGCTCTCGAAGTTGCGCTCCGTGGGCATCAGCCGCGGCAGGTTCGGCGACACCACGACCTGGAACTCGGAATCGTAGTGAGCGAAGGCCGTCCGGTACTCGTCGAGGTCGCTCACCCGATCGGGGCCCCCGTTGAATTGGCTGTCGGCACTGAGGATCTGCTCTGTCGCGTTCCAGTCCATCATCTTCGGGAGTCAGCTCCTTGGTCGGGGTCGGCCGGGCGGCCGGGATTCGGATGTCGGGGCGGAGGATACCACCCCCGGAGGCGACGAGCCCCACCTTCCGTGCGCGCGCTCTGCCGTGCCCCTCGAATTCAACTTCCCATGGGCCCAGGTCGAGGTTCTCACGGGGGGCGCTCCTCTCGAAGGGCTCTTCCGGAGGAGAGTCGGCCCACTGTCGGTATCGCCTTCCTCCGGAGGGACCGCCCGGGCGGTGGACCCGCGCACGCCAGGGCAAGGACCATGCCCGATCGGAGGACGCTCCCCCCCCCAGCCATCGCCGAGAGGGCGCAGTCAGAGCCGAGAGTCACCCCTGGGGGCGAGGTGCCGCGGTAGCTCGCTCGCGCACCGGCGAGGCGGAAGCCGCAGCCCACGGTTGCGGGTTTCGCGCTGCCGGGATTTCCGGTCGGTTTGCGCTACTCTTCACCGTGCGGACGCCGTGCGGCTTGAAGCCAATCCGGGCCTTTCACTAACCGGCCGTTTCGCATCGGGAGGGCTCCTTGAATCGCGCCTCGACCGTCAGGTGGTTTCGGGCCATCGGCATTTCCGTTCTCCTCGCTCTGTTCTCGTGCAGTCAGCTCCGGGCCCAGGCAGCGTTCGAGGCGCTGTCCCGGGCAACGAAGGGCCTCCCGGAACTCCCGTCCGAGGGTCCCGTCGGCGACTGGGTCGCGGATCGCGAGCAGGCCATGCTCGCCCTGTTGCCCGGGTTCCGGGGTTTCGAGCAGGCCCTGGACAAGGAGATCTCGCTATCGTCCGTCCGGATGACCCGAGACATGCTCATGCGCAGCTCGATCTTCGCCGAGCCCCTCAATGTGCCTGGCCAGCCGGCGGCCCCTTTCCGCGAGGCGAGGAAGGTGGCTTCCCTGGCTCTGTTCTGTGGCTGGCTGCGGCAGGCCCACGGCGAGCCGCTCACGGCGATCCGTCGAGACCTGCAGGCCCTGCGGGTAGGGATGGAACTGCTGCGCTCCTCCACGATGCTCATCGAAGCGATGACGGCCGTCGGCATCGAACGGTCGGCCTGGGAGTCGCTCGGCAACAAGCTGATGGAGGGGGGGCTCGATTCCGAGCAGATGCGGCGGGTTTCCCTCGCGATCCAGGAACTGCGCATGGCCTGGGACTTCCGCGCCGAACTCGTCAAGGCGCTCGACCGCAGTTCAGAGACTGTGGAATGGATGGTCCGGGGCACGGTGGGAAAGGTGTCGGGGGGAAGCGGCAAGGCCGAGGAGGCGATCCGGCTCATGCACGAGTACGACGCCGGGGTGCGTGACTGCCTGAAGCAAGAGGCGAGACTCATCGACGGCTGCGTCCGGCTCCACGTCAAGACCTTCCTGGCGGCTGGTCACGAGAAACGGAACTCCGCGCTCGCCACGTGCCTGGCCAACTACGGCGACATCGGCGCCCGGGTCGCCGAGACTCTCGCGATGCGCGACCTGGTCACGGCGGCTTCGATGCTGGCCGAGTTCCGCGCCGTCAACGGCCGTCCGCCCCGCGACAGCAACGAGATCAAGGGTCTGACCCTCGACCCTCTGTCGCGCACCCGGACACGCTCGATCATCCGGCCGGACGTCCAGATCCTGGGCATGTCAGGCAACGACAGGGATTTCGACGATTACGACCCGGCGCGTGACCTGGTGCTGGCGCCACGCGCGCTGCGCAGCAAGTTCAGGGCGCTGGCGGCCTACGTCAAGCCGCTCAACTACCGGGAAGCTCTGGTCTTCGAGTGTCACGACGACAGCTCGCGTTCGACCGTCTCCCGGCCATGCGACCTCGCTCGCCTCGAGCTGGACAACGGTCTCTCGCAGTTGCGGTCCAGGCACGGGCTGCAGCCCGCCTGCGATATCCGGTCGGTACAGTCCTTCCTCGTGGCAAACGGCTTCATGCAGACGCGAGTGGAGTGCAAGGACGGAGGCGTCCTGAGCTGGCAGAACGAGACTGTCAGGTGCAGTTGCACCGCCCCTCCGGCGCCCGCGAGGCCCGAGCCGCCGGTCCCCGCCACCGTTTCGGCCTGGGGAACGGCGAGTTGCACGCAGAGCCAGGCCACGCTGGGAAGGGCCCTGGACATGTTCAACCTCGATCACAACAGCGGCCTCACTGACCTCTCGGAGTCGATGCAGGCGCAGATGATCGCCGGCGGTTATCTGCAGGCCGGCTGCAGGTGCCCGGACGGCGGCACCTATGCGCTCGAGAAGAGGCGCGTGCGCTGCTCCAAGCACCCGGAGTGAACTCCTGACGGTGCCCGTCAGGCAGACGTGGCAACGGTCACCCGGAGGATGCCGCATGCCCTCCCATGGGGAGGCCGACGGGCTGTCCGTTCACCTTGGGCCGGAACTGTGCCAGGCATTGGCGGCGCGTGATCGTTTGCGGGTTTGTCGAGAGTTCAACTCAGTCATCGCGCCTGAAGTCGAGGGTCGAGAATGCAGGACCGGCCCGGGGTTTGCGCCACGGGCCGGTCTCGAGCTTCGATGCTCCTCGAGTAGGACTCGAACCTACAACCTACCGGTTAACAGCCGGTTGCTCTACCATTGAGCTATCGAGGAAGGCTCGGGCGGGAAGGGTATCATCGCCGTGCTCCGGAAGCAAGCGAAATCGGGCGTCCCGCGGGGGATCGGCAAAGTCCCTTTCACCGCGGAGCGGCGAAGGACGCGGAAGCTCACAGAGAGTCCCGTTCCAACCAGGCCCAAGTGAGGCTCAGTGTCCTCCGCTTCTGTGGTGAACAGGAGGTATCGATATCGGAGCGATGCGGTTTCTCGAAGACTTCGCCGGGACCTTGGGCGTCCCGCGGGGGCTTGCTCGCACCTGCCCTACTTCGCCGCCTCCAGGAACTCCTTGAGCTTCTCTTCGCTGCCCTCGAGCGCCGTCGCCACCGCCTTGCGGGCCGCCAGGTTGTAGACCCCGCCCAGCGCGCCCGGTGCGTCGAGATTGACCGAGACAGTCGCCGCCGTCTGACCTCCCCCGGAGGCCGCGAGAGCCAGCTCCAGTCTGCCCACTCGGCGGCCACGGAAGCTCAGCCCGCACGCCAGATGCTCGGGCGGCTGCCAGGCGGTCACCTCGGCCTCGGCCGGGCCGTACTCGGTCTCGAGAGTGAATCGATAGCCCTCGCCCAGCTTCTGGTCCTTCGGTAGTTCGACCGACTTCACTCCGATCCCCATGCCGGGCAGTTGCTCGAGCGCCGTCATCCTGGCAAAGACCTCCTCGGGCTTCTGGGACACCTCGACGACTCGCTTGACCTGCTGCTCGCCCGCCATCGTGCCCACGACCAGCAACGCCGCCACACCCAGCACCAGCAGTGCACCGAACCCGATCAGGACCTTCTTCATCGTTTCACTCCTCAGGCAGCAGCCCGTCCAGCACGCGCAGCCAGTCGGACGGCCCCTCGTAGGCCGCGCGCCGCGGCAGGCCAATGTACGGGACCCTCAGCCCGGCGGCCGCCAGCGTTCGCACCAGCTCGACCGTGTAGAGCCCCGGTTCGGCCACCTTCATCTCCCCGCCGGCCGCGCCACGGGTCGTCAGCGCCACCCCGCAGGAAGGGCTGCCCTCGACGCCCACGATTCCCAGCACCCGGTGCCCCGCCTCCGCGAGTTGCCTCACCAGCCGCACGACGCCGGCTCCGAGTTCGCGGCAGAGCGCCTCGAAATCGGGCACCTCGTAGCCCTCCCTCGTGCGAGGGGTTCGCTCCGCCCCGGCGTAGCAGAACTCCGGGCAGGGCATCTGGGCCAGCGCCACGTCGTGGGCCAGCGCCCACTCCAGCAGCGTCCGAGAGGCTTCGCGATTGGATTGCAGCCCGCGCACCACCGTCAGCGGATTCAGGATGCAGTGGCTGACCACGAGCAACCGGCCCGGTCTGGCGCCGCAGGCCGCGACCGTCACTTCGCGGCCGCCTTCCTGAGCGCCTTGCCGTGGGCCTCCACCGTCCGGGCGATCTCGTCCTCGCCGTGGGCCAGGCTCACGAACCAGGCCTCGAACTGGCTTGGGGGCAGGTAGACGCCCTGCTCGAGCATCGCGTGGAAGTAACGTCCGAAGAACGACGTATCGCTCGAGCGCGCGGTCTCCATGTTCCTCACCGGGATCGCGCAGAAGAACACCGTCAGCATCGAACCCACCCGCTGGACCTGCACCGTCACGCCGGCCTTGCGCGCCTCCTCCGCGAGGCCCGCGGCGAGCCTGGCCGAGGTCGTCTCGAGCCGCTCGTCGGTGCCGGGTTTGGCCAGCTCGCGGAGCGCGGCCGAGCCGGCCGCCATGGTCAGCGGGGTGCCCGACAGCGTGCCGGCCTGGTAGACCGGCCCGAGCGGCGCCACCCAGCCCATCAGGTCCTTGCGGCCGCCGTAGGCTCCGACCGGCAGGCCTCCGCCGATGATCTTGCCCAGGCAGGTCAGATCCGGGTGGATGCCGTAGCGAAGTTGCGCCCCGCCCCAGGCCACCCGGTAGCCGGTCATCACCTCGTCGAAGATCAGCAGCGCCCCGTACAGGGTCGTCAGCTCCCGCAGTCCCTGCAGGAACCCTTCGTCCGGCGCCACCACGCCCATGTTCCCGGCCACCGGCTCCACGATGACGCAGGCGATGTCCGAGCCCTCGCTCGCCATCATCTCGCGCACGCCTTCGAGGTCGTTGTACTCCACCGTCAAGGTCCCCGAGGCGGTCTTGGGGGTCACGCCGGCGCTGTCCGGCACGCCGAAGGTGGCCGCGCCGCTGCCCGCCTTGACCAGCAGGCTGTCGGCGTGACCGTGGTAGCAGCCGTTGAACTTGAGCACCTTCTCGCGGCCCGTCACCCCTCGCGCCAGCCGGATGGCCGACATCGTCGCCTCGGTGCCGCTGTTGACCATCCGCACCATCTCGATGGAGGGGAGGCTGTCCCGGATGCGCTCCGCCAGCTCGATCTCGGCCGGCGTCGACGTCCCGAAGCTCGTGCCTCGCGCCGCGGCCGCCAGGATCGCCGCCTGCACGGCCGGATGGCAGTGGCCCAGCACCAGCGGCCCCCAGGAGCCCACGTAGTCGAGGTACGCCTTCCCCTCGACGTCGAACATCCGGGCGCCCTCACCGCGCTCCATGTAGACCGGCGTCCCACCGACGCCCTTGAACGCCCTGACCGGGCTGTTGACGCCGCCCGGCATCAGAGCCTGGGCCCGCTTCAAGAGTTCCGCAGAAGTGCTGCCAGCCATCATTCCTCCGTGTGGTGTTCGTCGGGCTCCTCGGCTGCCGGGTGGTGAACCGCGGCCGAGACGGCTCCGAGAATCAGGTAAAGTCCTCCGAGTTGCAGCAATGCCCTGCGCCTGTCGGTCGCCAGCGCCTCGTGCACCGAGGCGGTGAGCTTGAGACTCCGATACTCCGCGTGGAGCTGCCGGTACTGCGTGGTGGTCCACTCGCCCAGCACGACCGTCCCCAGCGCGGCCAGTCCCACGGCCGAGCCCAGAAGATAGTGCCCGTCCAGGATCTGGCCCAGGCCGGGAGCCATCACGTAGAGCAGTCGGTTGAAGAGGGAACGCAGGTGGTTCATCGCCTAGCCTGCGGACCGTGACCGCAGGAACGGAGCCAGTGTACAACGGCCGCCACGCGGGCGGTCAGTACTCCTGGTATCCCGAGGCCCGGCTCCGGACGTCGGCGAAGAACTGGTCCGAGATGTCTCGGTGCTGCTGGGTCTCCTCGTCGCCCTCGCCGCGCCCGACGTCGGTGCTGCCCGGTGGCGCCACCCACACCGAGCCGCTCTTCACCCAGACCGGCCGCTTCGTCGCCGCCGTCGTCGTGCTGAAGCTGGTCGCGCTTCGCAGCGACCACTCGATGATCTGCTCGGTCGGGGGCAGCGGTTCCCAGTCGGGCAGCTCCGTGAAGGGATCCACCGGCACCTCCTTGAGGAAGATGCGTCGCTTCGGCGGGAAGTGCCCGTCCGCCTGTCGCGGGCCCTGCACCAGTTCGCTCTGGTCGTCGACGTAGCTGCGCAAGCGGCCGTCGCCGGTCATCTCGGTCTGGATTCTAGGATAGCGGCCGGTCTCGAGCTTGAAGGCGGCGATGGCCCGTCTCACCTCGCGCAGCCGCTGCCTCAGCAGCTCCTCCTTCAGGTCCTGCACGTAGCGGTCGTACATCAGGTAGGCGGTCGGCAGGAGCACCAGCAGGATGACGATCGCCACCACCAGCTCCATCAGCGAGAAGCCGGTGCGAGGCTGGAGGCTTGGTGCGTGAGGCGTGAGGCG
>JACQZL010000397.1 GCA_016213865.1 Candidatus Rifleibacteriota bacterium
CACACGGCGCGGCCGCTGGAGTAGATGGCCTATCCAAGTCTGTCCTTGTCGTCATGACCCGAGCTGGGAGCCGGATGCGGTAGTGCTGCTCGTCCGGTTCTGTGCGGGGGGCGGGCCGTAAGGCCCGTCCCTACCGCGACCCTTGGCGGAGTCGCCCGGAAGGGCCTCGGCCCTTCCGGGCGCGGCGATCTTGTCGCGGGGTGACCCCGGGGATTTGCGATTTGGGGCGCCCGTGGCAGCAAGTGTGCAATCGAACATCAGAAAGCGAAATTGAGGATATCTCGGGCTGACCTGGCCCCCTTCGCTCTGGGGGTCCGTGGAGAGTTGCTCCATCCGGGGCCCGGCCAGCGGCGGGCTGCGCGGTTCCCGGCACGGTGCTGGGCCGGGTGGGGTGGCCAGAAACGGGCGGCCAGTCCTGGCTACCACCGAACACGTGAAAGCTCACGGTCGGTCCATGACGGGGGACCCTGGACTGCGCCGAAGGTGGGTCCTTGTCGCCGGAACCTCTCTCTGTCGGCCAGCCTCCGGCCATGGTCCAGCATCCCGCCTGCTGCCCAGGCATGTCCGACGGATCTGGCCGCGGAGCGAGTGCGACGCCAAGTCATGGAAGGGAGGCCGGAGGTAACTTATCTGGTTTGTAGCGCGGGGGCAAGGCCCAATGCCGCTTCGGGAGCGTCCCTGAAACGTGGGAAGCCGCGTCGTCGAGTGGCCACGGTGCCTGTCTTCAACGCAAGGGTGCAAGGACGCAAAGAAGGTCCTATTGATCAGCATTTCCTGGCGTCTTTGCGTCCTGGCGTCTTTGCGTTTGGTCCTCTCTGCCCCATGATCCGGGGACGCACCCTGCCGCTTCTACCTTTCCGACGCCTGTCATGCCTCTCCTGGTGAGGGATTAAATGCCATTGGGGCAAGCCCCGCCCCTATGTCGTGAACTGTGCGGTCAGATCCAGGGAGTTTGACCGGTGCCTCGTGTCCAGGCCTTCCGCGACTGCGGGCACTGCCCCAACCTCGAGGATCCGGCCCCCTTCGAGGAGTGCATTGTTCGGTTCTTGACGGGGGCTTGAAGGCCGCGGCCAGATCGCCGGGGACCGTTCGACTCTCAGGGCCCGGTGAAGCAGCGAGCCGCGAACGCCGCGGGCCGAGTCCCGCTCACCGCCTCACGGCCCGACCGGAGTACCCGCAGCCAGGTCGAGCTTCTGCAACACCTGGCGGAGGTGCGCCTCCTGGAAGGGCTTGCCGATGAACCCGACGGCGCCCATCTTGGTCGCCTTCTCGAACTGCTCGACGCGCCGCACGTCGCTGACGATGATCACTTGCGCCGCCGGGCGCAGCTCGCGCAGCTTCTCGAAGAGCTCGAAGCCGTCCCCGTCGGGCAGGACGAGGTCGAGGGTGATCAGGTCGGGCGGAAACGTCTGCACGTGCGCCAAGGCCTCCTCGCAGCTCCCGCCGATGGCGATGAGCCGGAAGCCGAAGTCGAGCAGGCTTTTCGCCAGGATTTTGCAGATGAACTGGGAGTCGTCGACGATGAGGGCGGCCGGTCGGCCTGTGAGTCTTCCCATGATTCAGTTCGTGTCCTCGATGGTTTGGCTGATGGTCTGGACGGCGAAATCGATCTGTTCGGGGCGGACGACCAGGGGCGGGCAGAGCCTCAAGGTGTTGGGGCCGCAACCCAGCAGCAGCAGTCCCTTCTCGAAGCAGGATTCGACGATGCGATCGCGCAGCTCTCCGGCCGGTTGTCGGCTCTGGCGGTCGTGGACGATCTCGATCCCGACCATCAAGCCGCGACCACGCAGCTCGCCGACGATGGGGCTCCGTTCCGCGATCGGCCGCAGCCCCGTCATCAGGCGTTCGCCCATCTCTCGGGCGTTGACGAGCAGCTCGCGCTCGATCAGCTCCACGGTCTTGAGGGCCGACTCGCACGCCACGGGGTTGCCCCCGAACGTCGAGGCGTGCATGCCTGCCTTCCAGTCCATGATGTCTCCGCGAGCGATGGTGCAGCCCAGGGGCAGACCGCTGGCGATCCCCTTGGCAATGCAGAGGATGTCGGGCTCGACCCCGAAATGCTCGATGGCGAAGAACTTGCCCGTGCGGCCGACGCCGCTCTGGACCTCGTCGGCGATGAGCAGCATGCCGTGCTTTCGCGTGATCTCCCGGAGCTTCTGGAGGAACTCGGGTGGGGGCACGACGTAGCCGCCTTCGCCCTGGATCGGCTCGACGACGACGGCGGCGATGTCCCCGGGATCGGCGACCCTCTTGAAGATGTAATCCTCGGTGAAACGGAAGCACTCGAGGCAGCAAGTGCCGGGCTTCTTGCCCCAGTCACAGCGGTAGCAGTACGCGTAGGGGACGTGAATCACGTGGGGCACCAGCGGCTCGAAGGACTTGCGCTGGAGGGCCTTGCTGGCGGTCAGGCTCAGGGCCCCCATGGTGCGGCCATGGAAGCCGCCGAAGAAGGCGAGGTTCACCGTGCGGCCCGTCTTGTAGCGCGCCAGCTTGAGCGCGCACTCGATCGATTCGGCCCCGCTGTTGGAGAAGAAGACCTTCTTGGAGGAGTCGCCCGGTGCCAGTTCGGCCAGCTTCTTGGCAAGCCGCGCCTGGGCCCCGTAGTAGAAGTCCGTGCCCGACATGTGGATGAGCTTCGCCGCCTGGTCCTGGATTGCCTTCACGATCTCGGGGTGACAATGGCCCGTCGAGCAGGTTGCGATGCCCGCGTTGAAGTCCAGGAAGCGGTTTCCGTCGGGATCCCAGACCATGCAACCGGACGCCCGTTCCGCCACCAATGGGTAGCCTCGCGTGTACGAAGGCGACACGTAGCGATCGTCCAGGTTCAACACTTCTTGGGCCCTGGGCCCCGGAAGCTTTGTCACAATCTCGGGCAGCAGTTCCGCGGTGTTCATGGTCTCGTCTCCTGGGTTTCTCGGATTCGGCGGGAAGGGCGCTGCAGCTTCTTCAACCGCGTGGGCGGCGCCGGTTCGAGGACGGCCGGGTGGGAGGCCCATGCCGTCGATAGGGCCCGCATCGGCGCCGAACGCGGGGCTCCCACCGTCCAAGGGCCCGTGGCGGGAGAGCAAGGTGCCCTGCCCCACCACGGTTTCTCGAGTGGCCTTCAGTCGGCGGCGTGGGTGTCGATCTGCGCCTTCTGCAGCTTGCCGCTGAAGTCGATGTAGACCGCTTTCCACTCGCTGAAGACGTCCAGGGCGACCTTGCCGGCCTCTCGATGGCCGTTGCCCGTGTCCTTCACGCCGCCGAACGGCAGGTGCACCTCGGCGCCGATGGTGGGCACGTTGATGTACGTGATGCCCGCCTCGATGTCTCGGATGGCCTGGAACGCCCGGTTGACGTCACGCGTGTAGACGCTCGAGGAGAGGCCGTACGCGCTGTCGTTGATCGTCGCGAGCGCCTCTTCGAAGTCCTCGACGGTCGTGAGCGCCACGACCGGGCCGAAGATCTCCTCCTGAAAGATGCGCATCTTCGGCTTCACGTTGCCGAAGACCGTGGG
>JACQZL010000398.1:0-7577 GCA_016213865.1 Candidatus Rifleibacteriota bacterium
CGACGGGCCTCTGGCACGCCCCCAGAAGTGAAGACGGGCCATAGGGCTCTGGACGGTGGGGTAGACCGCACATTCCTTCGCGTCTTCGCGTCTTCGCGTGAGGTCCGTTTTCATACCAGACGCAAGGGAGCAAGGACGCAAAGAAGGTCCTATTGATCAGCATTTCCTGGCGCCTTTGCGTCCTGGCGTCTTTGCGTTTGGTCCTCTCTGCCCCATGTTCGGGGAACGCTCCCCCGGTGAGCGTTTGCGAACGAAGCTGCGCACTTGTACGCGGTTCTGGCAGGAGCGGCCTCCGGGCAGGTCCGTAGTCTTCCTGGCCGGCAGGGACGCCGGCCCTACCGTGAGAACGCGCGCGCGCCTCTCAGGCTTTGGGACCCCGGGCGGCCGTGCCCCCCTTGGGCTTGAAGTTCGCCTGGTCGACGACGAACGGAAGCGCGTCCTCGTACGTGATCAGACGGTTGCCGACCAGCTCCATCAGGCTGGCGTCGAAGGTCGTCATGCCCTCCTCGGCGCTCGCCTGCATGGTGCTGTAGAGCTGCTGGGTGTTGCCGTCCCGCACCAGGTTCCGGACCGCGTTGGTGGAGAGCAGAATCTCGACGGCAGGGACGCGGCCGCGGCCGTCGGCCCGCGTGAAGAGGCGCTGCGAGAGCACGGCGCGCAGGATGAACGCTAGCTGCCGGCGCACGTGGGATTGCTGGTCCGTCGGGAAGAAGTCGACGATCTGCTCGACGGTCTGGCTGGCTGAAGAGGTGTGGAAGGTCGACAGCACCAGGTGGCCGGTTCCGGCCAGCGTCAGGGCAGTCGAGATCGTGTCGCGATCGCGAAGCTCCCCGATGAGGATCACGTCCGGGTCCTCTCGCAAGGCCCCCCGTAGCCCGAGCGGGAAGGAGTGCACGTCCATCCCCACCTCACGATAGGAGATGTAAGAGAGCACGTTCTGATGGACGTACTCGATCGGGTCCTCGATGGTGATGACGTGGCGGCTGAAATGCCGGTTGACGTAGCCCAGAAGTGCCGCGATTGTGGTCGACTTGCCGCAACCCGTCGGACCTGTGACCAGCACAAGGCCGTCCGCGAAGCTCCCGATCTTCTGCATGACCCACTCGGGCAGGTTGAGCTGCTTGAAAGACGGGATCTCGGGGTCGATGTAGCGGCAGGCCGCCTCGAGCCCGCGGGTCTGCTTGTACAGGTTGATGCGAAACCGACAGCCGTTGGTGACCTCGTACGAGAGGTCGACCTGGAGGTTCTCGGCGAGCACGTGCTTTTGTTGGTCGGTGAGGATGGTCGAGGCGAGCACGCGCGAGGCATCAGGCGTGAGGACGGGGAAGTTGGTCTTGGTCAGGATGCCGTGGATGCGCAGGATGGGCGGACAACCGATCTTGAGGTGCAAATCGGAGGCGCCGCACTTCTGGGCGTGTAAGAGGATGTCGTCCATCGACATCGGATAGGCACCCATCCCCGGCGAGTCGAAGAGCGCCAGGACGGGCTTGCGAAGCGCGGCCCGGGCAGCGCCTTCTGCGGCTGGCTCGGCGGGAGTCTCGGCCGGCGTGGCGGCGCGAGGGACAGGCAGCCGCATCAGGGCGTCCCGGCCAGCGTTGGGCGTTTTGAGGAGATCGCCCAGTACGGGCGCGGGCTGCGCCTGGAGCCGTCTCATGATCGCTTCGCGCTCGTCCGGCTTGGCCCGCTTGATGTCCGCGACCAGCCGCGCCAGCCCGGCGTGATTGAACGCCGAGAGTGCCTTCTCGGTCCAGTAGGCGATGTCTCCGTCGGCGTCGTTGACGTGGACGAGCAACGCCTTCAGTCCTCGATCGCCGACCCTCGCCAGGGCCTCGGCAGCGCGCTGGCGAACGACCCAGAGCGAGTTGCGAAACGCCCCAACCAGGTCGTTCATCGCGGCCTCGCTGCCGATCCCCGCCAGACTGTCGACTGCATGGAGGCGGATGGTCTTCGCTGGATGGTCGAGCAAGAGCGCGACGGAGGGCTCGGCTGCATCGTCGCCTATCTTGCCGAGCGTCGCCAGCGTCCAGAAGAGGCTCTCCTCGTTGTCGATGCTCAGGTTGTCGATCAGGTACTTGAGGGCGAGGTCTCCCTGGCGCCCCAGACTGTCGCTGGCCAGCTTGCGGATGACCCACGCATCATCCTGGAAGCAGCGGATCAGGAGGCGAGCCGCCGAGGAATCCCGCAGGCCGGCCAGCGTGAGCACGGCCGAGTAGCGGGTCGACTTCTGGTCGCTCTGGATGGATCGTTCCAGCAGCGGGACCACGTCGGCGGCGAGGATCTCTCGAAGGATCTTCATGCACCAGAAGCGCACGTCCGGGTTCTCGCTGTCCAGGAGGCGCTTGAGCTCGGGCACCGCCATCTGCGAAAGGCCCTGGAGGATCTCGGCCGCCTCGGCCCGGTAGTACCACGATTCGTGCGAGAGCAGGCCCACCAGCGTCGGGATGACCGCCGGATGGCGGATCTCCTTGAGAGCCGCGAGAGCATAGGCGCCTTGCTGCTCGTCGCCCGGGCTCTTGAGGATCTTGGTCAGCGGCTCCACGGCCTTGACCCCCATCACCTTCGCGAGGATCTTGAAGGCCCAGAATTTCTGATCCGCGGTGCCGCTGTTGAGCAGGTGACGAACGGCACCCACCGAGTCGTCGGGTTGCTCGGCCAGCACCCGGGCGGCCTCCTCTCGGGTGGCATAGTCGGGGCTGTTCAGCATGTCGACCAACACGGGGACCGCTTCGGGGAATCGAAGACGGCCCAGCGACCGGATGGCGAAAGTGCGGAGCTCGCCCGGGCAACGCGGCAAGTACTCGAGGAGCAGCTTCCCGCCGCTGGCATCGAGCCCCCCCAGCGTCTGAAGCGACCAGTAGAGAGCGTTCTCGTCGGCCGCGGAGTCCTCGAGAACCTGCTCGACGGCTGGCACGGCGACGGCCGCACCGAGGCCGGCCAGCTTCTCGGAAGCGGCCTTGCGGACGTCCCAGAACTTGCACGAGAACGCGCGGACCAGACAGCCGGCCCGGTCGGCGGGGGGAAGGCGATCCAGCCGGTCCAGGACTTCCCGGGCCTTGGCCGCCGTCGAGGCGTTCAGCAACCGCTCGAGGTCATGGATGGCTCGGGACTCGGAAGGCATGGAAGCGGAGACAACCCGGTCGGTTCGCGGACGACCGGATTCTAGCAGAGCCCCAAAGCCTCTTCAAGAAAGGTTGTCAGCGTCTGGAGCGATGCGGAAAGCTGGCAAGCCGCATCACGGCATACGTGGTCCAAGGAGTTGTAGCGCGGGCCCTTGTGGCCCGCTCGGGTCGAGACGCCGCTCCACAAGCGGGGGACAAGCCCCCGCGCTACAGCCAATGGAGACAACCGCCCGTCGTGTCGCCACGATCCAGCGTCGCTCCCGTCAGCGTCTGGACTCGGTGCCGTTCTGACGGATCCGAGTCAGCTCGCCGAGCGAGAATCCCTCGTGCCACAGGATGGCTAACCCAAGGACGATGGGCGGAAAGAGCGAGATCGTCCACAAGACGATCGCGTAGCTCTTGGCCGAGATGGTGGAGACGGAAAGGAGCAGCAGGGACTTTTCCACCGCCACGTGGAAGACGCCGATGAAGCTCGGGGCCTGGGGCAAGGCGATGGCGAAGGCGGTGAAGACGAAAATCAGACATCCTCCCAGCACGGACATCTGGATGTCGAACGCGAACGAGAGTGCCCAGTTGATGAGACCGATGACGAGCCAGAGCACGAGCGACAGGGCCGAGATGCTGACGAGGTCGCGCAGGCCGGTCAGCATTCCGAGGCCCTCGATGAAGTTGTCCAGGATCGCCTCGACCTGGTGCGCGAACCTGGGCGGAAGGCGCGAGAGCAGAGGCGAGAAGAAACGCTTGACGCGATGAGGCCAGAGGCGCAGGAGCGTCAGGAACACGATCGCGCCCGCGATGACGGCTGCGAAGAGCCCGCCGAAGAAGCGCAGATTGCCCATCAGGGCCGCATGCTGGCCGGCCACCGGCAAGTAGATCAGCACCAGGACGAGAAAGAAGAGGACCGCGAGCAGATCGAAGATGCGCTCCACGACGATGGTCGCGAAGACGCTGGAAACCCCCAGTTTCTCCTTCCGAGCCAGGACGGCGGCGCGGACGATCTCCCCTGCCCGGGCTGGCAGCAGGCCGCTGGCCATGAACCCGATCAGCGTGCTCGACATCAGGGAGCCGATCCCGACCGGGCGCAGGTGCCTCACCATCACCTGCCACCTGAGCGCCCTGATGTAGAGCATCAAGAACCAGAACCCAAGGGCCGGTACGATGTAGACGTAGCGGGCCTGCGTCAAGGAGGCCCACAACTCCGGCCACTCGACGTTCCGGAGGAAGAAGTAGAGACAAACGAGACTGACCCCGAGGCCGACCCAAACGATGGGCTTTCCCAGGCTGCCGGTCTCGGCGGGGGTCTGGCGTTCCGAGGTGAGTCCGACCGCGGTCGGGCTGGCAGGGGGGGCGGAGGCCAAGGTCAGATGATCCAAGCTCAGGGTCTCAGGGTTATCGAGGGTCTTGGAGGCAACTTGGGCAGGCATCGGCTCGAGACTCCTTGCGCCGCAGAAACGGGCAGTGCGGCCGGCCGGCGGGAGAAGCAACTCGCGGGCCAGAAGCTCCGAGCAGCGCCCGGGTCGCACCGGGCACACGACATCGGCCGTCAGGCCGGGCTCGTCGGATCGCCGGCAGCCTGGTCGGTCGCGCCTCCCTGCGCCGAATGCGCTTCCACCCGACTGAACAGATAGTCCGCGAACTCTCCGAGAATCCGTTCGAGTGCGGCATCTTCGAGCCGGTGTGCTGCCTCGAGGGCCGCGGCAGCATGACCGCGCGCCCGGCCCATGCAGTAGTCGTAAGCCCCCGACCGGCGGATGTAGTCGGCGACGACCGCCGCATCCGGGGGGTGGTGCTCAGGGAACGAAAACAGCTTGCGCCCCTCTCCGTCGGACAGACAGTAGATGGTCGGCAGGGTCATCTTGCCGTGGAGCAGGTCGTTCTGGATGTCCTTGCCCAGGCTGGCGAGTGACGCCGTCACGTCGAGGAGGTCGTCCAGGATCTGGAAGGCAAAGCCGATCTCGAGACCGAAGGCGGCGGACGCGGTCACGCGGCCCTGCGACGCGCCGGCCGCCAGGGCCCCGATACGGCAGCACTCCGCGAAGAAGATGGCGGTCTTCAGCTCGATGATGCGGAAGTAGGTCCGCTCGTCCAGCAGGCGATTGCCGAAGTTGATCAGTTCGAGCAACTGACCTTCCGAAAGCGAGGCCGTGACCGAGTAGAGCGCGTCGATGATTCGAGGGTCGGACGCAGTGACCAGGGGCTTGAGCGACCGCGACAGCAACAGGTCGCCAAGGAGCACGGCCTCCTTGTTGCCCCACTTGGCGTTGACCGTCAGCCGGTTCCTGCGCATGCGGCCGTTGTCCACCACGTCGTCGTGGAGCAAGGACGCCGAGTGGACCAGCTCGGTCATCGCGGCCAGGCCCGCCGTCCCCGGGGGCACGCGCTCCGTCCCGACCGTCGCGAAGGCAAGCACCAGGGACGGCCGGATGCGCTGCCCAGGCGTCGCCAGGAAATGCGACAACAACTCGTCGATGAACGGCGACTGCACCTCGAGGTTGCCGCGGATGTACTCCGTGACGTCGTCGAGGTGGTTCTTCAGGTGTGCAAAACAGGGAATCACGACACTCCGAGGCCGACCGGGCCGCACATTATATCGCCGAGACGCTGGCCCGTAAACGGAAAAGCTGCCGGCCCGGACGCACTCGCTCTCGACCGCCGCTGTCAAATGGACGCCCGCCACCCCGGCCGCGAGCAGCTCCACCCGTGGCCCATGGCCCCGGTTGCGGACAGTGCCCGCGCTGATATACTGGCCGCCCCGGGTGGCCTTCCGCGCCCCCGGACTGCCGTTCATTCATCTGCACATGTCTTCCGAACAACCTCGATCCAACCCCGATCCCCAGTCTTCCCGGTACGACTTTCGCGAGCTCCAGACCCGATGGAAGCCCCAGTGGCAGCAAGACGGCCTCTACAGGACCGGGTCCGACGCCAACAAGCCCAAGTTCTATTGCCTCGACTTCTTCCCCTACCCCTCCGGCAGCGGCCTGTCGGTCGGGCACCTGCGCAACTACGTCCCCACGGACGTCATCAGCCGGTTGCGGCGCATGCAGGGGCACAACGTCCTGCATCCCATGGGTTGGGACGCGTTCGGCCTGCCTGCCGAGAACTACGCCCTGAAGATGGGCGTCCATCCGGCAGTCACCACGGCCCAGAACGTCGCCAACTACAAGCGGCAGCTAGCGCTGGCCGAGACGAGCTACGACTGGGAGCGCGAGCTCAACAGCAGCGCCCCCGACTACTATCGCTGGACCCAGTGGTTCTTCCTGCTGCTTCACGAGCGGGGCCTGGCCTATCAAGCCGAGGGCTACCAGTGGTTCTGCGAGCAGTGCGGCACCGTCCTGGCCAACGAGCAGGTCGAGAACGGCACCTGCTGGCGGCACGAGACCCCCGTCTCGAAGCGCAAGCTCAAGCAGTGGTACTTCCGCATCACGGCGTACGCCGAAAGGCTGCTGGACGACCTCGACACCGTCGACTGGCCCGACCACATCCGGCTGATGCAGCGCAACTGGATCGGGCGCAGCGTCGGCAGCCAGGTCAACTTCAGGGCAGAGGTCCCCGTCACCGGCGAGTGCGTCGACCTGCCCATCTTCACGACGCGGATCGACACCGTCTTCGGCGTCACTTACATGGTCCTGGCCCCCGAGAGTCCGCTTCTGGACAAGCTGGTCACCCCCGACCAGAACAGGGCCGTCGATGAGTACGTAGCCCAGTCGCGCCAGAAGTCGGAGATCGAGCGCACCTCCGTCGAGCGCGAGAAGACCGGGGTCTTCCTCGGGTCGTACGCCGTCAACCCGCTCTCGGGCGAGCGCATCCCAATCTGGACCGCCGACTACGTGCTGGCCCACTACGGGACCGGCATCGTCATGGCCGTCCCCGCCCACGACACACGCGACTACGCGTTCGCCAGGAAGTTCGGCCTGCCGATCCGAGTCGTGATCCGGCCGCCCGCCGGAGTCGAGGCGCCCGCCGGTGATGCCTTCACCGAGCCCGGCATCATGACCGCTTCGGGCAAGTACGACGGACTGCCCAGCCAGCAGGCGATTGAACGCCTCAACGAGGACTTGGAAGCAGCCGACCTCGGCAAGAAGACCGTCAACTATCGGTTCCGCGACTGGCTCATTTCGCGCCAGCGGTACTGGGGCGCGCCGATCCCGATCGTCCACTGCGCAACCTGCGGGGCGGTGCCGGTCCCTCGCGAACAACTCCCGGTCATGCTGCCCGAGCTACGCGAGTTCACGCCTTCCGGCACCGGGAAGGGCCCCCTGGCGACCGTGCCCGAGTTCCTGCACACTAAGTGTCCCCGCTGCGGCGGCCCCGCCGAGCGCGAGACGGACACGATGGACGGCTTCGCCTGCAGCTCCTGGTACTTCCTGCGGTTCCCGGACAGCCGCAACGACCAAAAGGCCTTCGACCCCGAGACGGCCCGCTACTGGCTGCCTGTCGACCTGTACGTGGGAGGCGCCG
>JACQZL010000398.1:7617-13890 GCA_016213865.1 Candidatus Rifleibacteriota bacterium
GGCGCCGAGCATGCCGTCATGCACCTCCTGTATGCGCGGTTCTGGACCAAGGTGATGAGCGACGCGGGCCTCATCCAGTTC
The DNA here is from genome assembly GCA_016213865.1 of Candidatus Rifleibacteriota bacterium. The sequence goes on from JACQZL010000398.1 coordinate 7,699, forward strand.
AACGAACCGTTCTATCGGCTGCGCAACCAGGGCATGGTCCTCGGCGCCGACGGACAGAAGATGTCGAAGTCCAAGGGCAACGTGGTCACTCCCGACGAGGTCGTGGAGCGCTACGGCTGCGACACCCTGAGGGCCTACCTGCTCTTCCTGGGCAGCTTCGAGAGCGAAGTCGCCTGGAGCGACGAGGCGATCAGCGGCATCCAGCGTTTCCACTATCGCGTGTGGGACCTCGTCACGGGCCGCCGTCAGGTCGACGTGCCACCGCGGCCTGCCAGCGCCGACGAGGTGGCCGCGGCTCTGCGCACGGTCGAGCGCCAGCGTCACCGGGCCATCAAGAAGGTGACCCAGGACCTCGAGGGGTTTTCCTTCAACACCGCCGTGGCGGCCCTGATGGAGTACACCAACGCGATGGTCGATGCGGCCGGCCTGACCGGCGTCCACGCGACCCCGGGATGGGAGCAGGCCGTCGAGACCCTGCTGGTCCTCCTCGCTCCCGTTTCGCCCTTCATCAGCGAAGAGCTATGGGAGCGGACCGGCCGTCGAGCGCGGACGGGCAGCGTTCACACGCAGAGATGGCCCACCTGGGATGAAGCAAGCCTGATTGCCGATCGGATCGAGTACCCGGTCCAGATCAACGGGAAGATCCGCGACCGCGTGCAGGTCGATACCGGCACTTCCGAAGCCGACCTGCGGGTCCTCGTGATGGAGCGCGAGGCGGTGAAGAAGTACGTCGAGGGCAAGCAGATAGCCAAGTTCCTGGTCGTTTCGGGCCGGCTGGTCAGCATCGCGGTGAAGTGACCGGCCGGCGCCCCGAGAGGTGCTCGGGGGGCGCCCGAGCCCTTCGGCTTCAGCGCGGGCGCGGCGGACGCCGCGAGACGTCGAAATCGTAAAGGGCCAATCCGTTCCGTTCGTGCCCACAGACGACGGCCAGCAGGCGGTTCCCGCTGAGCGTGGCAGAGCTGTCGACCCCGGCGGGGAACATCTTGGGAACGGGGGACTGCCCCACCTGCTGCCAGTCCTGGCCGTCCTCGCTCCTCAGGGCAACGGCAAACGGGTTCTTCAGCTTGCCCAGCAGAAAGGTCAGGTAGAACCGGCCGTCGCCGGCGGCCAGCGCGGGTGCTGCCCGGGCCTCGAAGATCAAGTCCGACGGCAACACCTCTAGGGGCTTCGAGTAGGTCTCACCCGCATCCCGGGAGCTTTGCACGTAGATGTGCTTGTCCGAATCGTAGGCGACGACGACCCTTCCAACCGAGGCAGCCACGGCAAGGCGACTTCGGCTGACGCGTTGGACTCGCGGAGTCACGTCCCTTGGGGCCGACCATCGCCCTCGAGGGGGGGCCGTGGCCATCGTCGCCCGAAGCACCGGCGTCCGCTCGTTGCCGTTGAGGAAGGCCAGGCGCCGATCGCCACACCTCTTCAGCAATTGCAGGTAATCCCCGGGCGGGAGGAACTGCTCGGCGGCCGGCAGCTCGCCGAGCCCGGCCGGCCCGACCGGGAGCCGCAGAAAGCCAGTGTCGGACTGGAGTTGCCGGTCGAGCCGTACCAGACAGTCGACGTGTCCTTCCTCGGGGTCGCCCAGCGTCACGTCCGACCAGCCCGCCCGCGTCGCGGGCAGCCAGGCGCGCGCCTGCCTGGGCCGAAACCGCAAGCCGGCTCCGGTCCAATCCTCGGATTTCCAGCCCACGACCACGCCGTGAGCGGTCCAGCACAGCGTCGCGCCGTCGGCTCGCTCGGAGACGACTTGCGGATCGCCCCAGGTGGCCCCGCCATCGGAACTCTCTCTTACGAAGATCCTGGCGCCGGGAGACCGTCGATTCTCGGTCCACACCAGGGTCACTTCCTCGCCCAGACACGCGATGACCGGGCTGGAACAGTCGCCCTTGGCAATCCAGACGGCCGGGCTCTCGGGAAGCAGCTCCAGCGTCGTCCAGGAGCACTCGGCAGCTCGACTGGCACCGACGATCCCCGCGCGATACCGCGAGGCCGGGCTCAAGCCGGAAAGCGCGTTGACCGTGACGCCTTCGGGGAGAGCAACCACCTGCTCCTCGGGCACTCCGTCTCGCCGGAAGGCCAGGCGGAGACCCTTCGGGGCCGGCCGCGAAAGCCACACCTTCGCGCGGTTCACCCCCGCGGCAACCCGGACAATCTCCGGCAGCGGCTGCTCGGCCGGCGCCATGGTCGCAACTGTCGGAGCGACCGCACCCGATGACTCGGGCGGCGCCGGGCTACCTCGCCCGCCGGTCGCCCACCACGAAAGGCCTGCCGCGAGCATGGCCGCCACCAACACCCACCAGCCCCGGATGCCTGCGCGTGGGCCAGCCCGAGCGCAACGCGAGGGCAGTAGGACCGGCGTCCCTGCCGGTCCTGACCCGGCGCCAGCCGGGTCAGCCTGGCCGGCCGCCGGGGGCATTTGCTTGCGTACGGTCGCGGTGGCGGCCCTGGACCTTCTGGAGCCCGTGGAGGCAAGGGTCGGCAGTGGCCGTGGCGCGTTCACCGCCAGGGCCGCGCGCAACTTGGGCGACCCGAGGAGGCCCTCGACGGTGCCGGCAACAGGCCGTTCCCGGGGAAGGCGCGCCAGGCACGCCGCAACCAGGTCCGCGAGCTCCGCCGGAACCCCCGGCAGCACCTCACCCAGGGGTTCAAGGCGCCCGACGAGTTGGGCCTGGAGCACGGCGTTGAGGTCGGAGCCCCGGAAGGGGCGGCACCCCGCCAGCAGTTCGAACAGGATGACCCCGAGTGCATAGACGTCGGCGACGGGCCCGGCCGAGTGGCCCTCGATCACCTCTGGAGCGATGTAGCCCGGAGTCCCGAGGAGCATCCCCGCGGCCGTCTGGACCGTCTGGTCCACTGACGTGGCCTTCGACAGGCCGAAGTCCGCCACCTTCGGCTGTCCGCCGGCTGCCAGCAGCACGTTCTCCGGCTTGAGGTCCCGATGGACGATGCCGGCCTGGTGGGCCGCTTCCAGACCGGAGGCGATCCCCCGCCCCAGGTCCATCACCCTATCCAGCGGAAGCCGGCCCCCGGTGCTCAGCAAGTCCCGCAGCGTCCCCCCTGTCACGAACTCGGTCGCCAGGTACGGAGCCGCGCCCGCGAAGCCCGCGTCGAACAGCGCCACCAGGTTCGAATGGGAGAGCTGCGCCTGGATCCTCGCCTCCCGAAGGAACCGCCGCCGCGTCTCCTCGACGTTGAACAGCCCGGGAGCTAGGAGCTTCAAGGCCACGGTCCGGTCGAGACTCTCCTGGACCGCCCGGTAGACAGTACCCGAGGAGCCCGAGGCCACCTCCTCGATGATGCGGTATCCGCGAACAGAGGTCATCGGCGCCGCCTGCGTCGGGGTCATGGTAGCGCATGGCTGGGCTGAGCGCGGTTGCACTCACACTCGACTGACCGTGCCCCTGCCATCGGTCGGTGACGCAAGCGTCTCCTGGCGTCGGCCGAAAAACGGAATCGGGTGTCCCCAGTTTTCACCTCACCCAGCCGAGGAGGCGCCCGAGACTGCGTAGGGCGGCCGGCAGACAGCGCACGTCCGCGGCCAGTTCGCGGCCCAGTCGAGCAGGCAGTCGGCGGACGCCGGTGCCCGGTTCGCCCCCACGCCAGGCAACCCACGCCAAGAGAGCCACGTAGAACGCGCCGAGGGCCGCTGCCAGCCGGGAAGGCCAAGACGCAGGCCCGCGAGAAAAGCAGCGATCGAGCCACTGGTTTGCGCTGCCTATCCACGCCGCCACTTTCCAGCGGAAGGAGAGCGGCCGTCCCATGTCGGCAAGGGCCCAGACCGGTTCGGGACCCTGTCCCGTTCGCACCCAGAGCTCCCGGAGCCTGGGCCCATACTCGAGTGCGCAGAAGCCCTCGGTGCTGGGCGGCAGGGGAGTCGCGAGTGCGGTGACGCCAACCGAACGCAGGCCGGCACCTTCTCGCTGGAGGCCGGAGAGCGAGAGGAACCGATCCGGCCGATGGAAGGCCACTCCTATCCACGGGTCGACGAGAATCCAGCCACGCTGCCACGTGAGGTAGACCTCGATCGAAGCGAACGAGCGAGGGGCCAACAGCGCACCGTCCGAACCCAGCACCACACGATTGCGGAGCTTGGCCCGCGTGGCGAGGAGAGATGCCAGCGTCGCCACCGAGAGACCGTCGCCGGGGTCACCGCGCCCCCACCCATTCCAGAGCTCCCGCGGTGTTCTGGGCCTGCAAGGAGGGCGGGACCAAGCCGTCGAGAAGCGAGGAACCGCGGGCATCAACTCGCGCAGGCCCTGGCAAAGGACGCGCAGACGGTCGACTTCATTCCATTCCTTCGCCGCCCGGCGGGCGATATCAACCGTCTCCTCGGGGAGGTCCTGACTCGGGTCGGGCTCGGAAGACACCACCAGCGCACGCGAGGCACCCGGCAGCTCGTCGAGGCGAGCACCGTTCATGAGAGAAACCGTCGCGACGCCGCAGGTCAGCCGCTCGGCGATGGGCAGCAGCAGGGCCAGGACGAGGGCGAGACGGCGGAGGGTCGTGGAGATGGGGCTGAAGGGACCCAAGGGGCTGAGAGGGCCGTGGGGCTGAGGACCGATCACCGATAGCTGGCCGCGTACTCGACGTAGTGCTGAGCGCTGGCCGAGAGGGAGGCCGTCTCCTCGGCCGTGAGGGACCGGCGCACCCGGCCGGGAACGCCGACGACGAGCGAGCCAGGCGGGATCTTGGTCCCGGGCGAAACGAGCGTTCCGGCCGCCACGAGGGAGCCGCGGCCGATGACGACGCCGTCGAGGAGGATCGCCCCCATGCCGATGAGGCACAGGTCCTCGACGATGCAGGCGTGCAGGACGGCCGAGTGTCCCACGGTCACCTCGTCCCCGAGCTCGGTCGGGTAGAGCTCGAGCGTCTCGTGAAGGACCGTGTTGTCCTGGATGTTGGTGCGGCGGCCGATCAGGACGTGGTGAACGTCCCCTCGTACGACGGCGTTGAACCAGATGCTCGATTCGGCGCCGATCGTCACGTCGCCGATGATGCGGGCGCCGGCGGCCAGGAAGACGGAAGGGTCAATGCGGGGCCAGGTGCCTTTGTAGGGCAGGATCGTAGCGCCCGGGGGCACAACGAGGGAAGGTTGCAGCTCGCTCAAGACGGGTCTCCTTTCAGACTGCCCCCAAGCTGGGGTGCGCGTCCCGAGGGCCGGCTCTCATCTCAGAAAAGCGATCTCGAACCGCTCACCGGCTTCGTGGATGCCGAGCAAGCCCGCGGCCGAGTACTCACGCACGGAGAGCTCGAGAAAGCCGGCGCTTCCCCACACTGCCACGGCCGCGCCGTGGGGGGCGTCCTGGTAGGTGGGGGCGAGGCGGGTCAGCGTCTCGCCGCCGGGGGCCGAGAGCTCGAAGGCGTGGCGTTCGAAGAACGGCCCGAAATCCTGACGGGGCAAGTTGGTGATCAGGTTGCCGAAACCGTCGATCCGCAGGACGACCCCTTCCCACCGCGAAGCCTCCCCCTCGCGGGGAGGCAGCTCTCGCGGAGCCGGCACGTCCAGATGCTGGTAACCGCCGGCGGCCTCGAGGAAGTCGGAACCCGATTCGCCGGCCAATAGACGCCCGGCGGCCGGAGCGAAGACGTCGCGTGCGTGGAAGGTGGCGGAGGGGACCTCCCAGTTGGGCTTGATGCGGAAGACCTGGACCCCCGTCTCGGCGTCCAGCGCCGGGGCGAGGAGGCCGTTGTCCGGGCCGACGAAGGTGAAGCGATCGGTGCGGGCCACCAGCGCCGCCCGCTCCGTTCCAACCCCGGGGTCGACGACGGCCAGATGGAGCGTCCCCGCCGGGAAGGTGCAGCACGCCTCGCGGAGCAGCATTGCGCCGGCGAAGATGTCCTGCGGCGCCACCGTGTGCGTCACATCCACGATGGTCAGGCCGGAGCAACGGCTGAGCAAGACACCCTTGACGGCCGCCACGTACGGGTCCGCCAGGCCAAAGTCGGATAGGAAGGTGACGATCGGAGGCACGAGGGAGACAATACCACTGGAGTTTTCGATTCGCGAGTTGTAGCGCGGGGCCCCTTCGACAGGCTCAGGACATGCTTGTGCCCCGCCAGTGGCCTGCGGCCGCTCGGAGAGCGGGGGACAAGCCCAATGGCATTAAATCCCTCACCAGGAGAGGCATGACAGAAGCCGGTAGGGTAGAAGCGGCATCTTGCCGCTTCCACAGGTCCGGCCAAGTCGCTGTCGTGTGA
>JACQZL010000399.1 GCA_016213865.1 Candidatus Rifleibacteriota bacterium
ACGCTTCGGGGGGGTGCCAGGCCTCGCAGTCCGCGGCTCACGGGAAGTTCTTGAAGCGGCCGTCGCGCAGCTTCGGGTCCACGGCCGGACACTGACTGAGGAGCAGGCCCGGCCGGCCCAGGATCATCGGGCAGTAGATGGGCTTGGCCAGTTCCTCGTCGATCGTCTTCTTGCCGACCTTGCCTGCGAAAGTGAGCGTGACGACCCCCGCTTGCAGGTGCATGATGCCGCTCGAGCTCTTGAGCCGATTCGACGGGTCGACCCCCAGCTCCGTGCGGGTCATGAATCGGAACTTCAGGTCGGTTGACAGGCCCAGCTCGCCGAGCCTCTCGACGATCTCCTGGTTGATGTGCAGGGGATTGGCCGCGTCGTCGGCCAGCGCCTCGGGCGTGACGGAGCCGCCGGGGAGGTTGACGAGCTTGCCGTCGAATCGCGTGGGCGACTTCGGATCGATGCCGAAGGAATCCCACAGCTTGGTCAGATCGGTCGATTCGACGCGCTGCATCACCTCGTCCATGAGACCCCTGACCTCCCGATTGAGGTCCGTGTTCTGGACGGCCCTGGTCGATTGCGAAAGCAGGAGCGAGATCGGGACGACGATCAGCGTGAGGATGACGGCGCTGATCAGCACCTCGAGCAGGGTCGTGGCGGTGCGGGCGGGGCGCCCGCGTCGGGACTGAGGATGCTTCATGGGGTGGTGCCGGAGCCGTCGGTCAATGCTCCTCGTCTTTGTCCTCGTCCTTGTCGTCATAGGGCTTTCCCTTGTCGAACTTGACGAGGCCCAGGGGACGGACCCAATCCAGCGGCAGCGAGTTGGGGATCGTCTTGATGGGACAGTTGAAAGTGACGAACGGGTCGTCCAGCATCTCGAGGTTCTTGAAGACGCCCGAGGGCGGGCCGGCGTTGCGAATGGTCAACATGCAGGCATACTGGCTCTCGATGTGCGTGAGGTGCAGCAACCGAACCTGCGGGTGGCTTGCCATGGCCTTGTTGTCTATCTGCAGGGCCCCGCGTGGAAAGACCTTGACCCACACGGCGTGGTACGGCGAGAGCTGCATCGAGCAGGCCTGATCTCGCGTCAGAGGCTCGAAGACCAGGTCGCTCACCGGGCCGATCGAGCCGAGCCCTTCGCCGCCGAACTTCTTGCCGTTGCGCATCACGACCGCGCCCGTCTGAGGGGACGTCAGCTTATGACTGGTCCAGGTCATCTCGCGAGCGACGAGCGTCATCGTCTTCTTGCTCGTGTTCAGCTCGCGGTGGTGCAGCGCGAAAAACTGCAGCGTTCGGCCGTTGTCCTTGAGCCTGAGCGGGATGACCAGGTTGGCGATGTCGTCGTCCACGGTGACGCGGTCCAGGTCCTCGCGCAGGGCGTCCAGGACTTTCATGGCCTCCATCCGGGCCTGGGCGTGGTCGGAGACCTTGACCACCTGCAGGTTGCCCATCCGGAAGAACTGGATGGCGGTGCCGAAAACGAGGGCGGCCAAGGCGACTGCCAGCAGCACTTCGACCAGCGTGACGCCGGCCCTCACGACTTGACCCACGGGGCTCGAGCGCACCGCGAGATTCCGGTTCCTACTTGGTCTTGTCGGCATCCTTCTCCTGCAGGCGGTTGGGGTCCCACTTCATCGAGGCGACCCCGTAGGGATACAGCCTCGTGCCGACGGTCGACGGCATCTCGGAGTATACGACGTCGTCGAACATCTTCTTGGGGTCGTAGTGGCTGGAGGTGGGGTTGCAGCTCTTGTCCGGGACCGGCTCGTCGCGCTCCTTGACGCCCTTGTCGGCAGGGAAGAGCTGGGCCAGATCGGAGGGCGAGAGCGAGGCGCCGCCCTGGTTCTGGAGGTTCATCGCCAGGTGATCGGCCATCATCTTCATCGCCATCTCCCACTCGGCCTTCTGGAAGAGCCGGTACGACCGGAACGCCTGCTTGCCCTTCATCCGGGCGTCGTAGCCCTCGTAGCCCATCGAAGACGAGATCTCCAGGAGGTAGGTCTTGTTCGTCCCGATGACGCTGTCGCGCATGAAATCGGCGGTGGCCTTGACCTCGGCGCCGCTGGCGATCTCCTCGCCCAGCTTCAGGTCGCCGACCAGATGGGCCATGGCCAGCGAGGGATTGGCGCCGCACGCCTCGACCTTCTTGGCCGCGTCGCAACCGACTGCCTTGATCGCCGCCTCCCACTTCTGCTTGAACTCGCCCAGGCTGGGCTTGCCGCCGTTGGTCTTGACGTCGATGCAGGGGCTGTCGCCTTCCTTCAAGACCTTCTCGCCGCCGTCCAGGTCGCCCGACACGGTGCGGAAGAGCTTGAACACCTCGAACAGCTCGCCCATCGGGCGCTTCATGACCCACTTGTAGTACTTGACCACCGTCACCCCGTCGGAGAGCGTCTCGGTCTTGACCGGTTCGGGGACCTTCTGCCACTTCGGGTGCCAGCCGTCGATCCCCACGTGCTTGACCCAACCGTTGACGAAGCAGTTGGGGTCGTCGGCCGAGGTGTCCGCGCCGCTCTCCTTGTCGTGGAGGCCTTCCTTGTCGACACGCTCCCAGAACTCGCGCGCCTGGTCGTCCATGAGCTGCTTGGTGATCGACTGGTACTGCGCCGTGGCCGTATCCCGAACCGTCTTGGAAGGATCCACGATGGCCGCCTTCACGAAGACCTTGGGGGCCTGGTCGGCCGGCAGGTTGGCCAGCGGCGAGTCGCTGTCCTTCAATTCGGCGATCTTCACCTCCACGGGCTTCATGCTGCCCAGCGCCGTGTCGATCTCGACGTTTCGCTTGCCGTTGTTGATGAGCATCGCGGCCTCCTCGACCGCGGCCCGCGCCAGGTCCTGCGACTCGGCGACCAGCTTCTCGTGGTAGCCCGACCGGCCGAAGCTGGTGCTCATGGCCAGGGCGATGCCGCCCAGCACCACCAGAACGACCGCGATGAGGATCACGACCACGATCGAGCCCCGGTCAGCGCGGTAGCGGCAGTGCGACTTCCATTGGATCATCTCGGCCTCCTCGGCATCCAGCCGGGCGCGGCCCGGCGTCAAGTCTCGACTCAAGGAGTACACCTGCCCGCCGGAAGTTAGAAGTCCAGTGTGCTAGCCTGGACTGCGATGTCCTGGTTTGCCCTGCCCGGAAGGCGCGCCCTCCCGCTCCTGATTGCGGCTGTCCTGGCCTTGCGGGGGGCCGCGGTCGCCCAGGACGTGCCTCGTCTTCCCGCGGCGGTGCTGGCCGAGAAGGCCGTGCAGCTCGACTACGGCACGGCCGGTGGACCTACCGTGCTGGCGCAGCTCGAGGGCTTCGCTCTGGTTCCGGGCCAGTCGCTCGACTTGACCCTGCGGACGAGCCAGCCGACGCAGCTCCGCCTCTACCTCATCCCGGAGCTCGGGGAGTCCCGCTTCCGCTACGTCGTTCTTGGGAAGGGTCAGAAGGAGCTCCGGCTTCGATTGCCCTATGAGGCCTTCGATCCGGACCCCCAGGTCGCACGGGGCCAGGTGCCGAAAGGCGGCGCGCTGCTGATCCTGGATGTGCCGGGCTTCATGCGGCGCGCTCTGGCCAACGTCCTGACTGTCGGGCCTTGCAGGCTCGCGACCGGGCCCGCCGAGCTGCCGGACGACCAGGTCCCGCCGCCGGCGGAGTCGACCCGGGACCCGCGATTCGACCGGATCCTGGGCGGTTGGCTCGGGAAGGCCGCGGGCGGGCGACTCGGCATGCCCAACGAAGGGAAGCCCGGTCCGTTCCTCGAACAGCTCCCCGCGTTGACGAAGGGGTTGCCTCGCGACTCCTGGGGTTTCGGTCCCGATGACGACACCTCGCTGGCGGTGCTGAACCTCCTGGAGCTCACCCGCAAGAAAGGCCGCCTCGAGCCTGGCGATCTGATGGCCGCCTGGCAGGCTCGCCTCGCGACCGAGTACCTCTGGAAGACCGAACGACGATCGCTCCTGGAGCTGGCCCGAGGAGTGCCGCCGCTCGAGTGCGGACGGGGGCCGCTGGCCGGCTCGATCTGCGCGCGGATCCGCGCGGACGTCTGGGGCCTCGTGTCGCCCGGAGCTCCGGACCACGCAGTCTCCCTCGTCATGAAGGATGCGCCGCTCTCGAACAGCGGCGACGGCGCCGAATCGGCTCGTTTCATCGCCGTCGCAACCAGCCTGGCGTTCTCTGCCCGGGCGCCCCGCGAGCTCCTGGAGAAGGCGCTGGAGCGACTCGGAGCTCCGGCCGGCGCTCATACCCGGGTCCTGCGCAGGTGTCTGGAGGCCCACCGACAGGGGAAGAAGCTGGAGGACGCCCGCGCCGAGCTGGAGCGATCGACCTTTGCGCCGATCGCGGCCCGGGACGCGACCAACGCCTGGGCCTACGCCTTGCCCAACGACGGGCTCGTTGCCTTGGCGCTGCTCTACTGGGAAGGGGACTTCGCCCGGAGCGTCGCCCTGGCAGCCGCCCTCGGGTGGGACTCCGACTGCAACGCGGCCACCGTGGGTCTGCTCCTCGGCGTGATGAAGGGCGCCGCGGGCATCCCCGGGGCCTTCACGGAGGCGCTGCACGACCGACTGCGCGTGGCCATCCCGGGCCGCGAGCACTGGAGCATCCTGAAGCTGGCTCATCTCACGCTGCAGGCCTCGAAGGAGGGCCGATGACGCGGAGAGACGGTCCGGACGAGATGCCCCCGACTCCCGAGCCCTGCGGCCCCCGCTCGCCCGCCGGTTCCCGTCGCTGGCTCCTCTCGCGTGCAGTGGCCGCGCTCTCCGCGGCCGTGGCGGCGGTCCTTGGAGTGCCGGCCGTGCGCTACCTCCTGACGCCGCTGGGGTTCGAGGACTCGAGCAACACCTGGCTCGTCGTCTGCCGGTCGGACCAGGTACCCGCGGGGCCGTTCGTCCTGGCCAAGTACGACCGACCCGCCCGTGGCTTCGCCGGCGGCACTCAGCCCGGCCTGGTCTGGTTGCAGCGCCGCGATACGGGGATCTTCGCCATCTCGGCGGCCTGCACGCACCTGGGCTGTACCGTGACGTGGGACGCCAAGCAGAACAAGATGCTCTGCCCGTGTCACGGCGGCGAGTACGACAAGGACGGCTCGGTGCTGGCCGGACCCTCGCGGCGCCCGCTCGCGGTCCTGCCGGTCCGCGAGAAGGACGGGCTCGTCTCCATCAAGCCCACGGCCAAGCGCGCAGGTTGAACCACCCGGCCCATGGACGATCGGACTGACGACAGCGGCGCTCGAACGCCGGCGACCCCGGAGGCTCCGGGCGCTCGCGACGCCGCCCGGCAGAACGCCTCTCAGGGTGGACGGAACCCGGGTCAGCCCGGTCTCTCGCTGACGTGGCTCGACTGGATCGGGCCGGTGCTGTTGGCCCTGGTGGTCGCTCAGATGGCCACCGGGACGCTCCTCTCGCTCCACTACCGCGCGGTCCCGGAGGCGGCCTGGGAGAGCGTCGAGTACCTCGAGAAGTCGGCTGGTTGCGGCAGGCTCATCCGCGCGTTCCACTCCTGGGGTGCCACCGCGATGGTGGTCGCGCTCTCGCTCCACATGGCCCGCGTCTTCTTGCTGGGTACGTTCCGCCGGCCACGCCACTTTTGCTGGTTCAGTGGGGCGCTGCTCTGGCCGGTCATCTTGATCACGAGCTTCACCGGCTACCTCTTGCCCTGGAACGCCAAGGGTTTCTACGCCGCTCAGGTCGCCTCCAACATGATCGCCTCGACGCCGGTCGTGGGTGAACCCCTCCAACTCCTGCTGATGGGCGACGACAGCCTGGGTGCTCTGGCCTTGACGCGCTTTCATGCGGTCCACGTCACCCTCTTTCCGTTCGCCCTGGGGCTCGGGCTGCTCTGGCACCTGTGGCTGGCGAGCAGCACGGGAGTGAGGACGCGCAGGGACCTGGTGGCCGCGCTCCTGGCGCTCGTTGCCTTGCTGGGGCTGGCGGCCTGGTGGCCCGCGCCGCTCGAGATGCGCGCCGCGGAGGCTCCCGCCGGCTATGTCCCGAGGCCCGAGTGGTACTTCCTGCCGCTCTTCCAGCTCCTGCACTATTTGCCGGGAGACTGGATCGTCCTGGGGACGATCGTGATCCCCGCCGTCCTGCTGGGCGCACTCCTGTTCTGGCCCTGGCTCGAGCGCTCGCCGTCGCACCGGCCATCCGAACGCAAGTGGACGCTCGGGGGCGCGGCTGCTCTCGTCTACGCGGGCTTCGTGCTGGTTGTCCTGGGCAGCCTCGAGTCGGAGGCGCCTCCGCCGCCCCCGCCCCCGGTTTCCGTCGCCGACAAGCAGACGGGCCCGCCGGTCGTCGGCCGTCAGAGCGAAGGGCACCGGCTCTTCGTGGCCCTCGGCTGCGCGTTCTGCCACGAAAAGGGCGGAGCACCCGACATCTCGCTCCTGGGCAGCAAGATCGAGAGAGACTGGACTCGCGATTACCTGCTGGCCCCGCGCCGGCTCCGCTGGGAGCGCCAGGACCAGCGGCCCCTTCTGCGCATGCCGGACTACAAGCTGACCGTCCAGGAGGCGGCCGACCTGGCCGAGATGCTCGAGTGGCGGCGCGACTCGAGCCGCTTCCCGGCCCTCCCTCCCGGGCCGGTCGCCCCTCGCGCCATCGCCCAGGGGGCCAAGCTCTTCGCAGAACGGCGCTGCCCGGAGTGCCACGTCTACCAGGGGAAGGGCGGGCGCATCGGGCCGGACCTCACGGACGTGGCGCACCGGCTGAAGGCCGAGTACCTCCAGGTCTTCCTGACCGAGCCTTCCCGCTTTGCGCGCGACAACCCGATGACCCACCTGCGACTCGCGGCCGAGGACGCCCTGGCCCTGACCCGCTTCCTGACCAAGGAGAAGGGCGACAAATCGCGGCGTTGACGCGGCTGGAGCGATGCAGACAGATGGGAAGCCGCATCACTGGGAAGGCACGAGGAGACCAAACCACGAAGGCACGAAGGACACGAAGAGCGGCACAAAGGGCCTCCTTCGATCACGCTTCTCTCCGTGCAGTCCTTTGGGCTTTCGGGTCTTAGTGGTTCAAGGGTCCGTGGATTCGCCCGTGAGTGAGCATCGCTCCCCGCCGTGGAGGCGATACGGAGGTTGACTGGCGTTCGGCTCGGCCTGTATCAGGCCGGACGCGTCCAGGCCCCTCTGGTTGCAGGGCACATCGGGGCGTCCGGCGGCCGCGCCAGGCACCGCGGCCGCACTGGATTTCAGACTGAGGACGGCGGCATCGCCAAGTGGTAAGGCAACTGATTGCAAAGGATGAATTGCATCGGTTGGCGTCCCGCCGTTGGAGGGGTTGAACTGGCCGATTCGCCTGTATTGGGGCGGCTTTTCTTACGCCTTGAGCAGCGGCCCGCGTTGCTTCCCCGGCGCTGAGTTTTCACGGCTCTGCAGGCCCCGCGCGTACCCGGGATCAACTTGATGGACTGGGTCTTGCATGGGCTTGGTCGGCGCGCTGTTCCGGCCCGAGGAAGGGGACGGGCGGCTCATGACAATTTGGCAGGCTGCAGGACGTTTCGAATTTCGTGACCCGAGGAAGGGGGCAGCCGCGAGGCCGATCGCCTGCCTCGCGGCTTCCTGACGGTTCTGGGGTACGCCCGTCATCGCCCTCCCCACGACAACGGGCCGATGTCCGCGCCGATCTACAGCCCGAGCTTTCCCGAAGCGTTGTCGATCAGCAAATTCGCCTGCCGGATGTATCGGTGAAGGGTCGTGCTTCCTGCGGCATGCCCGGTCTGGAGAGCGATCACCCGATCGGACACTCCCGAGGAAGCCGCCACTGTGCAGAACGACACCCGCAGACTGTGGCTGCTGAAAGCCTTGGGATCCAGGCCGGTGAGCTTCATGGCCCGCTTCACGATCAGAGCCACACACTGATCGTCGAGCTTCCGGCCAAGCACCGCACCAGTTCTGGAGACCGGGCGGAAGATCGGGCTTTCGGCTTCGGTGATTCTCGCTGCCTCGATCCACTTCCTGAGCGCAAGCACCGGGCAGGTTTCCGCCTGCGTCCCGAAGACGATTCCCACGGTTCTCCCGTGTCCCATGGGGTCGGTCTTGGAAAAGCGAAGCTGAATCGAGAGGCCACCACTTACGAACGAGACATCCGAAAGCTGGAGGCTTACAATTTCGCTCCTTCGCATGCCGGAGGCGAACCCGAGCAGCAGGATAGCGCGGTCTCGAAGTCCCCTGATATCGTTCGGCAGCCGGGACAGAGCAGTTCGAAGATCCTGAACGGTGAAAGCCGCCTTGCCCTGAGCGCGGCTTCCCCTCGTTCGCAAGATCCCGGCAAGCACGGCCTTGACCGCCACGTGAGCCACCGGGCTTTCGTGTTCGGCGGTCTTGTGGGCCACGGAGATGGAAGCCAACCGGCGCCGGAGGGTTGACGCCTTCTTCCCCGTCTCTGCCAGCGCGGTTAGGTAGAGGCACACGGTCTGCGGTTCGGCAGGCAGGGAGACAAGCCCGCGAGACTGACACCAGGACTCGAAGTCTGTCCAGTCGGAGCGGTAGGCTTTCCTGGTGTTCTCGGCCCTCGCGAGCCTGGCAAACTCGATGGCCTTCCGGGCGAGGTCATGCGCTTCGGCGATCTGGGCGGTCGGCTGGAGGGGGACGAGTGCGGTTTCCATGTTTTTCCTCGGGGCTGTGAACGGGCTATAACCGGTGATTATCGCTGCAATCTGTACCTATTAGTATTGTTTATCATTCTGCCCTCGGTGCCAATCCTCCACGTGAAGAAAGGTCGCGAGAATGATGTGCTGGAGCCGCCAGTCAACATCGCCCCATAGGCCAACGTGACCCGGTGGCCAGCCTGGTCAGCCGCAAGACCAGACCAGCGCCTCGGCCAACTACGGTGTGGAGACCACACTAACAAACGGGCGGCAGTCAGCGGCCAGCGTGAGCAAGCGGGCCAGCCGACCGCCCGGGGGATCACCCCAAAGCCGACAGTAACCTCGCGAGTGGGCAACTGCTAGAATGCTGAGGCTGTACGGAGGCGTTGCCCCCAGCTTCCGCCGAACACGGGGGCCGTTCAAGGCAAGAGGAGGCACGGGTCATGATCGTGACAAGCCAGTTCAATGATGTGCTGCATCGTCTGCCACGTTTTGTGGTGTGTGGCCTGCTCTTTTCTGCTGTCGCATTCTCTGATCTTCTCGCTCAGAGTACGACCCTGCATCGCGGTCTGAATCTGATCTCTGTGCCTCGGCCACCAACTGGATACACGGCTGCCGATCTCATGCGTGACTCGGGAGCGCGATTCGTGGCACGGTCCAAGTCCGAAGGAGAAGGAAACTCGGCCAGGTTTGAGGTCTATCATCCGGGTCTGGGGGTTCCGCCTTGGAGCGTAGACGGAAGATCGGGATACCTCGTTGGCATGGCGCAGACGAAGGCAACCACGCTTCCACAGAAGAACACGCCTCCTCTCTTGGTCATCTATCAACCCCCTCCGGCAACGCCTGGGCAGACCGTCAGGATCCAGGCCGCTGCTTATGACGCTGAAGATGATTCTCTCGTTTACGCCTGGCAACCCTCTTCTGGAACCCCGCCTGTTAGTCTCTCTGGAACGGACACCGTGACGCTCTCGTTCCAATTCAGCGCGACACCAGTGCCGCACGTGTTCACACTCACTGTCCGCGATCCCCAAGGAGGCAAGACCCAAGCTTCGGTGGCCGTTGTTCCTGCGACTACGTCCGTGACAGGCCCACAGGGGCCAAAGGGCGAGCCTGGCGCAACTGGGTCTCAAGGCCCCAAGGGAGATACCGGGTCTGTTGGGCCGCAAGGGCCAAAGGGAGACAAGGGGGATACCGGACTAATCGGTTCACAAGGGCCGAAGGGCGACACGGGAAGCGCGGGTTCCCAAGGCCCGAAGGGCGATACCGGGAACACCGGCCCGCAGGGTCTGCAGGGCGTCCAGGGGACAAGAGGGACTACCGGCCCTGTCGGCCCGCAAGGGCCTCAGGGGCCTGCCGGTTCGCAAGGCCCGAAGGGCGACACTGGCAACGCTGGCCCGCAAGGGCCGCAAGGTGTCCAGGGAA
>JACQZL010000388.1 GCA_016213865.1 Candidatus Rifleibacteriota bacterium
GGGCGGCAAAGCTGGCTCTGCGAGCCGTGCTTCGACTCGGAGGCTCGTAAACGAGCCTCCGGCTCAGCACGAACGGATCCTAATCGCCCCATGAGTTGGCGGCGCTCCCCCCGACCCCCGTGCTCTGCGCTGTGAGCGGCGTTCCGTTGTATACTCCTTCCGTGAAGTTGTCCGACCGCTTGCGGGAAAAGCGGGGGGCCCAGGAGCCCGCGAAGCCCTCGAGACCCACCGCCGGTACGTCGCCGCCGCCGGAGCAGAAGCCGGCACGCACTCGTGCCGAGGAGAAACTCCGGAGCCACGCGATGGAGCTGCTCTTCGAGCGGCTGGCGTTCCTCAAGCTGCCCGAGTTCAAGACGGCCCAGGAAGAGATGCAGTTCTTCGACGGGCTCGTCTCGCAGATCCTCCACGACGCCTCTCGAGCGCTCAACTCCCCGATCTCGGCGAACGCGATCGACACCATCCGGCGCGAGCTGCTGGACATCATCGTGGGCTTCGGCCCCATCCAGATGCTGCTCCGCGACGCCTCGGTGTCGGAGATCATGATCAACGGACCGGAGCAGGTCTACGTCGAGCGCAAGGGGAAGGTCCTCCTGTCGCCGGTGACCTTCACGAGCGACGAGCAGGTCATGCACGTCATCAAGAAGATCCTGGCCCCGCTGGGGCGGCGTTGCGACGCCAGTTCGCCGATGGTCGACGCGCGCTTGCCGGACGGAAGCCGCGTCAACATCGTCATCCCTCCGCTGGCCCTCAACGGGTGCACGATCACCATCCGCAAGTTCAGCAAGAAGCCGCTGACCGTCGACAGCCTGATCAGCTTCGGCAGCCTCACGCTGGAGATGGGGGCTTTCCTGGAATCCTGTGTGCTGGCCCGGCTCAACATGGTCGTCAGCGGGGGCACCGGCTCGGGCAAGACGACGACGCTCAACGCCATCAGCGGGTTCGTGCCGGAGGACGAGCGCATCGTCACGATCGAGGACTCGGCCGAGCTTCAACTGCAGCAGGACCACGTGGTGGGGCTGGAGACGCGCCCCGCGAATGTGGAAGGCAAGGGAGAGGTCACGATCCGCGACCTGGTCCGCAACTCGCTGCGCATGAGACCCGAGCGGGTCATCATCGGCGAGTGCCGCGCCGGCGAAGCTCTGGACATGCTGCAGGCGATGAACACGGGCCACGACGGCTCGCTGACCACGGGCCACGCCAACTCTCCGGAAGACATGATCCGCCGCCTGGAGACGATGGTCCTCATGGCCGGGATGAACCTGCCCATCCGCAACATCCGCGAGCAGATCGCCAGCGCCGTCCAGGTCATCGTCCAGCAGAACCGCCTCCACGACGGTACGCGCAAGATCACCGCCATCTCCGAGGTCCGCGGGATGAAGGGCGACAGCGTCGAGCTGGTGAACATCTTCGAGTTCGTCCAGGAGGGAACGGACGCGGACGGCCGGATCCGCGGCCACCACAGGTACACGGGAGTCATCCCGCGGTTCCTGCAGAAGCTGCGTGACGCCTACCCGGACCTTCCCGAAAACCTCTTCGGACCCGGAACCAGCGTCGTCGAAAACCTGGAGCGGATGGACCGCGAGCGGGCGGCCGAGGAAGCCGAGATCGCGCGCCAGGCCCTCGAGCGGGCCCGGGCCGAACCCGTCGAGCCGGTGGACCCCCGGGTCGACCTGCAGGACCGACCTCCCTTCTCGTACAGGGACGCGCTCTTGCCGGACGACGCCGCCGAACCAGCCGAGGACTTGCCCCAACGGGGGCGGTCGATCGGAGCTGCTCTGGTGCGCCAGCGCGAGAAGGCCGAGGCCAAGGAAGACGTCGCGCCCCCCGATCCCTACGAGCACATCCGGCATTCCTTGATGGACCGGCTCAATTCGGCTCTGCGGTTCGAGAACGTCAACTTCCAGGGTAAGAGCTTCGAGGAAGAGCGGGACATCCTCCAGGCGAAGCTCCGGGAAGGGCTGGCGGCGTTGACCGCGGACCAGCACCTGCGGCTGTCGTACGCCACCGGGAACGAGATCTTGACCCAAACGCTCAAGGACGTCGCGGGGCTCGGCCCCATCCAGGGAATCCTGGACGACCCGACCGTGAGCGAGGTGATGGTCAACGGGCCGCGCCGGATCTACATCGAACGCAAGGGCAAGCTGGTCCTGACAGACGTGAAGTTCAAGGACGACGCGCACATCCAGCACGTCATCCAGAAGATCGTCGGGCCGCTGGGGCGGCGTTGCGACGCCAGCATGCCGATCGTCGACGCGCGCCTGCGCGACGGGAGTCGCGTCAACGCCGTCATCCCGCCGGTGGCGCTGAACGGCCCGTGCCTGACGATCCGCAAATTCAGCAAGAAGCCCCTCCAGATGCAGGACCTGGTCCGCTTCGGCTCGTTGAGCTCCGAGATGCTGGCGTTCCTCAACGCGGCGGTCCTGGTCCGGCTCAACATCATCGTCTCGGGCGGCACCGGCTCGGGCAAGACGACGACGCTGAACGCCATCAGCCGCTTCATCCCGGACGGCGAGCGGATCGTGACGATCGAGGACGCCGCCGAGCTGCAACTGCAGCAGGACCACGTCGTGGGGCTCGAGACGCGACCGCCCAACATCGAGGGGACCGGGGCCGTCAGCATCCGCGAGCTGGTGAAAAACGCGCTTCGCATGCGCCCCGAGCGGATCATCGTGGGAGAGTGCCGTTCGGGGGAAACGCTCGACATGCTGCAGGCGATGAACACCGGCAACGACGGCTCGCTGACCACGGGCCACGCCAACTCGCCGAAGGACATGATCGCCCGCATCGAGACGATGGTGATGATGGCCGGCATGGACCTGCCGATCCGCAACATTCGCGAGCAGATCTCCAGCGCCATTCATCTGATCGTGCAGCAGGACCGGCTCAAGGACGGGTCGCGCAAGATCACCGCCATCTCGGAGATCTGCGGGCTCCAGGGCGACCAGGTCAAGGTGGCCAACATCTTCGAGTTCGTACAGGAGGGAGTGGACGCTCTCGGCAAGGTCGTGGGCCAGCACCGGGCCACGGGGTACGTGCCCCGCTTCGTGGGCCGGTTCAGGGGAGCCAGCCTGGGCCTGCCGGACGACATCTTCGGCCCCGGAAGCAGCCTGTCGGGAATCCTGGCAGGGCTCGACGCGGAGAACGCGGCCCGGAGCAGGGCCGAGGCCGCCGAGCAACGTGCCCGGTCCGCGTCCGGCGCCGACACGGCCGGCCTCCACCCCGCTCTCCTGAAGCGGCTCGAAGGCAAGTCCGACTTCAAGTGGGGCGACTGCTTCCCCTTCGGTGTGATGCCGGCCACTTCGCGGCCCAAGGGCCCTCCGCCGGTCCTGGGCCGGGAGGCCCGCGAAAAGAGCAAGCTCGAGTTGCTGCGGGAGGCGCTGTTCGAGCGTCTGCTGGACGAGATCGCCACCCTCGAGAAGCAGGACCGGCACCTGACCGGCGACGAGGAACGCGCCTTCGTCTACAAGGTGGCCATGCCCGCCTTCTGGGAGATCACGCGTGAGCGGGACATCGCCCTCCCGGAGAAGACCGGCCGCGAGCTGGTCCGTGACCTGGCCAACGAGGTCGTCGGGTTCGGGCCCATCCAGACGTTGCTGGAGGACCCGACCGTGTCGGAGGTCATGGTCAACGGTCCGTGGCAGGTCTACGCCGAACGCAAGGGCAAGCTGGTCCTGGAGAAGGTCTGGTTCCGCGACGATTCGCACGTGATGCGCATCATCAACAAGATCGTCGCGCCCCTGGGCCGGCGGTGTGACGTTTCGAGCCCGCTCGTGGACGCGCGGCTGCCGGACGGAAGCCGCGTCAACGCGGTCATCGCCCCGCTGTCGCTCGTCGGACCGTCGATCACGATCCGTAAGTTCAGCAAGAAGCCGATTGCGATGAGCCGCCTGGTCGAGTTCGGCACCCTGACCGACGGGATGGCGCTCTTCCTGGAAGCCTGCGTCAAACTGCGGCTCAACGTCGTCATCAGCGGCGGCACCGGCTCGGGCAAGACCACGACGCTCAACGCCATCAGCGGCTACATCCCGTCCGACGAGCGTATCGTCACCATCGAGGACGCCGCCGAGCTGCAACTGCAGCAAGACCACGTGGTGGGTCTGGAATCGCGCCCGGCCAACATCGAGGGCAAGGGGACCGTGCCCATCCGCGACCTCGTCAAGAACACACTCCGGATGCGGCCCGACCGGATCATCGTCGGGGAGTGCCGCGCCGGCGAGACGCTCGACATGCTCCAGGCCATGAACACGGGCCACGACGGCTCGCTGACCAGCGCCCACGCCAACACCCCCACGGATACGATCCGGCGCCTCGAGACAATGGTGATGATGGCCGGCATGGACCTGCCGCTCAAGTCGATCCGCGAGCAGATCGCCAGCGCCGTGAACCTGATCGTCCAGCAGACCCGGCTGCACGACGGACAGCGCCGGATCACGTTCATCACCGAGGTGGCCGGCATGGAAGGCGACCAGGTGGTGTTGCGGGACATCTTCCGCTGGACCCAACTCGGCATGGACGACAACGGGCGAATCCAGGGCGAGATGCGCCCGACCGGGGCGATCCCCACCTTCCTGCCCCGTCTCAAGTCCTGTGGACTCTCGCTCCCGGACGGGATCTTCGGCGACGGCCGCTCGCTCGACGACTTGGTGGCCGAGTCGCTTCGCACGGCGCCGGCCGAGCTCTGAACCGCCGGACTGCAGCCCGCAGCCTCCCTCCTACTGCCGCACGAACGACAACACGGCCTGCTGGTCCGTGTTGACGCGGAACTTCTCGAACCGGTGCGGGCTCCGCCCCGTGCCTGGCACGAAGAAGAACTTGCCGAGCGTGCGGAGCCCACCGTAGAGAGTCGCTTCCAGGGAACGCTCGCCGGCCGCCCAGTGGACCGAGTACTCCTTGCCGTTGACGCGATAGGCCCGTTCCATCGGTTGGGGTGTCAGGACCGCGGGCTCATCCTGCAGGATGCGCACGAAAGGAGCGATCTCGAGGATGCGGTCGCGGTACTCCTGGGCGTCTTCGCTGAAGTCGTCGGCCGCCGCCGCGAGGATGCTGGAGCCGGTCCGGGCAAACCGGACGGTCGCGTCGAAGCGATAGACGACGCGCGAGTCATCCGGATCGCGCACGTCTCCCTGGAAGGTCACGACGGAATCGCCGTCCCGGTCCTGACTGCAGGAGACGACGAGCTCGCCCAGGTCCGTGAAGCTCTTCTTGACCGCGCCGCGGAACTGGGCGTTGACGCGGTAGACGTCCCGCGATTCGAGCCGGGTGGGGGCCGCGGCCTGCCTGGGCCTGGCGGCCACCGGGGTGCAGCTCGCGAAGGCCAGCAGGAACAGGACCAGCGCCAGCAGGCCCGAAATCCCCCCACTCCCGCCCTCCCCCGGAGGGGGAGGGTTGAGAGGGAGCGAGCCCGGGCGGACTGGGTGCCTCATGGCCCTCCTTGGCCCCGCGGGTTCCACTGCTCGGTCGTGAACTCCGCCAGGAAGCGGCGCGGATCGCGCCTGTCGTTTGAAACACCTTTCGGCAGCTCGACCGGCGGAGCGTGCACGATGGGGGGGGGGCCGGCTCTGTCTGCAAGGACCAGGCGGTCATCGACCCGCTCGCCGGTGGCGTCGAGGAACTGCCCGCGGTACAGGTAGATCAGCCGGGTAGGCGCTCCGTGCTTGAGAATCCAGTAGAGCTCCTTGTCGTGCGTCACGACAATGGAGGTGCGGACGATCTCCCGGAGCTGGAGGTCGAGAATCGCCTGGGCCACGCCCTTGGCCATCATCGGATCGAGGCCGGCGGTCGGCTCGTCGTAGAGAAGGACCCGCGGGCGCAGCGACAGCGTTCGGGCAATGCCGACGCGAGTCTTCATCCCACCCGAGAGCTCGCCAGGCAGCTTGTCGCGATCCGCAACCACGTCGAGCCGGACCTCCGCCATGCGCGCCAGCACCGAGGCCTCTATCACTTCGGCCCTGAAGGTATCGGGGGCCTTGTCCATCAACTCGCACGCGGCTGCCTGCGCGGCGTCCCCGCCGTCGCGGCAGAGGCCGAAGAGAGCCGCCAGGCGAGGGCCCAGGAAGTCCACTGCCGCGGCCAGGTGGGAACAGAGTCTGCCCGGGACCGTGCGGAATTGCGTGAGCCAGCGGTCGACGACTTCGGGGTGGTGTTCGAGCGGCAGGGCGATGTTCTCGTAGACCGTCATCCAGTCGAAGAGGCTCGATTCCTGGAAGACGATGCCGACCTCGGTGCGGATCTGGGCCATGTCCTGCTCGGGCAGGGCGTGGATCGGGAGGTCGACCGTCGCGGAGGCCCCCTCGAGGACCGGGCGGTACCAGATCTCGCCCGAACTGGGGTCGAGCAGCCCCACGAGCAGGCTGAGAAAGACGCTCTTGCCGATGCCGCTCTCGCCCACGATGACCAGGATCTCCCCCTCGCCCACGACCAGGTTGACGCCGTTGTAGAGCGGGCGCTGGCCCGGGAAGACCTTGGTCAGTCCCTGGACCGCGAGGACGTAGTCCGAGGTCGCGACCGCGGGGGACTCGCCGTGAGGCGCGCGCGCGGGGCCCCCGGACGGGGTGGCTGCTGCCGGCTGTTGTGGCGATGGAGGGGTCACGACGGAATGGCAGCATACAAGATGAGCGGGCCGGGGCCTACCTGATAAGATGGGCCTCCCGGCGAGAGCCGGCGGTTGGCAACGGTTCACGGCAATCTCGCAAGGAGCAGGCGAAACGACAGGTTTGGAGGCCTTTTCACCACGAAGTCACGAGGCGCACCAAGGAAGCACGAAGGGGAGAGCAAGACAAAAGAGTCAATCTTGGTGCCCACTTCGTGCCCTTCGTGACTTTGTGGTGAACGCTTACGGCGGTTGGGATCCGATGAGAGAGTTCCTCGAGATGTGCGGCGGGTTCGTGAGGCTCGGGCTGAGGTCCCTGGGCTGCATCGTCCCGTGCAAGAAGGACGACGTCTGGATCCACCTCGAAGAGATGATCGCCGACGCCTGGCACATCGTGATGATCACCTGCTTCTTCACGGGGGGCGTGCTGGCGATGCAGTCCGCCGACGCGTTCATCGACATCAACATGTCGCAGGCGACGCTCTTCATTCCTCGCATCGTCACGAAGTCGATGCTGCTCGAGCTGGGGCCCGTCTTCACGGCCCTGATCCTGGCCGGCCGATCCGGGGCCGGGATCGCTGCCCAGATCAGCAGCATGAACGTCTCCCGCCAGGTCCACGCGTTGCGCGCGCTGGCCATCGACCCCGTGGTCTTCCTGGTCACACCGCGGGTGTACGCGATGCTGCTGGGGCTGCCGATGCTGGTCATCCTGGCCGACCTGGCCGGCGTCTTCGGCGGCCTGCTCTACTGCGCCGGCAAGCTGCAGATGACGGCCGCTGTCTTTCTCAAGGAGGCGGCGGACACGGTCTACCTCAAGGACATCCTGGGCTCGCTGCTCAAGACCCTGGTCTGGGGCGGACTGATCGCCGTGATGGGAGCCCTTCACGGACTGCGGGCCAGGGGCGGCATCGTCGGCGTGGGCCAGGCCACGCGGGACACCGTCGTCCACTCCATGATTCTCATTCTCATCAGCGACTTCTTCCTGACGCGCATCTTCCGGATCGTCCTGTCGTACTTCATTGGTTGAAACCCGTCCGTCCGGAGAGACGGCCCCGCCCATGCACAAGTCGATCTTCCCCACCAAGGTCAAGGATGGCCTCTTCGTGCTGACCGTGGCCATCGTGGTCATGGCCGGCAGCCTTTACGTCGACAAGGTCAAGGGCGTGCTGCGGGGCGAGAAGCTCCGGGTCAGCATCTTCCTCGAAGGCAGCGCGGTCGAGGAGCAACTGACGGCCGGCAACACCGTGGCGGCCTTCCGCCGGCCAATCGGCAAGATCGACCAGGTCCAGTTCTTCGCCGTCGAGGTTCGGCGCCTCAGCGAGGTCGGCAGGGCGAACCTCCAGGGCATCGCCGGCCCGCGCGAGAAGCTCGCCAAGCTCGAGGCGCTCCAGAAGTCCCTGGCCATCGAATCCCAGATCGTGACCGGCGTGCGACTGGACGCCCTCCTGTACCGGGACCTGATCGGAACGCTGATGCCGCTCTTCGGCCCCAAGAGCGAGGCCAGGATCACGGCGGCCGGGATGCTGGGAGAGCCGTTTCTGCAGCTCATCCCGCAAGCGGAGGGCGGTGGCCTCAAGGACGGCGACCTCCTGGGCCTGCCGCGCAACGACGTGACGACGGCTCCGCTGGAACCTCTTCCCGCCTGCGGCACCGAACTCTTGACCGTGGAGGAGGTCGAGGCGGCCCAGAAGCGCATTCAGGAGCACAAGACGAAGGTCAAGGAGTTCGAGGACCTGCTCGAGTCGATCGTCAGTGAGGCCGCCTCCGCCGCGCCGGAGATGCCATCGACCGGGACCGTGGCCAATCACTAGTAGAGCCCCACGAGATGATAGCCCGCGTCGACGTGGAGGGTCTCTCCCGTGACGCCCCGGGACATCGGTCCCAGCAGGAAGAGGGCGGCATCGGCCACCTCGTCGACTTCGATGTTGCGCCTGAGCGGGGCCTTCTCGGCGTGACGCCGGTGCAGCTCGACAAAGTCGGGGATCGCTCTGGCGGCCAGGGTCCGCAGCGGGCCCGCCGAGATCGCGTTGACGCGGATGTTCCGTGGCCCCAGCTCGGTCGCCAGGTAACGCACGCTGTGCTCGAGGGCCGCCTTGGCAATCCCCATGATGTTGTAGCCCGAGACGACGCGCTCGCCGCCCAGGTAGGTGAGGGTCAGGATGCTGCCTCCGCCGCGGGTCTCGAGGAGCGGCACCATGGCCCGGGCGACCGACGTCAGGGAGTAGGCGCTGACCTCGAGGGCCAACCGAAACCCGTCGCGATCGGTGTTGAGGACGCCCCGTTCGAGGTCCTCCCGGCGGGCTTGGGCGATGCAGTGCACGACGAAGTCGAGTCCTCCCACGGTCTGTTCGATCTGCCGTTTCAGGGATTCGACGTCCTCGTCGTTGGAGACGTCGCACGCCAGGACCTGGGTCGGTGTGGGCAACGTCGTGGCCAGTGCCCGCACGTCGGAGAGGACCCGCTCCGCCTGGTAGGTCAGGACCAGTTGGGCCCCCGCGTCGGCAGCCGCTGTTGCGATGGCCCAGGCGATGCTTCGCCGGTTCGCGACGCCCATGACCAGGCCAATCTTGTTCCTGAGCACCCGTGCCTCCTCGACTGCGGCCGGCGGCCCGCCACGTACTGTGGCCGGCTTTCGCCACGCCCCAGGAAGATACGACAGGGTTCTTGCGACGTCTCACTCGCTCACAGGAAGCGTCCCCGGATCATGGGGCAGAGAGGACCAAACGCCAAGACGCCAGGACGCCAAGACGCCAGGAAATGCTGATCAATAGGACCTTCTTTGCGTCCTTGCGCCTTTGCGCCCTGGCGTTGAAGACAGGCACCGTGGCCACTCGACGACGCGGCTTCCCACGTCTCAGGGACGCTCCCCGCTCACACGCGGTCGTTGTGGCCGGAGACGCCGCGAGGTAGACTCGCTTCACGGGCTGCCTGCCCGAAGCTGGTGTGGCTATTCGACCAATGACCGACGGGGGACCGCCGAACTCGTTGCCCCTCAGGGTGGGCGTGCCCCATCTCTCGCGGCAACCCGCCCTGTCGGTCACGGCCATTCTGCAGATGCTGGCGCTGGTAGTCGACGCGCCGATCGCGGGCGTGACCGAGGTCTCGGGCGACGACTGCGTGCTGGGCGCCATCCACGACCGCTTGGGGCTGGGCCGGGTGGTGGGCGAGCGGACCCCCCGCGATCAGTCGCCCTGCGGACGGGTCGTCCTCAGCGGAAGCCCCCTCATGGTCCACGACGCCTTGCAGGAACCTCGGTTCGGGCCCTCGGTGGCGGCGAGCGGCATCCGTAGCTACGCCGGCGTCCCACTGTCGCCACCGGACCAGGACGCCTTCGGCGCCGTCTGGGTCGCGGACGTGGTCCCGCGGGAGTTCGGCGACGCGGCTCTGGCTGTCCTGATGCAACTGGCGCCGCACCTGGCCGACGGGCTCCTCGCGGCGCACCAGCACTACACCGACCTGCGTCGTTACGCTCACGTGATGGACTCGCTGCGCGAGATGGTCCTGCTGGCCGACCTGGAAGGGAACATCCGATACGTCAATCCGGCCGTGACGCGGGTCCTCGGCGAACATGCGGGCGAGCTGATCGGGCAGCACTTCGATCGTTTCGGCGGTGGGGCGATGGACCCGGGCCAGGCCCGTCAGATCCTGGCCCGAACGGTGGCCGGTGGTTTCGACGGGGACATCCGGCTCTCGACGCGCGACGGCCTGCGCACCGTCCGCCTGCGGACCTCGGCAATCCGCGACGACGACGGGTACCCCTGCCTCCTGGCCGGCATCTGCCACGACATCACGGAACTGCTCGACGTGCAGTCGGATCTGGAGCAGACCTCTCGCCAGTTGCAGGCCCTCTATGACGCGAGCGCCGACGGCATCCTGATGGTCGACACGGAGAACCAAGTCGTGGTGGCCAACCGGCGGTTCTCGGAGCTCTTCGGCTGTGACCGGGACAGTTGTGTCGGCCTCCGGGACGAGGCGCTGCGGGCGCAGGTCCGGCCGTGCCTGCGCGACCCGGATGAATTCGAACGTCGGGTCCGAGAGATCTACGGTGCCCCCGAGTTGGAGGCCGAAGAGGAACTGGAACTGGTCCGACCTACTCCTCGCGTGCTGCAGCGCTACACGGGGCCGGTCCGCGGCGAGTCGGGGCACGTGCTGGGGCGCCTCTGGATCTTCCGCGATGTCACGACCCGCAGGCTCATGGAGCAGGAACTGCGGGAGAGCCAGCGTCTCCTGGAAGAAAAGGCCCGTCTCGTGGCCGAAGCCGATCGCCTCAAAAGCGAGTTCCTGGCCACGACCTCGCACGACCTGCGCACGCCGCTCAACTCGATGCTGGGCTTCCTCAAGCTGGTGCTGGAGGACACGTGCGCAAGTCGCGAGGAGGAGCACTCGTTGCTGGCCCACGCGTACCACGCCGGTACGCAACTGGTTGGCCTGCTCAACGACATCCTAGACCTGGCCAAGATCGAGGCCGGCAACGTCCCGCTGGATCTGGTCGCCGTGGATGCCGGCAAGATGTTCGCCGAGGTCGACGCGATCGCGCGTGTCCTGGCCCAGGAGAAGGGCCTGGAGTTCACATGCGGCATCGCCGACGGGGCCCCGACGTCGGTCCTCTCCGACCCTGTCCGGCTGCACCGGGTCCTGCTCAACCTGGTCGTCAACGCCATCAAGTACACGCCCGCGGGCTCGGTGCGACTTGGCCTTCGAGCCATCGACGGCGGGGCGCGCGTGCGGATGACGACCGCCGACACCGGCATCGGGATGGACGCCCTGACCCTCATGGCCACTCGTCAGGGACAGTTCACCTCCCAGGGCGCCCGGGGCGTGGGCGGACTGGGGCTGTCGATAGCCCGGCGGTTCGTGCGGCTGATGGGCGGCGCCCTGACCTTCGACAGCCCGGGCCTGCACCAGGGTACCTGCGTGGATGTGGACTTGCCCGTCGCCCGCACGGTGCGGGGCACGGGCGAAGGGGTCGCCGGTCAGGGCGTCGAACCCCAGGGCCTCACGGTCCCGGGCGCCGGCGCCATGCACGTGTTGATGGTCGAGGACGATCCCGCCACCAGCCATGCCGTCTGTCTGGCCCTGCAGCGGCTCGGGGGGTTCCAGGTCACGGTCAGCGAGGACGTGCCCACGATCCTCGATCTGGCGGCATCGGGCAAGATCGACGCCATCCTCATGGATGTCTCGCTGGCGCACAGCTACCACCAGGGCCGCCTGATCGACGGTCTGGAGATCACGCGGCTGCTGAAGACCGACAGCCGGTCGGCCCACGTGCCGGTCGTTTTGATGACGGCGCACGCCATGGCCGGCGATCGCGAGCGGATGCTGTCCCAGAGCGGCGCCAACGACTACGAAGCCAAGCCGATCCTGGACTTCCGCCTCCTGATCGGCAAACTGGGACGGCTGGGGCGCGAAGCCCGCGCCGGTGCAGGACGTCCTCGACCGCCGCAGTAGTTTTCTGAACGAGGTGATCTGTCGTGGAAGCCCCCCAGTCTTCAGTTGCCTGTCTCTCCCGTCCCATCGATCCCCGCCTCGATCTCGAGGACGAGATCGATCGGCTCAAGCGTGAGCGCGACGCCATCATTCTGGCCCACTACTACCAGGATTCGGAGATCCAGGACCTGGCCGACGTCGTCGGCGACAGCCTCGCCCTGGCGCAGGCGGCCGCTCGCCAGCCCAAGAAGGTCATCGTCTTCGCCGGGGTCCACTTCATGGCCGAGACGGCCAAGATCCTGAACCCGTCCAGCATCGTCGTGGTACCGGACCTGAACGCCGGTTGCTCCCTTTCGGATCGATGCCCTCCCGATGACTTCGCCCGGTTTCTCGAGCGCCACCCCGGCCACGTCGTGGTCAGCTACGTGAACTGCTCGGCCCGGGTCAAGGCGATGAGCGATCTCATCTGCACCAGCTCCAACGCCGAGAAGATCCTCCGCTCCATCCCGGAGGAGCAGCCGGTCCTCTTTGCCCCGGACCAGTGGCTGGCCCGTTACCTGATCCGCAAGACCGGACGCCAGATGGTCTACTGGCCGGGTTCGTGCATCGTCCACGAGACCTTCAACGCCGAGAAGATCGTCCGTCTCAAGCACGTCCATCCGGCGGCCGAGGTGATCGCGCACCCCGAGTGCGAGGACGCCGTGCTGGCCCTGGCCGACTTCATCGGCTCGACGGCTGCCCTGCTACGCCATACGCAGGAGAGCCCCGCCGCGGAGTTCATCGTCGCCACCGAGCCGGGCATCATCCATCAGATGAGGAAGGCGCGCCCGGACAAAACCTATCTGGAGGCTCCGAACAACGAGGGGTGCGCCTGCAACAAGTGCCCCCACATGCGTCTCAACACGCTCGAGAAGCTGTACCTGTGCCTGCGGGACCTCTCCAACCGGATCGAGATGGACGAGGACCTGCGGGTCCGGGCGCTGCGCCCCCTGGAGAGGATGCTGGCCCTCTCGTGAGCGGGCCGGTCAACCTCTTCGGCCTGCCCCTTTCGCGGGCGGTGACCGCGCTCGGCGGCGGGACCGGCACGGCGGGCCATCTGCCCAGGATAACGCGAGCGTTGTATCGCGAGGCCGGCCGCGGGCCCGTGGAGCTGGCGGCCCTCGCGGGGCGAGTCTCCGGGCTGCCCAGGGCCCTGGTCGGCCGCCTGGCAGAGGCCTTTGTCCTGGAAGAGCCGCGCCTGGTCGCGCGTCAGGATTCGGCCGTCGACGAGGGGACCGTCAAGCTGCTCTTCGAAGCCGCCGACGGCGTGCGTTTCGAGAGCGTCCTCTTTCGCAACCGCCGGCGCGACACCTGCCGCAGCCTTTGCCTCTCGACCCAGGCAGGATGCCGGATCGGGTGTCCTTTTTGCGCCACCGGCCGCGGCAGGTTCGAGAGGCACCTGACGGCCGCCGAGATGGTCGCCCAGTACCTGCAGGCCAATCGCCTCGTGGCGGCGACCGAGCGGATCTCGAACGTGGTGGCGATGGGTATGGGCGAGCCGCTCGACAACCTCGACGCCGTCCTCGACGCCATCTCGGTCTTCACCGATCCCGCGGGCGTCGGACTGTCCGCTCCGCGGCTGGTCCTGTCGACGGCCGGCCACGTGCCGGGACTACGGCGATTGGCGGCGCTGGCCCTGCCGATCGGCCTCGCGGTCTCGCTGCATGCGGCCGACGACGAGCTGCGCGATCGGCTCGTCCCGCTCAACCGGCGTTACCCGCTGGCCGACCTGATGGAGACGCTGCGCCTCTACCCGCTCCGGCCCGGGAAGTGGATCTGCTTCGAATACGTGCTGCTCTCAGGGGTCAACGATTCGCCACGTCACGCAGCGATGCTGGGCCCATTACTGGCCGGCCTTCGCGCCCTGGTCCAGGTCATCGCGTTCAACGAGGTGCCGGGCGTCCCGTTCTCGGCGCCGGTGACCGCTCAGGTCCGGGCCTTCGCCGAACAAGTCCGGGCGAAAGGGATGCCCGTGGCCGTGCGCGCCAGCCGCGGTCCGGACATCGCCGCCGCCTGCGGGCAGCTCAGGGCACACGCCGGGAGGTGATTCAACGCAGCTACGACGGGCCGCCAGCACGTCCCCTGAAGTGAAAACGGGCCGTAGGGCTCTGGACCGTGGGGTAGACCGCACCTTCCTTCGCGTCTTGGCGTCTTCGCGTGAGGTCCGCTTTCATACCAGGCGCAGGTGACCTCGTCGGTCACGCCTTCTCTTCGGCGGCGGGAGGCGGCTTCAGCGGCTCGGTCTGCTCGGGAACCGGGAGCTTGCCGGCAGAGGGCTGGAACTCGACCGAGCGATCGCAACAAAGATGATGAACGGTGGTGGGCTCGCCGGCGAAGACCTTCTGCTTCTTGCAGCGCTTGCAGGAGACGATGAAGCGAACGACCTTCTTGGCGATGACGTCCTTTTCGATCAAGAAGTGAGAGTTTTCGTCGAACTTCTTGCGTACGGCCTGGGGCATGGGACTCCTCCTGTGGGAGTGGGCGGCGCGCCGGCCGTCCCAACGTGCATGCTAACAGTGGTCGAGGGGGTGCGACCAGTAGGATACTCGACCGACGGGAGCGACGCTCACTCATGGGCGAATCCACGGACCCTTGAACCACCTAGACCCGAAAGCCCAAAGGACTGCACGAAGAGAAGCCTGATCGAAGGAGGCCCTTTGTGCCGCTCTTCGCGTTCTTCGTGCCTTCGTGGTTTGGTCTCCTCGTGCCTTCGCAGTGATGCGGCTTCCCATTTGTCTGCATCGCTCCCGGACCAACGGCCACACTGGCTCCCATGCCCGCGAGCAGCTATCATCTGGGAGACGCTGCGAGCGGAAGGAGGCACCCCAGTGGGCTGTGGCTGCGAGTACCTGACCAATCCGGATCTGGCCGAGTGCAACCCCCGGACGATCGTCCCCCGAGGATGGGAGTTCCGGGTCCACGACCCCTCGGCGCCGTTGCGGGATCGATGGCTCTCTCACTTCCGCATCGGTTCGGAAGAGCGCGCGGGCGTCGGCGTGCTGGCGCCGGCGCGGTTCGAGGCGGCCGGAGCGCTGGGCGAGGCGCTGGGTCAGTGGGTCACCCTGCCCCCGTACGAATCCGGGCCCCTCCTCAGGCTGGGACTGGGACTGGTCTCGGCGGACCAGAACCCCTCCGAGTGTTACGGCGATTTTCGCGTGCTGCTCGAGACCGAGTCCGGCCACGTCCACGAGCTGTTCTGGGGCCGGACGGACAACCTGTTGTGGCGCGACGTCGAGTTGCCGCTGGGGCGCTACTCGGGCCAGACCTTCCGGATCGTCGTCGAGAACGTCTCGTCCTCCCTTCTCCTGGTCGACTATGTCCGTATCTCGCCTCCCGCCGCCAACCGGACGCAGTGGCGTTTCGGAGGGCTGACGGTCGAAGTGCTCGAGTCCGACCCGTTCCTGATCGAAGCCGACGCCATCTTCAATGAGATCGGCCCCGACGGCGATGGCTCCAACAGGCTATTGAGTCTCGAGGCCGATCGATGGGCGCCTCTGCTCCGGGGCGGGGCTCCGTACGCCTACGGCCAGCTCGTCGAATCGCGCGAGCCACGCTTTCTCAAGGCACGCCAGGCCTTGCACGCCGTGACGCTGACCGAGCACGCGGCCATGCGCCGGGCGATCCTGCACACGGCCCTGGACAACTGTCTGCGTACGGTGCGCCGCGAGGGCATCCGTTCCCTGATCGTCCCTCCCGTCCTGCTGGCAACCGAGGATCTGGCTGACGTGGAGGACTTCGCGCGGGACTGGGTGCAGCTCGTCGTCGACTGGTACCGGACCTACCATCCGCGGGCGTTCGTTCGTCTGGCGATCCCGACCCTCTACCATCCCGTCGAGATCCACGACCTCTACGTCAAGGTCGTCTCGGAGGTCTTCGCCCGGATCGCCTCCGGCCAGTCCCCGCTCGACTCCGAAGAGCTGATCCGGCTGGCCGGCATGGCCAACCTGGTCAAGACGGCCCTGGCCTTGCCCGTTCACCCGCCCGAGGTGCTGGTTCACTGCGAGGAGCTGGTCGAGGCCCTGGCAAGCCTCGGCGGCGACGCCAGGGCAGTCCTTGACCGTGTGCTGCTGGAGGCCGGCCTCTCGGAAAAACAGATGCTGGGCGTGCTGACCGGCAACTACCGGCAGGCGGGGAGGCTGGACGACCAGGCTCTTTTGGCCTACGAGCGTCTGCTCGAGCTGGACCCGGGCAACACCGACAACGTGCGCGCCATCGCGAGCGCCTATCGCTGCCGATTCAAGGTGGACGGAGAACGGACCCGAGCCGTCTACGAGCAGGTCTTCCGGGCCGATGCGGCCGACGACGAGAACAACCGCTTCCTGGCTGCGCAGCTCCTTTTGGCCGGGAGCCGCGAGGGCTCTGCGATGCGGCAACTGGTCTTCGAGCGAGTGGGCCTGGGCCCGAGCGGTTCCGCGCCGCTGCATCCCGCCCAAGCGAGTCCCGAGCGCCCACTGCCGCCGGCCGAGCCCTTCGTACCACCCGACGTGGCCGCAGGTCCGGTGCCGGCCGCCGGCCCCAGTTCCGAGGTCTACGAGCCCGAGGTCCGGCCGCCCGCCCCCGAGAGCCCCTTCGAGCTGGCGGCGAAGCCCGCCCAGGAAGGGCTCGTCTCGCTCGAAGCCGCTGCCGATTCCGCGTTGCCCCCGCCAATCTCGGTGGAATCGCTGTCGACCGAGCCTCCTGGGCCTGCCCCCGTCGAGGCGGCCCCACCGATGACCGACACCGAGGTCCTGCTGGAACGGCTGGCCGCCGAGGTCCAGGAAGCCCGTAAGCGCCGAGAACGGCCGGTCGCGCGCGGGGACGCTTAGCCTACGAGTTATATCCGGCCGGACCCGGCTGTCCGAAGTTCGAGACCTCGAGCGACGCGCCAGACCTCAGGGCATCGGTGAAGTCGTCATTCCCGCGAAAGCGGGAATCCAGGGGTTGCATCGATCCTGGACCCCCGCTTGCGCGGGGGTGACGAAACCGGGTTGCCTAAGTCCTTTCCGGAGACTTTGCCGGGATCTTGCGCCAGACCTGCCGCCGCTTGACCCGCAGCCTGCGGCCGGCTACACCTTGTCGTCCACGAAGCGCAGGTCGTCGTCCTCGCTGGCCTGGTGGGAGGGCTGAGCCGGTTTCGCCTGGGCGGGCTTTGGAGCGGGCCGTGAGGGCCCCTCCATGTCGACGACCTCGTCGGCGAGCAGGATTCCCGTCTCTTCCTCCAGTTCTTCCTCGAGACCGGCGATTTCCAGCTCCGCCGCGGGACGGACCGGCCGGGGTGGCGGACTTGCGGGCCCACTCGGGGCCGCGTCCGTCACGAAATCCTCTGATTCGCCGGCTCGAGGTTCCGGGGATGCCAGCTCGATCCGTCCGTCGCCGCGATCTTCGGGGACGGCCGAGGCTGCCGCGGCCTCCAGGCCGGCGCGGCTGCGGTCGAGGATGCGGGCGAGCGCGGCCACGTCGTCCGGCGCGACGAGCGAGCTGTCGAAGTCGGGCACCTCGCAGCCCAGTTCGTCGGCCAGGAGACTGGCAACCTGCGCTTTTTCGTCAGGGGTGAACGTCTGCCGCGACCGCTCCAGGAGCTCCAGTTGCCCCAGGATGAGGTCGAGCTTCGAGCAGACATCGGCCATCGCCGCCGCGACGGTCTGGCGGGCCCGCGCCAGTTCCAGGAATCGGTCCCTGACCTGCGCCACGAGCTGCAAGCGCGTGTTCAGCTCCAGGAGGCGGCTCAGGACCTCGCTGGAGCGGGCGACGTTGGCTTCCCAGGAATGGTCTAACTCGTCCTTCTGGGCACGGCGTCTCTCGGTCAGGGACGTTTCGAGGTTTCGGAACAGTGCTTCGAGATCGTGGCGAGCGAGCATGAGGCCTCCGGCGGGGACCGCCGAATCGTCATGATACACGTCATGCCTTGTTCGGGTGAGCCTCAGAAAAATATTTTCGTTTTTCGCCTCGAGGACCGCCGATCCGGACCTCCGGAGGATCGGCCAGTCGAGCCGCGCCAGCCAGCCGGATCGCCCAGAAGAACCAGTCGTGACCGGCCTTCTGTCCATGTTTGACAGGGGCTGCAGAGTGCGGGAATACTTGGAGAATAGCGCCGCAATCGCAGTTGACCCACCCAAGGAGGCAGTCATGACACGCGCACTCGCCATCGCCCCCCTCCTCGCAGCTCTCGCCACCACCAGCGCCCATGCCGGAGCCCACATCACCGTCCGCTCGGACCTGCCGGCCACCGTCGTCGTAGACGGCCGAGCCGTGGGCAAGACCCCGCTGCGGGTGAAGATGCTCTACGCCGGTGACCGCAAGATCGAGGTCCACAACCGGGCCACGGGGCTCTCCTACACCTACAAGGTCCGCTCGCCGGAGGGGCGGACCGCCAGCCGGATCATCGACACGTCGTTTCAGGGCGCGCCTCCGCTGACCAGGCCGATCATCGAGCAGGTGACGCTGGCCGCTCCGCCCGAGCCGCTGGCCAAGCCGACCCATGAGAATCGCCGCACGCGGGAGAAGGTCCGCATCCGCAACACGGTCCTGGGCGCCAGCCTGGTCAATGCCCTGTTCAACCACGGGCCGCACCGGAACGGCATCTTCGTGGGCCTCTTCTGGCTGGGCCTGCTCAACGAGCTGTTGCACGCCAAGTAGGCAGGCGGCCGGACACGGGTCAGCCCGCTCGCCGGGAAGCAGGCAGGTGCGCGGGGCGCAGCGATTCGCGCTGCCGGTCCGACGTCACATCCCGCGTACGCGCATCAAGAGGATCGTCGCTTCGTAGAGCAAGACGATCGGGACAGCCATCGCCAGTTGGGTCCCGATGTCGACCGACGGCGTCAACGCCGCGGAGATCACGAAGATCCAGAAGATGACCAGTCGTCGCTTGCGGCGCAACAGTTCCGTCGTGACGAAGCCCATCGAGCCCGCCATGTAGAGGAGGATGGGGAACTCGAACAAGATGCCGCAGATCATCATCAACTGCAGCACGAAGCCGGTGTAGTCGCCCACCGTGTAGAGCGGCTCGGCGATTCCCTGGGCGAAGTCGACCAGGAACGCGACTCCCATCGGAACGGCGGCGTAGCGCGCGAAGAGGGCGCCCGTGAAGAAGAGGATCACGAAGGCCGGCGCGAAGGCCGAGGTCATGGCGCGCTCGGAGTGGTGCAGGCCGGGCCGGATGAACTCCCACAGATGATACGAGATGACGGGCACGGAGAGCACCAGGCCGGCGACGGCGGCGGTCTTCACGTAGACCGAGAAGGCCTCGGTGGGGTTCGTCGTGTAGAAGTGAAGGCCCGCCGGGGCCGTTGCTTTCAGCCAATCGATGAGCCAGCTCGAGAAGAAGAGGCACACGACGGTGAAGCCGCCGATGCTGGAGAGGCAGATCAGCAAGCGGTCTCGCAGCTCCGTCAGGTGGTCCGTGAGGCTCGTCACGGCTTCCTCGGGGCCATCGTCGACCGGGTGGGACCACTCGGCGGAGCCCGGATCCGAGGCCGGTTGGGGTGGCGCGGCTACCGCTTCGCCTGCGCCCGTGCGCACGGGCACCGGCGGCGGCTCCGGCGAGGCAGGAGCGGGAGGTGCGGCTGGCTGCACCTCCACGGCGGCAGGGGAGGCCCCCTGCCCACTCTCTCCCTCCGGGGAAGGGCAGGGGTTGGGGGAGTCCGGACTGGCCGGTGCGCCGGAATCCCCGGACGCGGGAGTCTCGTGTGGGTCAGCCATGAGTCAGCGCCTCAGTCGTCGGCCTCGTTCACGTTCTGACTCGACGACAGCTCGCGGTAGCTGATGTCCCGGCGGCTGACGGTGCCGACGACGTTGTCGACCATGTGGTTCTTCAGGTCGGGATCGAACCTGCAGGTGAAGTAGCGAGGCATCTTCTCGCGGTTGAGGTTCTCGACGGCCAGGTTGCCGATCACCTCGACCTCCTGGTTCTTGAGGCCCACGAGCCCCTCGCGAGCGTAGAGCCCGGCCTGAATCCGCAGGTTCGAGGCCCGGCACTCGATCTGACCCGTGAGCGCGACCAGGCCGAGCATGTCGGCCGCGCTCTTGGCCGTGAGGTCGCCCGTGATGATGATGTTCTTCTCGGTGACAATCAAGCCGCGCCCCTGGTACGGCCCGGAGAGGACGACGTCCTCGGTCGAGTAGCGGATCCCGTCGACGTCCAGCGGTTGGACGGCCGATCCGGCCATCAACTGCTTCTTCTTGAGGAGCACGTGAGCGAACTTCGCGCCGTGCTCTTGCAGCCTCTTGAGGTTGGGGATGCCCTCGCGCTCGGGATAGCGCTTCACGTAGTTCATGCGCGTGTTGATCGTGTAGCGCTGAGGCGGGACGATCTGCGGCTCTTTCGTCGGGCCGAGGATCAGCGGGTTGAGTCTGCGGTAGTTCTTGTACACGTACCCTTCGAAGTGCGTGTAGACCGACAGGTAGGGGTCGTGGAGGCGGTTGTCGTTGTACAGGTAGCCGATCTCGGGCCGCTGGTGGCCGAAAATCGACGTGTCGGCGAAGTAATTGATGATGTCGTCGGCCGCGAAGAACGGCAGATACACCTGGAGCACGCCGTTGGTGCGGACCCGTCCCCAGTCGCGCGGATTGAGCGACAGGATGATGTTGTCGACGGTGTCCTTGATCTTCTCGTCGCTGGCGTGCTGGGCGAGGTCGAAGACGAGCTTGAGGGCCTCGTCCATCTTGTTCTCGTCCAGCTTGTTGGTCAGCATGTCGTTAATCTTGGACAAGTTGCTCAGGCTTTCGGCCTTGCTGTCGGACAGGGCCAGCTTCAGTTGCTCGTTGAGCTTGTTGCCCAGCTCGAAGATCAGGTCCTGGATGACGTCGGGCAGGGTCAGGTTCGAGAGTGCGAAGCGGCCCTCCTTGAGGTACTCGGTCTTCGGGCTGTGGATGAAGAGCGTGTGGTCCGGCGCCGGTGGGCTGACGTCGACCACCTTGATGCCCTTGACGACCTCGACCACGACGCGGCTGCCCTCGACCTCGGCGACGCTGGTCAGCTTGAGGCGCCCCGCCCAGCCGCCCAGAGCGGAGGACGCCATCGGCCCCGACTCGTCGTCGGGCGAGCGATGCCGGTACTGCTCGAGCGACGGAGGCACGACCTCGGCCCTGTCGATCATCGTCGAGAATTGATTGCTCTTGACGCCGAAGAGCTGTGCCGTGACGCGGATCTTGCTGCCCTTCATCACGGCGTTCGAGAAATCATAGGTGCGGGCCCACTCGCGTGCCCGATCGATGTCCATCAGGTCCAGCAGCTCGGCATTGACCTCGAGCGTGTCCTTCGGGGTGGGGTTCACGGGCTTGACCAGCGGGGCCTGGAAGGTCGCCTCGATCTTCTGCAGTGCCAGGTGGATGCCCGCCTCGGCCAGGGAGTGGGCCACCGTGTTCGCCCCCAGCTTGCGGACCTGGCCGGTGCCCAGACTGACGAACTGCGTGAGGCTGAGGCCCAGGATGAACAGGACCGTCGAGACGATCAGCAGCACATACAGGGCGTCGCCGCGGCGCACGTGCGAACTGGCAGGCGATGGAGGAGCGATAGGCATGAGCGCACCTTCATTATAAGGGTTGGCGGCCCAACCCTCCAGCGGGTGTGCGCGGCAGCCAGGGCGACGGACAAAGTCGTCATTCCCGCGAAAGCGGGAATCCAGGGGTCGCATCGCTCCTGGGCCCCCGCTTGCGCCGGGGTGACAAAACCGGGTTGCGGTCCTTTTCGAGGACTTTGCCGGGATCCTGGCGCGGCAGGGAGCCCGGCCCTCACCACTCCGGCCCGGTCTGCTTCGGATCGGCGTCCTCCGGCGCCAGGTCGGAGGTTGGCTCCTGCCCGAAGGGGCCGGTGAGGCCCTCAGTGCCCGCGGCCACCGTCTTCCCGGTGTAGAGCTCGTCGCCTCCCGCGTCGGGATCCGGGCTCGAGTCCTCGGGGCCTGCGCCGGTCTCCTCAACCACCGCATCCGGGGGCTTCACGGCTGGCGGCGCTTGCACTTTCGGAGCCACCGTCGGCTCCGCGAGACTGGGCACGGGTCGCCACGCCATCGTCACGGGAGAGGTCGTGGGGCCCTGGCCGGGGACCCCGGGCGACGCCTGGGCAGGCAGCACGAGGTTCCCCGCACCCAGGACGGTCGCCGTCAGACGCAGGGCCTGCCGGGTCGTGCCGTCGCCCACGGAGGGATCGGCCAGGAGCACCTCGCTCGCGCCGGGCGCATGGCGCATGACGAGGGGGACGAACACAGCCTCACGGATCCTGGTGAGGCCTTGCCGGTCGCGGGCCAGCTCGAGGTGCAACAGCGCGCTCGTTGCGCGGGCCAGGCCCAACTGGCCGCTCACGAAGTTGCCGAGGGAGTAGGCAACCAGCGTCTCTCGCCCGTCCCGGGTGAGGACCTTCTCCGGCGGTTGGAGGACGTGCGGGTGGGCGCCGATCACGGCCAGAGCGCCAGCCTCGAGCACGGCGTGAGCGAACCGTACCTGTCGCGCGTCCGGTCGGGTCTGGTACTCGGGCCCCCAGTGCGGAGTGACCAGGACCGCGTCGACGTCCCGGCGCCCCGCCAGCGAGCGCACCAACTCCACGGTCGAGTCGAGGTCTCGCGTGCAGTACTGGACCTGGTCGTCCTGGTCGGCATACCCGTTCGTGTGGAACGTGCAGGCCAGCCAGGCCAGCCGGAACCCCCGGGTCGTAACCATCGTATAGCAACTGCTCGTGGTCTCGGCCCTCGTACCGCTGGTCGAGAGACCGGCCAGCCTTGCGGCCTCCAGCGTTCGCTCGACGCCGAGACTGCCCCGGTCGAGTGCGTGGTTGTTGGCCGTTGAGACCAGGTCGATCCCGCTTGCGGCCAGATCGCGCAGCAACGCCGGGGGGTAGTTCAGGGCCGACGGGTCGCTGGAATAGACGTGCCCGTCCGGCACCAGGCCCGGGTCGCTGCACTCCTCGCCGTCCGGCGTCACGCCTGCGGCCGTGGGACCCTCGAGGTTGGCATAGGCGATATCGGCCGCGGCCAGGAGCGGCGCCACCTGCCGCCAGAGGCTTCGGAAGCGCTCGGGGCGGGCGCATCCCTGTCGCAACAACCGACCGTGGAGCAGCACGTCGCCGACGGCCCGGATCACGAGTCGATCGCCGCCCTGCCCGCTCCCAGCGAAGACCAGCACGCCCGGACCGGAGGTCGTCTTCGGACCACCGGGCACGGAGGCCTCGCAGCCCATCCCGCCCATCCAGAGCAGCAGCCCGAGCGCCGCTGCCACGAGGCGTACCCGATCACCAATCGCCAGCCGTCTCATCACCGTCGACCGCATCGCCGCACCCGGCCGGACCCGTCGATTCGCCGAGCGCTGACGCCTACCTGATTAGGGCAAGTCGCCCGGGACGGCAAACAGCCGCTCCGGGACAGCTTCCCGGGCCCAGTCGCCCCGCATGGTCACTGGTGCCGGAGGAGGGACTCGAACCCTCACGACGGTTTCCCATCGGCGGATTTTGAGTCCGCTGCGTCTGCCATTTCGCCACTCCGGCACGGATGGGCTCAAACGCGCCCGCAGAATACCCGCGCGCACCCGCGGGCGTCAAGTGCCGGAGCCCGACGGGGAGCATGTCCCTGGCCTGGGAACCGTGCAGGGGTGGCACTTGTAGCCACCCGATACGCGGGCGGGGGCAAGCCCCGCCCC
>JACQZL010000389.1 GCA_016213865.1 Candidatus Rifleibacteriota bacterium
CCACGACCTCTTCGGCCACGTCATCCTGGTGGAGAGCGAGCGCAGCCCGCTCTCCAGCCTGGCCGTCAAGCTCCTGTAGAAACCCGGGGCCGCGAGCGGGGTGATTGCCTTGAAAGCTGCCACTTCCCAGGACCTCTCCATCTCCAGCCGTAGCCGGCGGGGTCTCACGCTCATCGAGATCCTGATAGCCACGGCCATCCTGGCCGCGGTCGTGATCCCGGTGGCCACGCTCATCATGGGGGGGCTTCGCCGCACCGAGGGCAGCAAGCACTCGGCGATCGCGATGGCGATGGCCGCAAACATCATGGACGAGCTACTCAGCCCGAGCTTGCCCTTTGGGTGCTTCGATCCCAAGGGCGAATCCTCGGTCGCAAGCCCCCAGGGCAAGGCGATGATCCTGACCTTGCCGTCGATCGGCAAGGGCCGCCCCCAGGCCACGTTCCGTGACTTCGGGGGCGTCACCGCGGCCCGCTGCGAGAAGGTCCTCAACGACAAGCCCGCCGGCGGGCCGGCCAACACGCGCATCAAGGTCTCGGACGAGGGGCTCCAGTTCGAGGTCTTCCTCTTCGCGGGGGTCTACGAGGACAAGATCGAGCCCAAGGCCGACCTCAAGAGCGAACTGACTTTCTCGTACCTTCCGAACCCCTACCTGCCCAGCGATCCTCAGGCCGCCGGCCTGAAGATCCTGGGGCCGCCCGCGCCGGTGGACAAGCTCTTCCCGTACACGCGAGTGCCCGAGGGAAAAGTGGCCGCGCCGGTCAACATCTACGATTACAATCCGGGCTGGCCGAAGCCTCCGAGCGGCCTGGCGCCCAGCCCGACGCAGCTCAAGGAAGACATTTCCAAGGTCTATGACGAGTTCGACGCCAAGACCCAGAAGGCCGAGTACTTCGCGTTCTTCGAGGACCAGCGCAAGTTCGGAAAGCCCGGGGGCGGCCTGATGAAGCTGGTGCTCGGCGTGCGCTGGAACCCCAACGTCCATATTGGGCCGGGAGTCGGCTTCACGCGCAATTCCCGCGAGATCTGGCTGGTCAGCTTCAAGGCCGACCTGCTCCAGCACTGAGGAGGTGTCGCCGTGCAGAGACTGAACCGAACGTCTGCGGCGGGCCCCGGGGCCTCTTCCACCCGACGGGTCTGCGACCGCTCCGGGTTCGCCATCTTCGTCGTCATCCTGATCTCGGTCATCCTCTCGGTCTTCGCCGTCATCCTCTGGAGTATCGAGAGCGGCGCCAGCCACGAGTCGGAGCTGATCCTCGAGAAGAAGCAGGCCGAGTATCTCGCCAAGGGTGCCCAGCAGCATGCCCTGCTGAAGTTCCGATACCTGCCGACCGAGCTCTATGACGCGGTCGCCTTCTCGATCGGCAAGAACCCGTACTATGACTTCGGTCGGGCTCTCAAGACGGGCGGGCAGCTCGACCAGCAAATGAACCCCGGGCCCATGTTCTTCACGGGCTCCGGCGAGCCGCTGACCAACCCGGGACAAGCAGCCGTGCCGCTCATCAACCGGTCCAACACCGACATCTTCGCCGCGCCGCCGGGCGCCTCGGGTTTCCCCCCCAGCGGGGCCACCCCGCAACAGGCCATGGCCTACCTCCTGACGTTCTACTGCGCGGACATCTCGACCGATTTCCCCAGTGGCGACAAGGACACCAGCATCGTGACGGTGACCAGCGACTCCCACAAGGATGGGGCGATGGGCGACGAGTGGCGCGATCCGTTCGTCGGCCACTATGCCGTCGACTCGCTCCAGATCCTGGGCCTGACCGGCGGCAAGCTCTACGACAAGGACTCGGTACTGCTGACGACCCGCGGGCAGGCGTTCCAGGTGTCGGATGGCAACTCCCAGATCAGCCTCGTGACGGACGAGGCGGGCAACAACTCGGGCGCGCCGCGTCGCCTGACCGAGGGCCGTCGGACCCAATCGGTCGCCCGCTTCGGCGCTCACGACTTCCCGGAGTTGGTCCAGAACTTCGAGTCCCTCACGGCCTATCAGACCCGCATCAGCAGCGGGCGCACCGAGGTGGCCACGGGCATCTACTCCGTGACCCGCAAGAACTGAGCGCGACATCCATGAAGAGACGAGCCGCCTTCACCCTGGTCGAGATCCTGCTGGCTTTTGCCTGTCTGCTGGCCTTCACGGTCGGCGTCTTCATGATCCTGCAGCGGTTCACCAGGGCCGGCGGCGTCGGGCAGTGGCGCAGCACCGTCACCGGCCAGATCCGAAAGGCCCAGGAGCGGCTGCGCCAGCAGATCGAGGCCGGGGCGTATCCGATGCTCATCACCCCGCAGGCAAACAACATCGCCGAGCTCCCGGCCCACTACGTGATTCTGAATCCCGAAGGCGGCGGCACGGCCGTGGATACCGCCACCGAGTACGTCCGGGTCTTCGGCCCCGGCACGGGCACCGGAGAGCCCTCCGCCTCGGACACGCCCATCCTGCAACTGGTCAAGTCGCGGCCCGGCAGGCAAGGACTGGGTGCCACCGCCCAACTGGCCGACAAGGACGTGGAGGCGACCCGCGTCAAGCTTTTCCTTCGCGGCAAGACCAAGGTCTACGGCCAAACGATCAAGTGGAACCAATCCCTCTTCATGACCGAGGAGTACAACAATATCTCGCCCGGCGGGTTCAGCCACACCTCCGAGTTCAGCTTCACCGGGGGAAAAGTCACCGAGACCCTCCTGGCCAACGACGTGAACCGGGTCTCGGTTTCCGTCTCGATCGAGGCGATGAAGGGCAGCGCGGTCTCCACGTCTCCGGTGGCAGTCGAGGTCAACGTGGCGTGCGTCGATCCGAGCGAAGGCCAGGCGAGGATCGAGACGACCGTCCGCGCGCAGCCAAGCTGCGGCGTCGAGGTCAAGTGACGTCTCCGGCACCCGATCCGCCGTGGCCAAGAGCTGGCAGGAAATAGAGTTCCTCGACTACAAGGAACGCCAGGTCCGCAGGCGCAGCCAGCGCACGCGGGCCCTGGAGAGCGTCGCCGTCGCGGGCGATCGGGGCGGGGAGGGCCGTCGCCTACTGAGGCTGGCCTTGGGCGGGGCGGTCTTCCTCGCTCTCTTGGCGGGCGGAATCTTCGGCTACC
>JACQZL010000390.1 GCA_016213865.1 Candidatus Rifleibacteriota bacterium
TTCCCGGTAGCCGTCGACGAACCGGTGGACGACCCTCCAGTCGCTGAAGAACCGCCGCTCGCCGCGGTATCGGCGACTCCGCCGCTGCCACCGCAGCCGGCGAGGAGCAGGCCGAGGAGCGCCAGACAGGCGAGAAACAGATTCAGACTACTCGCGAGAGCCCTCATAGCTGCCGTCCTGACTCATAGAAAAGAGGAAACTGACTCAGTCCCCCCTGTCGTTATCGGCGGGAATCGCCCGGAGCAAAACCTGCCCGCGGTCCCGGGGAGAACCGCATGGTCCCGGATTTCGGAGAGGCTGGGCGTCCCCGGCCTCGCGGATCGCCCCGGAACTAGGCCATCGAGGCCGGGAAGGCGAGCGTGAACTCGGCCCCGTCGCCAGGCCTGCTCTTCACCCGGATGTCCCCGCCATGGTCGCGCACGATCCCGTAGGTGATGGCCAGCCCCAGCCCCGTCCCCTCCCCGACCTCCTTGGTCGTGAAGAACGGGTCGAAGATCCGGTCGAGGTTCTCGGGGTCTATGCCCTTCCCTGTGTCGGTGAAGCTCACCAGCACCCGGTGGCTGCCCGTGTCGTGCCACGCGCGAATCCGCAAGATACCGCCGGCCGGCCGCATGGCGTGCTGGGCGTTGGCCATCAGATTGATGAAGACCTGCTGCAGGTTCCCCCGGTCGGCCCAGATGGTCGGCAGATTGTCGGGAATCTGGGTCTGGATCTCTACCTTGTCGACGGTGAGCTGGTGCTTGAGGATGGCGATCGCGTCGTCCAGGGCCGTCTGAACGGCGATCTGCACGAACTGGGCAGCGTCGTGCCGGGCGAACTCCAGCAGGTTCCGGACGATCTTGGTGGCCCGGTCGGTCTCCTGGATGATGTTGCCAAGACTGGACCTCAGAGCCGGATCCCGCACCGTCTCGTCCTCCGCCATGATCTGGGAGTAAAGCTTGATGTTCGAGAGCGGGTTGTTGATCTCGTGGGCCACCCCGGCGGCGAGCACGCCGATCGACGACAGCCGATCGACCTGCCGGATCTGTTCGT
Source organism: Candidatus Rifleibacteriota bacterium (assembly GCA_016213865.1). The sequence goes on from JACQZL010000390.1 coordinate 1,033, forward strand.
GAAGCCGCTTCACGTAAGTCATGTCCTTGAGCGACTCGACACCGCCCAGCCGCCGCCGGGAGCCATCGAACAGCGGCGCGCCGCTGACGATGAAGCTGGCGCCCTTCTTGTCGAACTGCTCGACATAGATCTCCCCCTCGCTCGAGACGCCCTCCTTCGGCAGGCGCTTGAGCAAGCAGTCGGTCTTGCAGAACGGGTATTTGAGCACTTCCCAGCACTTCTGTCCGAGGGCCTCCTCGGCCGGGACCCCGGTGATCTTCGCGGCGGCGGGATTGAAGGTGGTCAGCTTCCAATCCTCGTCGATCGTGTAGACCCCGTCGGCCACGGAACTCAGTATCGCGACGGAGCGGTTCTTTTCCTGTTCTAGCAGGAGGGTCCTGCTTCTGACCCGTTCCTCGAGTTCGAGGTTGGCCTGCTCGAGCTGGTTCTTGTAGCGACGCAGGTGGTCGATCATGTTGTTGAAACTGACCGCCAGCCGTTCCTGCTCACTGCTGGCTGTAGCCGGCTCGAGATAGCTCTCGAAGTCGCCCTGGGCGATCCTCTTGGTGGCCTCGACGAAATTCTCGAGCGGCCGGGTGACGATCTCCTTGAGAAGCAAGTGAAGTACCAACCCGAAGAGCACGAGCAGGTCTCCGACGATCACGAGGTTGATCCAGGTGAGCTTGCTGGTTCCCTCCCCGCGCGGCGTGCTCCAGAAACCGAGGATGATCTGGCCCGCCGGCTGGCGCAGTTCATTGAACACCGGGATGGTCTTGCGGCTGACCAGATCGGGCCGGAAACCCCGTGCCATCGAAACGATGTCCCACGTGCCGACCAGCACGCGGATGTAGGCGAGATCCTCGTCGGTGGCCAGTTCGTCGACGCCCGAGCGCAGCAACTGCGGATTGCCCGCACCGACCGCGCGCTGGTAGTAGAGCGACAGCAACCGCGAGATGAAGGTGACCTTCGCGTACTGCCCTTCCTGCAGATAGCCGCGTTCCTGGCTGATCGAGTAGTAGAAGGACATGAAGAACATCACGACCAGCACGATCAGCGCGATCACCATCACCTGCGTGTGCGTGGTGAAACGCAGCGTCCAGGTGGCTTCGGCGTCGGTTCCGCTGCTCACGGCCTCACGCTCGAGCATGCCCCGGCCGGCTTGACCCGTTCCGGGCAGAACAGTCCCGATCCGTTCACCACAGGGCGCGCAGCCACAGGGTGCCCACCAGTCCTGTGATGACCGTCATCAGGAAGAGCAGCTTGTAGTAGAACTCCCTGGGAAAGTCCGGAGTGAGCCAGATGTCCTGGTGCTTGGCGGTCTCGATCGACAGGTCGGGGACCTTCTGCCTGTTGACCTCGGTCCGGGAGACCCGCTCATGGTCGGCGTAGTCCTCGGCTCGGAAGGTGGCGTTGGGGTTCTGCTCCCAGACACGCATCCACTTCGTGATGTGGTTCAGGTCGGAGAACTCGCCGTGGGACTTCCACCACCTGTAGCAGTTGGGCCAATCTCTCATCTCGAAATAGCTGCCCGAGAGATAGGACTCGTAGGAGCGGTAGCGCATCCGGTCGTACTCGTCCTCGAAGGCGCTGGTACCGGCCCGGGCCGGGTCGGTGATGCGCGGGTAGAGCGAGAGCGATCGCTCGAGGTAGCCGGCCGCCTGCCCGTAGAGCCTGGTCTGGAAGTAGATGTCGCCCGCCTGCCCGTAGAGCACGTAAAGACGCGGGTTGTCCTGGTTGTAGAGGATGGCCCTGTGCAGGTGGCTCATGCCTTCCTGGAAGCGGTTCCGGTCGCGAGTGAGGTGCTCGGCGAGCATCGTCTGGGCCTGCGTGAAGGCGGGGTCCAGCACGGTCACCAGCTGGAGCAGGGTGACGATCTCTCGATTGGTGCGCCAGGTGACGCCCATCGTCTGTTCCTTGATGACCTTGTCGCCTTCCTTGACGACCATCTCGACCGGGTCGCCGGCGTGCATGTACTCGTCGCAGCGGAGGAAGACGAAGCTGGCGAGCGTCTGCCGGAGGCCGTTGGAGAACTGGTTGAGCAGGCGACCCTCGGAGCTGGTCTCGAGGGTGGCGGCCTCCATCCGGAAGGGGAAGTTGAGGATGACCGACTGCAGCGTGACCAGCGCGGTGACGATGACGGCGATCAGATAGGCCATCGGGTGGGTCATAGGTCTCGAGCTCGGAAGATGACGTGGCCCAGGAGCAGGAACAGCAGCGAGAAGAGAGCGGCGTAGAGCACCAGGATCGCCAGGTAGCTCCCGGATATCTGGACGTTATGAACGACGCTGGTCTGAACGTCGAAGTTTCTGAAGTTGGGCAGCAGCAGCTGGCAGAGCCCGAGGAAGGTGCCCACGGCGGTCTTGCCGCTCTCCTGGAAGCTGTACTGCAGGAACTCGCCGACGTGCCCGAACAGGTAGACGAAGCACGACAGCGTGACGTTGAGGATCTTCGACAGGAACGTCGAGAAGAAGACCAGCAGGCTGACGAAGACCGTGAGCTTCGCCACCATCGTGAGCAGGCCCTTCGCCAGGTTCAGATCGGCCGCCTGGGAGCCGAAGCCGAGCAGCAGGAACAGCACCGCGCTCATGATGCCGAGCGCGAGCAGCAGCACCGCCAGCACGCCCGAGAACTTGCCCAGCAGGAACTCGAAGCGATGGACCGGCTTCGTCAGCACGAAGTAGATGGTCTTGCGGTCCAGTTCGCTGGGGACCTGCTCGATCGTGATGAACAGCGCGATCATCAGGCCGAAGAAGCTGATCGCGGCATAGCTGATGTCCTTGAGGATCTTGGTCTGGACCTCGGCGTCGAAGTGCGCGACGGAGCCGGAGATGAGCAGGATGATCACGGCAAACACCAGGATCACGTAGAGGACCTTGTTGCGGATCGACTCCAGGATCGTGTTCTTGGCGATGACGTAGATACGGCGTGTGGAGGGCATGGGTCGGTGGGGGTCGAGGAGATCGAGAGGGTCGAGGGGTCTGGCTCAGGGACGCGTCCGCCGGCCGCGGTGGCCGGCCGGAGGCCGGCTCACTCGCCGACCTTCTTCGGATCCCAGAAGGCGTCGCGCTCGCCCATCTGGCGAATCATGTTCACGAACTTCTCCTCGAGGTTGTTCCCGCCGTCGAGGATGGCGGCCACCGTATCCTGGCGGATCAGACCGCCCCGATGGATGATGCCGACGCGGTCGCACACTTCCTGCACGTCGAGCAACTGATGCGAGCTGAAGAAGACAGTCTTGCCCTGCGCCCGCAAATGCAGGATGAGTTACTTGATGAAGCGGCGAACGAAGGGATCGAGGCCGGTGGCCGGCTCGTCGAAGATCAGCAACTTGGGGTCGCTGATGAGCGCCTGGGCCACGCCCAGCCGCTGCTGCATGCCCTTGGAGAAGTTCATCACCAGGGTGTTGCCCTCGCCGGACAGGCCGACCAGCTCGAGCAACTCCAGGGTGCGGCCGGCGATCGTCTTGCGCGGCATTCCCATCAACTCGCCGGCGTAGGCCATCAATTCGCGGGCCCGCAGATGGTTGTAGAAGGCGGGCTTCTCGGGCGCGAACCCGATCTGGACCTTCGAGTCGGGGCTGATACCGTCGTGGCCGAAGACCCGGATGCTGCCCGAGGTCGGGTAGGTCAGGCCGAGGATCATCTTGATCGTCGTGGTCTTGCCGGCGCCGTTCTTTCCGACGAAACCGTAGACCTCGCCGGCCCTGACCTGGAGATTGACCTGGTCGACGACCCTCTTCTTCCGTTTCATCAGGAAGGAGGCTTCGCGGTCCCAGTATTCCTTGACGAGGTCGATCGTCTCGATGGCGAGAGACCCGTCGGCGCCGGGCGCCTGCCCGAGCTGGGGCACGACGAAACCGGTGTCCGGGCCAGCCGGCGAGGGCGTGCCGGCGTCGCTGGTCTCGTTACTCTGCGAATCGCGCTTCTTCTTGCTCACGTGATGACTCCCAGCCAGGGGTCGGGGCAGCCGAGGACCCAGCTCACACCGAGAGCATGTCGACGATGTCCTGGATGGACAGCGCCTTGTCCACTACCCCGGCCTTGAGTGCGGCGAACGGCAACTGGTTTGCTATGGCGGTGGCCTTGTCCTGGACGTAGGTGCCGCCGCCACCGTTGCGGATGCTCCGCAAGCCCTCGACGCCGTCGTTCCCGGTGCCGCTGATGAGCACTCCCCGGCACTGGGCCTTGTAGGTTTCTGCCGCGCTGGCCATCAGGATGTCGATCGACGGCGTGTACATGCTGTTCGCGTCGTTGTCGACCAGACGGAACACGGCCTGGCCGTCCTCGCGCCGACGGATCACCACGTTGCGATCGCCGCCGGGAGCGAGATAGACCTGCTTGCCCGCCAGCACCATCCCGTCGGCAGCCTCGACGACCGGCACCGGGCACTTGTGACCGAGCTGGGCGGTAAACTGCGTCGTGAAGAACGGGGGGAGGTGAAGGACGATCACGACGGCCTGTTCGAAGGCCGCCGGAAGAACCGGGACGATCTTCACCAGCGTCTGAATCGACCCCGACGAGCCGCCGATGACGTTGAGTTCCGCCCTCTTCCACTTCTGTTCGACCACGATCGGGCCGGAAGCGGCGGCCGCGGCGGCGGCCTGCGCCCGCTGCTGCATCATCCTGGCCGTGGCGGCAGCCAGCCCGCTGCTGACCTGCTGGCCCGCGGCGACCGGGGCGTCGGCCGGAGGCGGGGACGCGGGCGCATCGGCGGGAGGCGCGTCGGCCCCGGTCGCGGGAATCGACCCGGTAGGCACCGGAGCGGCGGGCTCCGGCTCGCCGCTGGCCATCTTGCGCGCCTGGACGGAGGCGATGAGAATCTTCTCGACGATCTCCTTGCCCATGGAGGCAATGTTGAACGCTTGACTGGGCTTCAGGATGAAGTCGATGGCCCCTTCGTTGATGGCGTCGAGGGTGATCTGGGCATCCCGCTTCGCCAGCGAGGAAACCACCAGGTAGGTCGCCTTCAGGTTGCGCGCCTTCGATTCCCGCAGAACCGTCAAGCCGTCCATGACGGGCATGTTCAAGTCCAGCGTCACGACCTCGGGCTGGAGCTGGACGACCTTCTCCAGACACTCGACGCCGTGCTCGGCCTGCCCGACGACCTCAAGTCGCTCGTCTGTCTCCAGCACGCTCGAGATGAGCTTGCGCATGATGCGCGAGTCATCAACGATGAGGACTTTGATCTTCTTCAAACCGGAATTCCTCCTGCCCTAAACAGGTTCAGCGACCGGAGCCTCCATCCCTCTCCAGGCCCGCACCGCATCATACAATCGGCGGCCCATCAAACGCAAGCGCGGACACCATACCGCCCCGTCACGCCAGGATGCGCTTCCAGAGCCACGGCGCGCCCACCCGCGGAGACCCGCCGCGGGCCCTGCTTGCCAGCCGGAGAAACTCCGCCCAGTCCGCGGCCGGCACCACCCGGCCCACCCCCTCGCCCCGGACCGCCGCCGCCGCCTCGTGGAGCGCCGTCGTCAGCACCGGGAGCCCGCAAGCGGTGTAGAGCGCCAGCTTCGCCGGAAACACCTCGTGGAAGTAGCCCCTCTCCGGATACGGGATCAGCCCCCAATCGCAACCGCCCGCGAGTTCGCGGCAGGCGCCCTCCTCCAGCGGGCCCGCCAGCTCCACCCGGCCCCGGCCCCGCTCGGCCAGCCACTCGCCTCCCGCACCCGCGAGCACCAGCCGGGCGTCCGGCGCCGCAACCGCCAGGAACGCCTCGATCAGCTCGCTCAGCCCCCTCTCCTGCCGCGGGCCCAGCGGACCGGCGTAGAACAGGCGGCACCCGCCCTCCATCCGTCCCGCCCCGGCCGTCCGCTCCAGACTTCCGGTGGGCACGATCCGGACCCGCTCGCGCGCGAAACCGGTGGAAGCGCACCACCGCTCGGCCAGCGAACCGCTCGGCAGCCATGCCTCCGCCGCGAAAACGGCCAGAGCCCGCTCCGCCAGCGCCAGCACCCGCTCGCCCGCCGGATGCGCCCCCCCCGCGAGGGTCCGGTGCTGCGGACCCGGCAGGTCCTCGACGTCGAGCACCGCCGAGAGCCCGCGCCAGGCCATCAGGCGCCGCAACCGCCCCAGCGCCCAGGCCAGGGCGGGCAGCTTGCTCCAGCCGGCGGGATGGAAGAGTGGAAACTCAGGATAGAAGAAGAGCACCCGCCGGGCGCGCACGCGCTCCAGGAATCGCTCCAGACCCGAGACCACGTGGACGAGATGGGCGAGCCGCCCGGCGCTGGCCGCGCGCGCCGGGACGAGGTGCTCCTCGAAGCCGCCGCTCGCCCGGGCCCGCAGGAACTCGACCAGCCCGTCCTTGCGAAAGGCGCCGCCGTCGCAGGTCCGACAGGTGCCCTGAACCCGCACGACTGCACCAGGCAGTTCGCGGCACGCGATCTCGTCGGAACCCTTGTGCGGCACCAAATCAGTACGTGACCAGGTGGATCTCGTCGATGGGCGCGTCGAGGAACCGCTCTCCCAGCCGCTTGAAGTGGGGATGGCGATCCGAGAGGAAGAACTCGACCTTGCCTCCGTCCGGCGTCTGCCGCGCGAGCCCGAGTTCGTCGAGCTGCCCGGCGACCACCTCGGCGGTGGCTACGGCGGAGTCGAGGATCTGGACGCCGGGCCCCGCCTGCTCGGCGATCAGGCCGCGCAGGAGCGGATAGTGGGTGCAGCCGAGCAGCAGGACGTCGATGCCGTATCGCAGGAGCGGCGAGAGGTACTCCCCCACGATGAGCTTGCTGGCGGGGTGGTCGAGCCACCCCTCTTCGGCCAGCGGAACGAGCAACGGGCAGGCGGCCGAGTAGACCGTGGCCGAGGGCCGGTGGCGCCGGATCGCCTGCTCGTAGGCGCCACTGGCGATGGTGCCCACGGTGCCGATGACGCCGATGACGCCCGAGGAAGAGCGGAGCGCGGCCTGGCCGGCCCCAGGCTCGATCACGCCCACGATGGGCCGGCGGAAGTGCTTCTGCAGTCGACAGAGGCTGCCGGCCGTGGCGGTGTTGCAGGCGATGACCACCATCTTGACGCCGCGGTCGAGCAGGAACAGCGTGTTCTCGAA
>JACQZL010000391.1 GCA_016213865.1 Candidatus Rifleibacteriota bacterium
GAGATTCCGGAACGACCCTTGTCCTGCCACATCTTCCGGTACGGGAAGATCCCGGGGCCACTTCTGCTTTCGGACTTGCGTCCAGCCGATCCCTCGGGCCTGTCGGCTCGATCTCGACTCGGTCTGCAGACCTTGCCGTGAACCTTCGAACGTTACTGACTTCCTCCGGGCGACCCCGCCCGTTTTTCGGAGGCCTCTCCGCTCGAGAGCCGGTGAGTATACCTCCGGGTCGCCGAGAGGTCAACAGGTTTCTTCAGTCTTTCGACTCTGCCTCGTGAGGATACACCGTGGCCCCCGAGGCCCGGCCTTCCCCGGTCGGAGCCTCTCACCGGCTAGAATGCAGACAATGGCCCACCGTTTCACAAGACACGCCGCTCGGCCGGCCCGGCAGGGCATCGGCGGCCTGCTGGTGCTGACCCTCATCATCCTGCTGGTGCTGCTGGTGATGGCCATCGGCCACAGCAAGTTCTCGTCGCAGGTGCTGTGGACTTCCCAGGTCAGCACCGAGGGGTCGCTGGCGATGACACTGGCCGAGAACGCGATCGAGGAAGCCCGCTTCGAACTCGGCCGTCGCGTGAACAGTCCCACCGACCCGCTCTTCGCCTTCTTCCGGCCCGAGACTCCGCCGGGAAGCGCCCGGGACGTGGAGGGCCTGCAGACCAACGACCCGTCGAAGGGCCACATCCTGGCGCTGCTCAAGGGTGAGACCTACCGGCACTTCAACTTCGACGGCGATCCGGTCGACGTGCAGATCCTGTCGCAGGAGCCGTTCGGGCAGTTCAGTTTCGAGACGCGCGGACTGCTGCGCTACTCGAGCACCGTGGTTGGCTACCCCGTGCTTCGCCCCAAGGACAAGATCGTCCGCCAGGTCGAGGTCCGCCAGGAGTTCAAGGTGTCGCTCATCGGCCCGCCGGCGCCCTTCGACCGGATGCAGGTCTACATCCACAACGGCCACGAGTTTCTCGGCCTCGACAGCACCGACGAGTGGGTGAACACCAACAAGCTGATCCTGAAGATGCGGGAAGAACTGAAGAAGCTCGAGAAGGCGCGGGACGAGAACCGGGAGAAGCTCAAGAAGTACGAGAGCCACAAGGACGAGTGCTGCCCGGGCTACGACCAGGTGATGGCCGATGTGAACGCCATCCCCTTCGACGGGGTACGCCAGCTCGAGAAGTACGAGCAGGCCTATAGCCGGCAGTTGCTGTTCCCCGACCCGCCGCTGGTGCTGGTGGGACTCAACTCCACGAGCGAGATGCTCAAGCCTCACGAGTTCAACTCGGAGACCTGGGTGCGGCTGGAGCCTGAATGGCGCGCGCTGAAGGCAAAGGCCGACAAGGCCGAACAGGAGCTGCGCCGGCTCGAGAGTTCCGAGAACTGGGACGGGGGCGCCATCCGGCAGGCGATCTACGATCTGAGGCGCCTCTCCGACTGGGACCAGTACCTGCTCGTGAACCGCATCTATCCCATCTACTTCAGGTCATGCCGCCTCGACGCCGCCCCTCGCCTCGTCTACAACGTCATCGGCGCCGATCAGGTGGCCGGCGGCGGCTCGGCACTCGCCCACTACCGGTCGTTGCTCGGCAGCTTCGCGAAGGACCGGCGCTCCTGGCGGCAGAAGTTCTTCTACCGGATCCAGAAAGGCGGCGCCTCCTCGATCAACGAGGCGCTGGATCGCTTCCGCCAGCAGCAGGACCCGGAGCACCGGGTGCTCAATGGCGTCATCTACGTAGACAACCCCGATTCGATGCTGGTCCTGACCGAGGCGATCCCGGGCAAGCTGGTGCTCATCGTCGAGGGAGACGTCCGGCTGGCGAACCTGCCGCGGGCCGACGATCGCAGCCTTCTCACCGTCATCTGCTACGGGAACATGTTCGTCGACGGCGAGGTGCACGCGGCGTTGATTCCTCGGGGCTCCTACACGCCCGGCACCGGTGCGACAATGCCGAAGATCTTCGGCAGCCTGATCCTGGACGAGAGCTACCACTGGGCCGATCGCCAACCTCGGTTGACCTGCGAGCTGTACCCTGAGATGGCGCTGATCTCGTCGAGCGAGCCGTCGCCCGGCAAAGTGCAGATCTTCAAGGACCGGCAGATGGTCGTGATGAGCCCGACGAGCGAAGCGCGGGTCGTGAACCGGAAGGGCGAATGAAAGAGGGCCGAGAAGAGAGCCAGAACAGCGTGGTGCTCGAGCTGTCTCTTGGGGGCGCCGCCCCCAGGTGGTCATTCAGTTCCATTTCCCGCCGCGGCTTCACGCTGACCGAGATCATGGTCGCGCTGCTGGTGGCGATGTTCGGAATCATCCCGATGCTCAACCTGAACACGATCTCGCGCCGCCAGGGCCAGCAAGGCGAGGCCTATGCGCTGGCGCAGATCGAGGCCGAGCGGCTGGTGAACCACTTTGCCAACAACGTCGGTTTCGACGAGATGAACTACCGCATCCTGGGCGGCGAGTCAGAGACGGTGCTGACCGAGTCGGAGCCGGAGGTGGCGGCGGTGCTGGAGGCCGGCACCGGTCTGGATCAGGCGGCGATGCAGGTGAAGCGCCGGGTCGAACTGCGCCGGCTCGAGGCGGGCTTGCTGCACCTGTCGGCCGTGATCGAGTGGCAGTCGACCGCCCCGGTGAGGGACCTTCGCTTCGTGCAGGATCGCTTCATCGGCAACCAGCGGGTGTCGGCCTCGGCGCACGCGCCTTTCACCGTGATGGCTAGGGTGCAAAGGTGCAACTAGCAGGGGTCATGGGCCGGGTGTCGAGTGTCAGGGGCCTCGAGCCTCGAGCCTCGAGTCTCAAGCCTGCCCTCGGCTTCACGATGATCGAGATGGTCGTGGGCGTCCTGCTGGCGACCATCACCTTCGGGATCGTCTGGGGGCTGTTCTCTTACGACAACCGCCGCATCACCTCGAGCATGGAGCGTCTGACGGCATTGCGCGGAGGCGAGGGGATCGTCGAGGCGCTGCGCACCGACATCAAGAACCTGGCGCCCCCGGAGCCGGACGAACTGAGCGCCTGGGGCGCGCCGATGCTGCTGGAATCTTCGGGGGCGGACGGTTCGACCGCCACGGGCGGCGACAAGCTGACCCTGTATCGCTTCGTCAGGAATGCCGGTCCCTCGAGCCCGAAGCAGAAGATCGCCTATCGCTTCGACCGGGCCACCAACCGCGTGCTGCGCTCGCTGGACGGCAAGGAGGGGGCCATCGGCGGCTCGAAGGTCGAGGACTTCTTGCTGACCTACATGCCGAGCGCGACGGGCGACTATCTGGTCTACGAGATCGAGATCGGCTTCCAGGGAATGACGCCGATGTGGAAGCCCGGCGCCAACGCGCAGCGGATGCTCTTCCGCGGACAGATCGACGTCATAGACAAGGCCCGAGCGGCCGAACGATACCGGTACGTTCCGTCGGGCCGCTAAGAGCCTATCAAAGAACCCTGGCCGTAACGAGGCCGAGCGAAGGGCCTCCAGCCAAGGCCGCAGGCCCGAGGCGCCCGGAGGTGTAGCCGCAGCTACATCGAGGACGACTCGGGCCGAGAACGCCGGATGGTGGCCCTGCAGCCGGCCGCAGCAGGCTGGAGTTCTATGATAGGCTCTAAGGCCGGAATGCAAACGGGCGGCACCTCTTGCGAGGCGCCGCCCAGGACTGACTGGTTACGAGGCCCGGGTGACTAGCGCCCCTCTTCGGTGACCGGGTTGGTCGGCTCGGTCGAGGTCGACACGGGCGTATCGACGACACCGCTGGTGGAGGTCTCGGCGGGCGTCGAGGTCGTCGACGTGGTCGGA
>JACQZL010000392.1 GCA_016213865.1 Candidatus Rifleibacteriota bacterium
CGGTTCGTATCGAGCCCGGAAAGCTCCGCAAGGCACGGGAACTGCTCGTGTGGGCCCTGGGTCGCGTGGCCCACGGACCGGCTGGGTGGTTCGACCTGGAGACTTTCCTGACCGAGCTCTTCATGGCCACTCGGGAGTCCCCCATGGACTTCTACTGGAGCGGGTTCACCTGGCACCCGACTTTCAAGAAGAGTCGCAACAAGTACCAGATCGAGCAATGGGGGGCCAGGGAGCTCGCCTTCTGGCTTGACCAGGAGGGGGTCTGGGTCGCGAATGCGCTGATGGGGACGCTCTACGCGCTCTGGCTGGTGGAGCGCTCCCTCCGATCGGCTGACGCAGCCGACGGCTGCTTCCGCTTGACACCCCTGGGACATGCCGTGTTCGGTGCGCCGGAGGCGGCCGTCCCCGAGGCGCCGGTCGCCCAGAAGTTCCTCACGGTTCAACCCAACTTCGAGGTGGTGGCCTACCTGGACAGCGCCGATGCCGGGGAGGTCTGCACCCTGTCCCGGTTTGCGACTCGCTCGTCGACGTCGGCGGGCCCGGTCCAGACCTTCACTCTGCGGCGCGAATCCGTCTACCGGGCCCTGGAGTCCGGCATGGCGCTCGACGGGATCCGGACCTTCCTGGTCCAGCACGGCAAGACCGACCTGCCTGCCAACGTGCATCGGGGCCTCCTCGAGTGGTCGGGGAAGCGAGAGTCCCTCGTGCTCAGGACGAACGTCACCGTGGCCCTCGGGTCGCCGAGCAAGCCGAACAGCGGCCGGGTGCTGCGCGAGGCAGGGGCGGTACTGCTGCCGGCCATGGCCGAGAAGAAGGCCCGGCGCGACTTCCCGGAGTGGCAAGTCCTCGATCACGGTGGCGAACTCGGGCGGGTGTGGGACCTCGACGAAGTCGGCCGCGTGACCGTGTCTCACCCGACCACCGTGACCGAGCAGAGGCTTGCCATCCTCGCGGAGGCCGACCGCAACTCCCACCGGATCACCCGGAGGTCCATCACGGCCGCCCGGGAACACGGCCTGACACCGGATCAGATGCTCGAGTGGCTCAGCGCTCATGCGAGGAGTCGGGTCCCGCCCGTGCTGGAGCTGGCCATCAGGAACTGGACCGGGCGTCAGAGCGTCTCCTTGAGCCGAGTCCACCTGCTCAGGGTGAGCCGCGCGCCTGCTCGCGAGGCCCTCCTGTCGAGCGCCGTGCTGCGGCCGCATCTGGCCGGGTTCATCCCTCCCGACTGGTTCGTGATCCGCGAGGAGCATGCGCGCGAGGTCCGTCACTTTCTCGAGAGCATCGGCTTCTCGATCTCCGACGCGCTGGCCCTCTCCGAGCCAGGGCAGGCCGAGGAGCTTCCATCCGCTGCCCCTCCCGGCACCACGCGAATCAAGAGGCGGCGGCGCACGGCTCTCGAAGACTGACTCGGAGGCAGGCGGAGTTCCCTGAATCCGAGAGGGCGTCCCTTCGCACCCTCGGCTGACGAACGCATCCCGACTCCGGTGATACGATCGGATGCGGCCCCCGCCGAGGCTCGTCCGCTTCCGGCCCGTTCTCGGCCCAAGACGCCCCCGAAGGCAGGAGGTCCGGCCCTCGGGGTGCTCGGCTCCACTCGACGTACCTGGGCACTTCACACCTTCTCCGCGATCGGAGGTCCGCCGCATGACCAGACTGCTGCTGTTCCTGGCGCTCTGCGCACCCGTCATGGCCAGCGGCCTGTCCACGAGCCTGTCGCAGCTCGACTCGTCCGCCTTCCCCGCCATCGGTGTAAACCTCGGCGTTTTCACCGAGGAAGGGCAGCCCGTGCCCGGCCTGACGCGAGACGACTTCACCCTCGCCGAGGACGGCGCCGAGGTCGCGCTCCTGTCGGTGGAACTGGACCGCGCCGCGCTCTCGATCGGATTGGTGCTCGACCTCTCGGGCAGCATGAAGCCGGCCTTGCTCAGTCTGAAGGACGCCGTGGCAGGGTTCGTGAGAAGTCTGGACCCCAGCGATCGCGTGATGCTGATGACCTTCTCCGACCGGCCGCGTCTGCGGGAAGACCTGACCACTCGTCACCAGGCCATCCGGGACTGCATCGAGAAGCTCGAGACCGAAGGGGCCACCGCCCTCTACGACGCCATGGAGCAGGCGGTGGCCCGCCTGCAGGGCGTACACGGGCGGCGTCTCGCGGTCGTCTTCACCGATGGCCGGGACCAGAACGCCGCGGGCTCCGCGCCGCAATCGGCGGCCACGGCCAGATCGGTGGCGCAGGCCGCCCGCCGCGCCCAGGTGCCGCTGTGGACGGTCGGGCTGGGCTCGCAAGTCGATCGCAAGCTGCTGGAGAGGCTCGCGCAGGTGACCGGCGGGCGCTTCTACAGCGCGTCCCGCGCCGAGGAGTTGCGCCGGGTCTTCGGTGAGGTGCTGTCCCACGTGCGACTGCAGTACCGGCTGGCCTACCGGACGCCCAGGGACGCGCGCGACGGAACGCTGCGGAAGCTCGCCGTCACCTCGCGGGCGCGCGGGCGATCGGGACAGGGCACAGGCGAGTACCTCGCTCCGGGGCCCCAGCCCGGGACGCCACCCGGCGACCTGGAGTCCGAAGGGCCGCCGCACGCAGGCGCCGGCTCGACGCCGATCACGGTTCCCCGGACGCATGTGCCCCTGCCACGGCCCATTCCACAAGTCCACGTGCCCAGGACGCAGCCGATCCCGCAACCCCACGCGATCAGGTCACGACCGGTTCCTGTGGCCCGCCCCGCGCCGCAAGCCCAGCCGGCGCCGCCCTTGCAGTCCGCGCCCTCCCCCGACTAGCACTACCGTGTTAGAGAATCTCACGTCGTTCGCCGCCTTGCGGTCGTTGGCGGCGTGGTCTCGCGTTGATAGGTCGGACTTGAGTCCTGTTTCGACCAGTGGTCGTATGATGCGGGGGATACCGGGCACAGTCAACGCTTCTGGAGCCGAATGGCAACGCTCGTCAGCCGTGCTTGCCGAGCCGCGGGAAGGCGTGCGAGGGGTTGGACCGGTCAGGTTCCCGGCAAGGCAGAGCCAGTCTGAACACGGTTGCCGCCCTTGGCCGAGGTGGTGGGTAGCGTTCGAGCCGAGCGTTAGAGGAGGTCAATCAGTCGAAGGACAATCCGGTCTTCTGCGTGATGGGGGCAGGTCACGGGGGGCTCGCGATGGCGGGCCACCTGGGTCTCAAGGGGTTCGAGGTGCGCCTGGGCACGCTCCACATCGGTGACTACCAGCTGATGCGCCTCCCGCCTTCCAACTTCTATTGGCGGCTGTACTGCCTGGAGCCCTTCACGCACGACGGCGACCTCACTGCGTACAACATCGAGGGAGATTGGACTAACGTGTTCACGACCGAGGGTTGGAGACAGTATCAGGCCGAGTCGGTCCGGCATCCGCGGCATATCGCCCGGGGCCCTGCGGCGCTGCACCCGAGGGTGCAGGTTTGGTGGCGAGTGCCCTCCACCGAGTCCCGCACTGCCCAGTTCCAGATGACGCTAGGGCAGACTGCCTGGAACCTGTACTCCTGGAACAACTGGGGGAACTCGGAGAACTGCAAGGCGGGCGACTCGGTGTCCGTCAGGCGCAAAGTCTGGGTCAATTTCGGCAAGATGTCGGCCAGCAATTGACCGGGTGTCGAACCACGGTCCCGGTAGGGCACCACTCCAGGCCGACAGGTGGGCTGGCGGCACCGGGAAGCCAGGCCGGGTGAGAGCTGGGCGTCGAGCCAGATCTTCATGCAGCCAGGACCGGATGATCCAAACGCCGACTGGCGAACCGCAGACAGGCGTCGAGGTCCGCCAGTTCAAGGTCGGGAAGCTCCCGAACCGCGCCGCTCTCGGCCGCGCAGCCTTCACCGGCATGGCTCGCAGCGTGATAAACGCCGGGCCGAGGTGCCCCATGACAAGAGATGAACTGCTCGCACGCGTGGTCGTGAACCCTGCGATTTGTGGCGGTAGGCCGTGTGTTCGCGGCACGCGGATCTACATCGCGATCATCCTGGCCTCTCTCGCTGAAGGCGCATCTCCGGAGGAGCTACTGAAGCAGTACCCCTCACTGGTGATGGAGGACGTACGCGCTGCCCTGGCGTATGCCGCAGACTTGGCGCAGGAGAACACCTGGAAGCTGAGAGCCGAGTGAGGATCAAGCTCGACGAGAACCTCTCCACGCACTTGCGAATTGTCCTGGAGGAACTGGGACACGACGTATGCACAGCTGCCAGCGAGGGATGACTGGGCAAGTCCGATGTCGAGGTAGCGCAGGCGTCTCAGGTAGAGGGCCGAGTCGTCTTCACACTGGATGTCGGTTTCGCAGACCTCAGGAAGTTCCCTCCGGGGCGGCACCCTGGGGTCTTCCTCTTCCGGCCTCGGACGCTTGGGTACCGTGCAGTCTCACAGCGCAGCACCAGCGTCCTTCCCTGGGCCTGGATCCCGGCCTGCTTCCAGCTCCCGCGTGCCCGGAAGATGTTCTGGGACGCATCGGCCGCCACGACGAGTTCGTCCCGGCCTGGCCGCAAGAGCCCCACGGCAAACCCGAGCGCCTCCGTGTCGAAGTCCTGGGCCTCGTCGAGGAGCGCGCCGTCGAACCTGGGGCCCGCGCCCTGCCTCTGGGCCTCCAGCGGCGCAAGGCTCCAGAGCTGACGTGACGGCAGGAAGCCCGGGGGCGGGGCGGACCTTCCGCAGGGCGCCGCGGCGCATCACTTGTGCGTCCAATCATTGTAGCACACTGCATCTCACGAGAAGCGCGCCACGGAGAAGTTGCCAG